>QEVI01000182.1 GCA_003576855.1 Planctomycetota bacterium
TAACCGCACACACTGGCGAACGGCAGATTGACTTGCGCCGAAGCGGAAGTCGTCGTCAGTAGGCGACCACGACGCCCGGGCCGTAAACCACCGGCGGGGCGTAGATCACCGGCCGATACGCCGGGTAGACGTACGGCCGGTAGACCGGCCCGGCCACCACGCGGCGGGCGACGGGGTACGGCGGCAGCGCGGCCCGGTACACCACGCGGCGGACCGGGGCAATGCGGCCAATGACCACCGCCGCGTCCGCCTGCGGCGCTGTAAAGGACATCGTGCCTAACGCAGTAGCAACGACCAGAAACATACGCTTGAACATGGTAGTGACCTCCTCAACGGCGTGGGCAGCGTGCTGTAATGTGCAGCTTCACTAACTCGCCATATTGCACGTGTCGTGCCGAACTGCGTCAACAACGGCTAACTCGTTGTCGTAAAGCGATTTGCAAGAAAACCAGTGAACCAGCATCGCCACAAGTTGAGGTTGGTACGGATGTCACTTTGACACACCCCATGCTCATTTCGATACGCTGCGGCCGGTTGACCCATCGCTCCGGCGCCGAATGCGGCGCCGGA
Source organism: Planctomycetota bacterium (assembly GCA_003576855.1). Taxonomy (GTDB): domain Bacteria; phylum Planctomycetota; class Planctomycetia; order Pirellulales; family Lacipirellulaceae; genus Lacipirellula. The sequence goes on from QEVI01000182.1 coordinate 571, forward strand.
GCCCCCACTTCGGACCGGCCGCTTAAACGACCAGTCCGCCCTGTGTACCCGCCCGCCTTCCATTGGCCGTACCGCCGCACCCGGGCTAGAGCCCAAAACTGATCGTCACCCCGCGGCCGTAATACCCGCCGCCATAGCCCCAGCCGCCGTAAGGGGCATAGCGCGGGCCGTAATAGCCCCGATAGACCGCTGGCCCGCCGTATCGGTAGCCGTACCCATGCGAGTGGTAGCCGGAGTAATAGCCGTGATGGTAACCATGCCAGCCGCGATGGCAGTGCCCGGCGTCGGCAACGCCTGCTCCCAGCGCCAATCCGCCTGCCGCAACCAGCGCCAACAGAACTTTCCGAATCACTGTGCTCTCCTGGGCGTCGATGCCCGCTAGCGACCTGCTGCCTCGGCTGCGCATCGCAGCGCGAATGGGCCGAGGCCCTTGGCGTCGGGAGCACGTATGATGCCGTTGTTTGCCAAAGCGAGGCGGTCTCGGCATTCTCGGCAGACGGCGAAGACTGAGCGCTCGAGTCGCCTCGACGCAAGTTGTCGAACCGACGACAAGCGCCGTCGCCGCAGCTACAGCGCTGTAAGGCGCTGCTTGATCTCGAGCAGTTCGTCCCGCCGCGGCAATTGCTTGTAGTATTCGTCCAGCGGATAGCAGCCGGAGACTAGCCCGTGCCGCGGCGCGGTCGTGCAATCGCTAAAGGTGCGGCAAACCAGTTTGCGCTGCAACGTGCCGTCGTAGAGCACGTCGTGCGGCAGGTCGGGATAGCTCAGCACCATGCGGCCCATGCCGACAAAGTCGACCCAGCCCGCGCGGACGACCGCCTGTGCCGCGTGCGGCAAGTAATCCTGCAAGTACGAGTAACCGGTACCGACCATCGGCACGTGCGGCAGCGCGGCCTTGCATTGCCGCGCGGCGTCGATTTGCCGGCACACTCCCGCGAGCGGATCTTCCGGCGGTTGGTATCCGTCGCTAGGCGGAAAGATCGCGGGGCGCTGCATGTGCGGCACATAGTAAGGGCTGCCGCAAGTGACGTTGACCATCGCCACGCCATGGGCCGCAAGCGTTCGCAGCAGCTCGATGGGCTCGGCCAGATCGGCCTGGAGCGGATCATGCCGATCGACGCCGAAGCCGTATTCATACGGCAACAGGCTCGCGTATTCCATCGGTTGGCCGACGTCGCGGCTCGTGCGATAGGGAACGGAGTCGAAAACGCTTAGCCGAACCCCGATCATCAGGTCGGGCAGTTCCTGTCGGATGCGATCGACGATCGTTAGCAGCGGCCGGCTGCGGCCCGCCAGGTCGCCGCCGAACTTGCCGGGGCGAGTGCGGGCGCTCAGGAACTCATGGAGCAAGTACCCGTGGCACGCCTTCACATCGACGAATTGAAACCCAACGTCGCGGGCCAGCCGGGCCGCGGAAATGAAGTCGTCAATGAGCCGCTCCACATCGCCGTCGGAAATCACCAGCGAGTCGTCGTCGGCGCGGATCTTGAACTTCGCGTCGAGCAGCGGATGGTGATAAGCGATTCGCGGGGCGAAGCGGGCGTGATCCTCGGGCTTGCAGAACCGCCCGGAGTGGGTGAGCTGCAGGCCGACGAGGAGTCCATCCAACGATCCGTAGCGTTGGCGGTGGGCGTCTTCGAGCGTCGACAACAGTCGCTGGAGCCCCGCGCGGTTGGAAGCCGTGGCGAGCGTCTGGTTCGGGTTGGCTCGACCGCCCGGCTGAACGGCAGCCGCCTCGCCGCCCCAGATAAGCTTCGCCCCGCTGCGGCCGAAGTTGCTCCAGCGGCGGAGCGTCTGCTCGCTGGGCGAGCCATCGCGATGGGCGTCCCAGCCTTCCATGGGATGGATGCACCAGCGATTGCCGACCCGAAAGCCGCCGACCACCCTCGGCGCCGCCAGCGGCGACCCCGCGACGGCCGTTTGAATCGAGTCGTCCAGCGGCAGCGCCAGACCCAACTCGGCGAGCCGGCCGCGCAGGGCGTCGACCGTCTTCAGTTGGGCGATTTTCGGGTAGCGAGCATCTACAGGCATGGGCAGCTTGTCGCGGCCTGGCGGTCGTTTTGCGGGGTAGTCCCGCATCCCGTTGAAAGGGGCGCCGAGCAGCAGTCGCAGCGGAATGTGGCGAAGGCGTCGTACGACGTGTGAGAATAGAGCCGCATCAGACCGATTGCCACCGGAATCATTCAGCAGTTCCGTTCTAGCCGCCTTCGCAATTCCGGTAATCGCAACGGTCGCGACGCTGACTGCCGCGATCCTGTGCCGCCGTACGTACGAGCGTCCCGCCACAGTCGTATGTCCGGCCGGCGAAGTTAGCAGCCGGGTTGCCCGGTTCGGCCCGCAAGCGGGCCGGCTAAATTCCGGCGCCCGAAATCTGTCCGGACGGAGCCCCAACGCGTTAATCAGCGACCACCTACTTATGGCACGAATCTTGCGTAACCCCATGTCGCCCGCCGGGCGAATCGAGGCAGTCAATCGTGCCGGAACGCGGTTGATGGGGCCGAAACAGAGAAGAGCATTAACTGGGGCCGGCGGAAAGAGGCATCTGCGGAGGATCGTTTAAGTACATTTGGCAAAAGGACTTGTGAGCTTGACACGCCCTCCCCGTCAGGCTCGCATGTCGCATAACGATCCCCCTTAGGCAGGCGGGTCTGGGAAGCACTGAAGAGGCATTCCCAGACTCGCCTGTTCTTTTTGGGTGTTGCAAAATTGAACATGTGAGGCATTTTGAAACACCGCCGGGGCGGGTCTGCGGCACGGTGAAAGGGATGCGCGGCGGGCCGAATGACACCGGCGCCGGGCGGCTCGCGCGTCGGAGCTGATACCCGGGCTTGTTGGTCTTCGGTTTGTTGCTGGTTCGCCCTTGTTGGCGCTACGGGCTCTTCGGATTGCTGGCGACGTTACAATACTGGTGGCTCGTCTGGTCGCCGCCGTTGCTACTCGTTGAAGGTTGACGATGGGCGCTCTTCGTCCATATCACGCGTTGCGTGCTGCGCTGTGCTATGCGGCGGCGCTGGGGGGGCTTTGCTTCGGCGGCGATAAGCCGCAAGCCGCTTGGGGCGAGGAAGGGCGGCGCTATGCGACAGATGAAGAAGTGGTCGCGAACATCGACCGCCGGCTTCGCGAGTCGTGGGCGGCGCACGGTGTGAAGCCCTCGCCCGCGGCGACCGACGGCGAGTGGCTCCGCCGCGTCTTTTTGGATGTCGTCGGGCGGATACCGACCGTGGCCGAACTGGACGAGCTCGTCGCCAAGAAATCCCGTGCCAAACGGGCCGAGCTGGTCGATCGCTTGCTGGGCGAGGAGTACGCCGCGGAGTATGCGGCGAATTGGGCCACGATCTGGACGAACCTGCTCATCGGCCGCACCGGGGGCCGCGACCGGCAGTCGCTTACCAGCCGGGAGGGGATGTTCGAGTATCTCGAGTCCTCCATGCTCGGCAACAAGCCGTACGACGCGCTCGTTCGCGAGCTGGTGACGGCGACTGGCGGGACGCGGCCCGGGATGGATGACTACAACGGCGCGGTGAACTTTCTAGTCGAGAAGCTCGATGAGGGGGGCGTGCAGGCCGCGGCGAAGACGGCTCAGATTTTTCTCGGCATGAGTGTGCAATGCACGCAGTGCCATAATCACCCGTTCAACGAGCATCGCCAAAACCAGTTCTGGGAGCTCAACGCCTTCTTCCGCCAGGCGCGGGTCGAGACGCTGGAGATGGCCGGCGACGACCAGCCGCGGCAGGCGCGGCTGGTCGACGCCGACTTCGCCGGCGAAGGCAAATCGCTGGAGCGCGATGCGCGACGCGAGATCTTCCTCGAGATGCGGGACGGCAAGCTCGTGGACCGCGACCAGGGGGAGCTGTACTCGGCGCCGATTTTTTATGAGCTTCGCAACGGCCAGCTACAAGTGGCGTATCCGGCGTTCGTGGACGGGACGCGCTTGGCGGACAAGTTCGCCGACCGGGGGCCGGAGTACGGCAACAGCGGCCGCCTGGAGCATGTTCATCGGCGGCGGGAGCTGGCTCGGCTGATCCTCGATTCGCCCGCCGTGGAGGCGGCGGCGGTGAATCGGCTGTGGGCGCACTTCTTCGGCCACGGGTTCACCAAGCCAGTGGACGACATGGGTTCGCACAACCCGGCGTCGCATCCCGAACTGCTGCAAGAACTGGCCGCGGAGTTCCGCAAGTCCGGCTTCGATTACAAGCGGCTCATGCGGTGGATCGTGCTGAGCGAGGCCTACGCGCTCAGCAGCAAGCTGGCCGCGGGAAACGCCGAGGATGATCCGGCGCAGGGCCGGCCGCCGCTGTTCAGCCGGTTCTACGTGCGGCAGATGCAGCCGGAGCAGTTGTACGATTCGCTGCTGGCGGCCACGGAGGCCGACGCCGGGCTGAAGAAGGCCGAGCGGGACGCGATGAAGCGACAGTGGCTCGCGCAGTTCACCGTGGACCTGGCGAACGACGAGGGGGGCGAGGCGACGACGTTCAACGGCTCGATCCCGCAGTCGCTGATGATGATGAACGGCGAGCTGGTGCGGCGAGCCTGCCGCGCCGACGGCGGCGCTTTTTTGGCGCGGATCGCCGGCGACGAGCGGCTCTCGAACCGCGAGAAGATCCACTACCTCTACCGGGCGGCGCTCGCGCGACTGCCGGGCAGGGACGAGGCCCGTGTGTGCGACGAGCTGTTGGCGAAGCGCTACGGCGACGTCGCCGGTACGCTGCAGGACGTGTGGTGGGCCCTGCTCAACAGCGGCGAATTCATTTTGGTGCACTAGCGCGGGCGAGTGGCGAGCGGCGCGTTTTCGAGATGCTGCCTGGCAGCGCCTGCCTCGCCGTTGGCCGCTCGGATCTCGCAACTCGCAACTCGCAACTCACCACTTACCATTCCCAACTCGCCATGAACCTTCGCACTCCTCGCGGCATGACTCGGCGCCATTTCATGGAGCACCTGGCTGGCGCGGCGGGCATGGGGGGGGCGGCGCTGGCGCTGGCGACGTCGCTACGGGTGCATGCGGCGGAGCTGAAGCGGACCCACAAGTCGTGCATCCTGCTGTGGATGGGCGGAGGGCCGCCGACGATCGACATGTGGGACATGAAGCCGGGCGCCGCCACCGGCGGGCAGTTCAAGCCGATTGCCACGACCGGCGAGGGGCAGATCAACGAGCTCATGCCGTTGGTGGCCCAGCAAATGAAGCACCTATCGATCGTGCGGTCAATGAGCACCCGCGAGGCCGATCACGCGCGCGGCACGTACTACCTGCACACGGGCTTCGTGCCCAACCCGAACGTCGTCCATCCGAGTTACGGTTCGGTCGTCGCCCACCAGTTGCGGGAGGAGACGGCCCAGTTAGAGATTCCGCCGTTCGTGTCGATCGGCGGCGCGAGCGAGGGGCCGGGCTTTCTGGGCATGGCCTACGCCCCGTTCCAGGTCGACTCCAACGGCCAGGTCCGCGATCTCGAAGCGCCCGCCGATAAAGATCGCTTGCGGGACCGGATGGAGCTGTTGGGCATGCTCGAGAAGCGGTTCATCGGCGAGAAGCGCGGTTCGGCGGCGGCCGAGCACGCGAAAGTCCTCGAAAGTACGCTCGAACTGATGACCAGCCGGCAGATGGAGGCGTTTAAGGTCGACAGCGAGCCGGCCGAGGTCCGCCAGCGCTACGGCGCCAGCGGGTTTGGCCGCGGGTGCCTGATGGCGCGGCGGCTGGTGGAGACGGGCGTGCCGTTCGTCGAGGTGACGCTGGGGGGCTGGGATCTGCATCAGAACTGCTTCACGACCCTGGAAACAAAACTGCCGGAACTAGACAAAGCGATGAGCGCGCTGGTCGAGGACTTGAACCAGCGCGGATTGCTAGCAAGCACCGTCGTGCTGTGGATGGGCGAATTCGGGCGGACGCCGCGCATCAATGCGACCGCGGGCCGGGATCATTGGGCCCGGTGCTGGAGCGTCGTCGGCGGCGGCGGGGGCATGGTCGGCGGCCGAGTGATCGGCGCCACCAACGAAGACGGCACGCAGGTGGCCGGCGACGCCTACAGCAGCGAAGACCTCATGGCCACGGTCTGCCGCGCGATGGGCATTTCGCTGGAGACCGTTTTTACGGCGACCAACGGCAGACCGATGCGAATCGCCGGCGGCGGCAAGGCGATCGAGGGCCTGTTTTCCTAGATAGCCCGGCCGTCCCGGCCGGGCGGATCTTGATGGGGATGGCGGCGACGCACATGCGCAAGGGCGCGCGGCCCAGGATAAGCCGGCTATTTTGGGGGCGGGGTCGCGGCTTGCTTGGCTCGCTCGATTGCGAAATCAACCAGTTGTTGCGATTGGAAGAAGCCCGACCAGAAATTGTGCCCCTGGCCGGCGGCGAATTCGACCTGCACCAGGTCGGCCCCGCCGGCAGCCTGGTACCGGGCCGCCAGTTCGGCGGAGTTCGCCCCCAGCGGGACAATCTCGTCGATGTCTCCATGGATGATTCGCACCGGAATGCGGGCGGCGGCCAGGGCGGCGGCTTTGTCGATCGGATTGTGAGCGGCGAGGTTCGCTTGAAGTTCTTCGACCGTCAGTTCGTAGGCCGGCGCGGCCTTTTCCAGCCCTGGATACGAACGCAGGTCGAAGACCGGGTAGATGCCGGCGATGCCAGCGACCTTGTCGGCGTTCTCGGCGGCCCAGGCGGCGACCCACAGACCGCCGCGGCTGCGGCCCAGCAGGCAGGCCTTCGGGGCGAAGCCGCGCTTCGTTACCAGCTCGTCGTAGAGCGCCGACATGGCGGCCCGGCCGCGTGGGCTGCCGTAGGCCTCGCCGGCATCCACCCCGGCCACCGCCACGCCCGCGGCGACGAACTGCTGATGCATCCAGGCCTCGTGCTCGTCGGGGTAATCGGGAAGCGCCGGCGCGTACATGATCCACGGCTGCGGCGTGGAGCGCTTCTCGGCCGGCGGGAGGAGCAGAAAGGCTGGCCGGCCGGCGACTTCCAGCGTCGAGACCTCGATTTCCAGTCGATCGGCCAGCGCCGCGCCCCATTCATCCGCGCGGGTGGTCCCTGGGCAATTCAGCCACAAGCAGCCCATGGCTAGCGCGGCGTAGGGGGCGAGCGGTCGCATACTCATATCCTCCTCTCGATTACTGCTGAGCGCCGTCAACTGGTTATAATCAGGCGCCAGCGGGGCCGGTTCAACGGGGGAACGCGGAAGATGATGAACAGCTTGGCGCGGAACATGGGCGACTGCCGATCGAGTCGCGGAACTTGGGGCCGCCTCCGGAGGCGGCTGGCGGCCGCCGTCGCCGCGGCGGCGCTGGCGGCGACGCCGGCGGCGGCCGCCCTCTCCTATACGGGCGTCAACCTGGCCGGCGCCGAGTTCGGCGAATCGGTCCTGCCGGGCGTGCACGGCACGCACTACATCTACCCGAATGCCGCGGAAGTCGACTATTTCGTGGGCCAGGGCGCCAACACGATCCGGCTCCCCTTCCGCTGGGAGCGGCTGCAGCGCTCCTTGGGCGGGGCCTTTCACGCCACCGAGTTCAATCGGCTCAATACGTTCGTCCAATCCGCGACGGGCAAGGGCGCCTTCGTAGTGCTCGATCCGCACAACTACGCCCGTTACCACGGCAACGTGATCGGCGGCGGCGCGGTGACCGACGCCCACTTCGCCGACTTCTGGTCGCGGCTGGCGGCGGCGTTCAAGGACAACCCGCGGGTGATCTTCGGCTTGATGAACGAGCCAAATACCATGCCGACCGAACAGTGGCTCAGCGCGGCCAACGCGGCGATTGCCGCGATCCGCGACGCCGGCGCGACGAATCTCGTTCTGGTGCCGGGCAACGGCTGGTCGGGCGCCCATAGCTGGAGCCAGAACTGGTATGGCACGCCCAACGCCGCGGCGATGCTGGGCGTCGTCGATCCGGGAAGCAACTACGCCTTCGACGTCCACCAGTATCTCGACGGCGATAGCTCAGGGTCGTCGCCCACGGTCGTGTCGCCGACGATCGGCGTGCAGCGGCTCGCGGGCTTCACCAATTGGCTGAAGGCCCACAATCGTCGCGGCTTTTTGGGCGAGTTCGCCGCGGCGAACTCCACGATCGGCGACGCCGCCGGGCAAATCGGCGACGAAGCCATCGACGGCATGCTCGAGCACCTCGAGGCCAATGCCGACGTGTGGCTGGGCTGGACCTGGTGGGCGGCCGGTCCGTGGTGGGGCAATTACATGTTCAGCCTCGAGCCGACGAACCTGGGACAACCGTCGCAAGCCGATCGCCCGGCCATGGCCGTCCTGCAGCCCCACCTGGCCGGGGCCGACGTCGATCTGACGGGCGATTACAACGGCGACGGGTCGGTCGACGGGCTGGATCTGGCGGTCTGGCAGGAGGCCTTTGGCACGCCGCCGGCCGATGATAAGGCCGGCGACGGCGATGGGGACGGCGACGCCGACGGGGCCGACCTGCTGCTCTGGCAGGCCAATCGCGGCGCCTCGGCGGGCGGCGCTACCGTCGGCGGGGCGGCGACCGCGGCGGTTCCTGAGCTGGCGTCGGCGGCGTTGTGCCTGCAGGCGCTATGGGGAGTCGTTGCCGGCCGTCGAGCCGCTGCGGAGGGTTCAAGAGGCCGGCCTGGTTACGCCCTTCAGCAGCAGTAGCAGCATCACGACCGGGGTCTTGGCGCGGATGCTGTGTGGCAACTGCGGGGCCATGTGAAACCAGGCCCCGGGGCCGACGGCCATCGAGTCGGCGCCAAGGGTCACGTCGGCTTCGCCTTTCAGGAAGTGCATGACAGCCGCTACGGAAGCGGTGTGCTCCGACAGCTCCTGTCCCGCCCCGAAGCCGAACAGCACGGCCTTCACGCCGTCGTCCTGATAGATCGTGCGACTGAGGGTGCCGTCTTCCGGCGGGCTCATCTCGGCGTCCAGGTCGGCCAGGTATTTGTACGCGGGGGACATGATCCGGTCCTTGTCTGATGGGCCGTTGGCGTTCAGTGAGAGTGCGTCGTCTGGCAGTGCGGGGCGAGTACTTTCAGCCTTTGGCGGCGACCAGCATGATAGCGCCCAGGCGATCGGCGTGCTTGCGGAAGGCGCGGCGCATTGCCAGCACGCGGCGGCGAGCCGCTGGCGTGCGGGCGACGTTCCAAGCAAAGCGAACGGCGCGCCACAAGCCTTCGTCGGCAACGACTCGCCGCGGTTCCAAGAGGTGCATCGGCGCCAGTTCCTGCGCGACGATGGACATGCCGGCGTCTTGGAGCAGCCGGCGCCATTCGGCGATCGCGAGGGGCCGGACGCCGACGTGGATTTCGTCGGAGAGATCGGCGGCGATGGCCGCGCGGATGTCGTCGCTTGCCCCGTCGCCGACGATGCACAGCTCGTGAATGCCGTATCGACCGCCGGCGCGGAGGATACGAGCGGCCTCGGCCACGATCCGCTCTTTGACCGTTTGGGGCTGCATCGAGAGCATCGCTTCGCCGTAGACGACGCTGCGCGACGCATCGGGCAGCGGCACGTCTTCGGCCGAGCCGAGGATGCAATGCTCATACGGACCGCGGAG
>QEVI01000183.1 GCA_003576855.1 Planctomycetota bacterium
CACCCCCAAGACGTAACTGCGAGCGACCGTGCCGCCCATCTGGCGGATCGACTCCAGTGCGTCGTTCAGCTCGAACTCGTTCGGCCAGCCCCAGGCGGACTTGGCTCCTGGAGAGAAGTCGTCCTCGACCAGTTGCATGTTGGGAATGTTCAGCGAAATGAAGCGGAAGGGCCGGTCGCCTTCGAAAAGCTGATCTCCGCGGCGAGTGATGAACGGACGAGTTGAGACGCCTTCTTCCGCGAGCGCCTCCACGGACGAAAGCCAACAGCAGAGCACGGCGGCGACAGCGCGAACACGCATGGGAATGCACCGGGACGACGCGGCGGGAGAAGTGAGTCTTATGCAGCGTACGGTTAGGGCGCCGGCAGGCCGCTCTCGGCTAGCGGCCGGGCGCCAGCGACGGAGATTGTACATCGACTTCGGGGTCGTCGCTGGGATAATCACGAAGCTTGTCGTACCAGTTGACCTTGAGGAACATCGACGTGGCGGCGATCACGCCGGCGGAAACAGCCAGCAGCGTCCACCACCGCAGCACGAGGTAGACGCCGGCCGCGGTGAGGGCCGTCTGCCAGACGATGCCGACGCCGACGTTCGCCATGTCGCGGGGAAAATCGCGGTTGGGTTCGAGGGCGGGACTTTCGCGGCGAACTAGTTCATGCACGGGACCCCAAGCACCCCAGGGGCGGACTTGTCGGTAGAACCGCTTGAGGGTCTCCAGGTCGTCGGCCGCCGTGGTCAGGCTGCCGGCGATGCACCCCAGCAGCGAGACGGCGAAAATCGCCGGGAAGCTGACGACTTCGGCCGGCAGGCCCCAAATGGTGGATTGATCAGGCAGCAGCAGCGGCAAAGCGCCCGCCGCGGCCATGCCGGCGACCATGCCCCAGAAGTAGCCGTAGCTGTTGAACCGCCACCAATGCCACTTGAGGACGTTGGCCGCCGTGTAACCGCCGCCCAGGGCGAAGGCGATCCACTTGACGACTTCGTTGAGCGCTTCGGTCATGAAACCAAAGGCCGTGCCGACGACGACCACCGCCACCGAGGTGGCGTAGCTCATCCAGACGTAGGTTCTCTCCGACGCGTGGGGATTGACGTACCGCTTGTAGATGTCATTGACGATGTAGGCCGGCGCCGCGTTGACCGTCGCCGCGTACGTGGACATGAACGCCGCCAACAGGGCCGCGATCAGCACGCCGAACAACCCCGCCGGCACGAAGTGCTTCATCGCCAAGGGGAGGATGAGCTCGAAGTCCACGCCCTCGCCCATGGCATTCAGTTCGTCGGTGAAAAAGACCAGCGCCAAGACGGTGAGTCCTGTAATGAGCATGTAGCGCGGGATGAGCAGCACGACGTTGACGAACCAGCTCATCAACGCGGCCTCGCGCGGCGATCGGGCCGAGAGGATGCGCTGCATATCGTAGTTCGGGGCGGGCCCGGCCATGGATTGCAGCACTCCCTTGGCGAGCATCAACCCCCACAGGGCGCCGAAAAGCTGCCAGCCGTCCTGGGCGATCTTTTCGCTGGCCGCGGGCATGACCTGCGACCAATCGACGTCGAGCCGCCACGAGGGCGCCAGGCCGCCCCAGCCCGCCGGCAGCGCCCCGGCGAGCATCTCCGGCGAGACGCGGTGCATGGCGATGCCGGCCACCCACAGGCACCCCACCGTCATGACGACGAACTGAAATACCTCGGTAAACACGACGCTGAACATGCCCCCTTTGACCACGTACACCGTGGTCAGCGCCGTGATCAGCAGCCCGTACAGGTTGACGTTCCAAACCGGGTCGGCCGACAGTTGCCACGGCAGGAACGTCGCGGCGAACTTGCCGATGCCGATGAACCCGTAGGCGAGAAAGCCGACGACGTTGACGATCGCGAACACGACGACGATCAGGTGGGCCCAGCGGGCGCCGCGGCTGTCGCCGAAGCGAAAGCGGATCCACTCGGCGCCGGTCATGACCCCGGAGCGACGCATCCAGATCGAAAGGTAGGCCATCAGGAACACCTGGTTGAACACCGGCCAGAGCCAGGGAATCCAGACGCTCTTCAAGCCATAGACGAACAGCCAGTAGACCATCAGCATCGTGCCGCTGATGTCGAACATGCCGGAGGCGTTCGAGACGCCCAGCATGTACCAAGGGAGCGAGCGGCCGCCCAGGAAGTAGCTTTCCAGGTTCTTGCCGGCCCGGCGACTGAGCCACAAGCCGGAAACCAAGACCACCAGCGCGTAGGCGGCGATGACGGCCCCGTCGACGAAGCTGAATGACGCGGAGACGTCGACCGTGGGGGCGGCTTGACTTGCCGGAGATTGCATACTGCTAAAGCGGGGAAAGCCTGCTTGGCGTCGCCCCGCGTTGAACGTGAGAAGGCTAATCCATGTGTGCGTTTCGCAGGCGATTGCGACTGCCGATCGGCTACACTGTTCAGCGCTGGCCGTTGTTTTGCCCGCTAATGAGCGCGAATAAGTGCAGTCTGGGTAGCGATCACCGGGTTGGTCGCTATCGTAGATCGCCGCCGCCGGTTCGGAAAACAGTCCCCATTCTGCGTGAGTTTCGCGCCGATTTGCGGGCCCTCAGTATGGCTACCGGCGACCTCAAAAGAGGAGCGAGTTCTCCTTGACGTACGCCACCAATTCGCCAAGCCGGGCGTAGCACAAGCACGTCACCGTATCGGCGGCGCCGTAGTAGATGGCCAGGCGATCGTTCTCCGGCTCGCACAGCGCCGCCACCGGAAACACGACGTTCGGCACGTGGCCGAAAACCTCGTAATCGGCTTCGGGCGCCAGCAGGATGTTCTTGCAGCGATGCGTCACCCGCCACGGCTCGTCGCGATCCAACAGCGCGGCCCCCATATGGTAGACAAAGCCGTTGCAGGTGTCTAAAACGCCGTGGTAGATCATCAACCAGCCGTCGGGCGTCTCGATGGGAATGGGCCCGGCGCCGATTTTCGTGCGCTGCCACCAGATGCCGTGCTGGTCGCCGCCGCGGCCCATGACCTTGCGATGCACGCCCCAGTGCACCATGTCGGGGCTCTGGCTGACGTAGATGTCGCCGAAGGGCGTGTGGCCGTTGTCGCTGGGCCGGCTGAGCATGAAGAACTTGCCGCCGATCCGCCGGGGGAACAGCACCCCGTTGCGGTTGTGCGGCAGGAAGGCGTTTTCCAGGCGCGCGAACTCTTGGAAGTCGGTCGTGCTGGCGATGCTGATCGTGGGGCCGTTGTGCCCGCCGCACCACGTGATGTAATACTTCTCTTCGATCTTCACCACCCGCGGATCGTAGGCATAGTCGCTGGCGTCGGCGGCATCGTCCGCGCTAGTGGCGAAGGCGATCGGCTTCGGCTCGATGTGCCAGGTCAGCCCGTCGTCGCTCCACCCCATGTGGAGATGCGGAAAGCGGGTGCGGTCTTCCAGACGGAAGACCGCCGCAAAGCCGTCGCCAAAGGGAACGACGGCGCTGTTGTAGATGCCGAGCACGTCGGGCAGCGGCCGACGGCCAATCACCGGGTTGCCGCTGTGCCGCCACACGACGTCCCGCAGGCCGGCAGGCCGCTCCTGCCACGGAATCGCCGCCCGCGTGGGGGCCTCGGTATGCCGAGCGTCGCCGTTGACGGCGCCTTCGAGAGCGGCTGTTCCGCTCGCGCCGGCCGCGTGTGGCTTGTTTTTCATAGGGTAGCCTTGAAGTCGGACGACTGGCCAACGATGCCCGCCGAGCACAGGCCTGCTGGCGCTTGGCAATCGGCCGCCGGTCGACCGCAGGCCGCGCGTAGGGCCCTGGGCGGCGGCGGCAATACCGCCAGTCTATTTAGACCAGGCCTGTTGTTCAAGTAGTTGAACGCCTCCGCTGGCGATTGTTCAGGGGCCGCCGGGCGATTGCTACAAACGCCGCGCGCCGAAATACTACTCTTTAGCAGGTTGAACTGCACCTCGCTTTGATTGCGGCGGCACGCATGGCCGGTTCCCAAGTACCCAGACTGAAAGACGTGGCCGCCAAGGCCAATGTCTCGCTCAGCGCCGCCTCGCGCATTCTGCGGGGAGAACGCGAGCGGTTCGGCGCCGAGACGTGTAACCGGGTGATCGACGCCGCGCGGGCCCTCGGCTGGCGGCGCAACCTGCTGGTCAACGGCATGCAGACGGGCCGGACGCGAACCATCGGCGTGATGATCCCGCCGTTCGACTCCTTCTGGGTCGACGTCCTGGCCGGCATTCACCTGGTGCTGGCCCAGGCCGATTATTTGCCGATCACCGTCTGGGTGGGCGACTGCCAGGAAATGCCCCATTTCGAGAAAGACGAAGACGAGGGCTTCAAGCAAATCAGCCGGCTGCTAGATCGGCGCGTGGACGGCTTGATCCTCTGGCCGTCGTTCGCCGTGGCCTACTACGACCACTTCCGCGAGCTGCTCGAGCGCCGCGTGCCGGTCGTCGTCATCGATCACGAGTACTCCGAGGACCAGATCGCCGACTCGATCGAGACCGACGAGGCCGCCAGCGCCCGCGCCGTGGCCGAGCACCTCATCAACCTCGGCCATGAGCGGATCGCCTGCCTCTCGGCGCGCGAAGCCGCGTGGCAGGCCTGGAGCGTGCGACGACGCGAATGCTTTGTGCAAGTCGTCGAGGATCTCGGCGGCGGCGAAGTCAAATGCTGGCGGCTCAACGCCTGGGGCACCGACGGACTCGAGGCGGCGCGCGACATCCTCTCGCAATCGCCGCGTCCAACGGCCGTCTTCGCGGTCACCGACCACGAGGCGGTGTTCCTCTACGAGGCCGCCGCCGAGCTCGGCTTGCGGATTCCGCAGGACGTGTCGATCGTCGGGTTTGCGGATCTCGACTTCGCGGCGACGCTGCGGCCGCCGCTGACGACGATGCGCCAGCGGCCGCGCGAGTACGGCCGCCGGGCCGCGCAGCTCATCCTCGACCGGCTCGACGGCGACATGGCCGACAGCCCGCCGACGACCATACGGCTCGGCGCCGATCTGATTGTGCGCAAATCCACGAGTCGACCGGCGGCCGAGTCGGCCCGCGATCGCGACGACTAACCCGCGCGGCGGGGCGTCGTTTCGCAGTTGCCACCGCGCATCAGCGCGTTCGCACGCAGCGGGGCGATTGCGGCTAGGGCGCGGCCGCGCCGGCCTCGAGCTCGGCCGGCGCGGGCGCTGGCTTGTCGATCGTCATGAAGTCGAACGCCTTGAACTCCAAACGCCGGCCGTTGACCGCGACGATGCAATAGTGGTGGCCGTGCTTCACGTTGTTCTGAAACCAGGGCTTGATGGGCCCGGCCGTTTCGAGCCGCCCGCCGGCGCCGCCGGTGATCATGTAAATCGTTCCGCCCGTTTCCACCGGTTTGTCGGCACTTAGCGGCCAGGTGCGTTCGTAGGAATGGATGTGGCCGTTCCACACCACGTCCACGCCGTAGCGATCGTACAGCGTCACCAGGGGGCGCAGTCGCACGTCGCCGTTCGCAGACGGCTCGCCCTTCCACATGTCGCCGTAATCGTCCTCGTCTGAGGAATACGCCGGGTGATGGTAAGAAACGAACTTCCAGGCGGCCCGCGACTCGGCAAGCTGCGCCTCCAGCCATTTGTACTGCTCGCTGAAGGCATCGACCCGTTTGTTCGAGTCGAGCATAAAAAACTGCGCGTTGCCGTAATGGAACGTGTAGTAGTATTCGGGGGCCGGCAGCGACATGTAGTTGTAATAGTGGGCGGCGTTCTGCTCGTGATTGCCCAGCACCGGAAAGAAGGCCACGCGCGACGCCAGCGGCTGCATGCCGGGAAAAAACTGCTCGACCCACTGCCGCTTGTTCGGGCCGCTGTCGACCAGGTCGCCGGGCACGATGACGAAATTCGGCCGTTGCATCCACAGCATGTCGCTGAGGATCTTGCACACCCGCGGGTTATCCTGCGTGTCCGCGAGGATGCCGAACGCAAACGGCGTGTCGGCGCGATTGGCCGTCTGGAACGTCGACAGCGGGCTGCGAATCGTCCGGCCGCGATCGTCGGTCGCTTCAACGTGGTAGCGGTACGGCGTCTGCGCCTGGAGGTCCTTCAGCGGGATTTCGTGGATCTGCACGCCGCTGGGCCCGGCTTGCTCGACTGTCTGCGCGCCAAATTCGCCGTAGACGACTTTTCCCTTGGCCGGGCGCGAGGTCTCCCACATCACCGTGATGCCGTCTTGCGTGACGAACTGCAGGTAGGGCGGAACGATAAACGTGAGCTCATCGGGCGTCTTCTCCGCATGGAGCGTCAACAGGTCGCTGCCGTGCTCGAAGTCGTGCTTCACCCATTTCTCCGTGGCGGCCAGGTCGTACACCGCCACGTCGCGGATGAGCCCCTGGTGGCAGATCAACTCATCGTGATCGGCCACGGCGCCAATCGCGTATTGGGCGTACCGGGCGTGGTAGATTTCGCCGTGCTGCTCGGTGCTGGACGCCTCCAGTTCGCCGTTGACGTAAAGCCGCATTTCGGCGCCGTCGTAAGTGCCGACGACGTGATAATACTTGCCCGGTTCAAAGGCGGTCGTGCCTTTGAGGACCGTCGCGCGGCCGTCGCCGTCGTCGGCGTCGAGCGTGGAAACGGCGAAGCGGAACACGTTGTCGTCGTAGCCCAGCAGGCAGCCGCGCTCCGCCTGCCCGTCTTTCTCGAATCGGCTGATGATGGCGCCTTGCGGTTTGCCGGCCTCGACGGTCGCCCAGGCGGCGAGGGTCAGGTACTTCGTGGGCACGACGTCGCCTTCGCCGGGCGTGATCACGAGGTGATCTTGAACGCCGTCGAACCGCAGCGCCGAGCCAAGTTGATCCTCCCACAGCACGGGGGCGCCCATCACGCGGGCGCCGGGACCCAGCCGCGCTTCGACCTGGCCGTTGACCACCGTGGACTTGGTGAAGAACCAGTGCGCGATCGGGTCGGGCCCTTCGTGAGCAACGACCAGCGCCGGCTTGAGCGTCGCCAGCGCGCCGAAGGAAACCGCCAGCATCACGACCATGCGAACAGTCATCGAGCAAACTCCCCAAAAGAGTAGGCCACTGGCTCCCACGAGAGACGTTTCATCGCGCGGAAGCGAGATGACTACAGAGCGCACGGCACTGGAGATTGTCCTGAGAAGCCCTGGGCCAGCGGCGACGCGCAGCAGCAACCATCAGCGGCGCGGCAGTCACCAGCATAGCCGCAAAGCCTGCCGGTCCGGCTCAGGGAATGCGCAAGTCACGGGACTATTCGCGCAAGCATGCTCGCCTGCGCGTCGGCGTCTAAAGAACGATCGCCGCTCCCAGGCCATCACTTCCATTTCAGGCGAAAGGCCTTCAGCTCGCGTCCGTTTTGGAAAAGTATGAGCTTATCAACCTGGCCGTTGTCGGCCTTGACGAACGTTATCTCCGCCTCCACGACCTTGTAGAAAAACTTCGTCGGCGACTCGGCGTATATAGGGAACCTCTCCTGACCGCTGGCTTGCACCAGTAGCTGGCTGCCGTCGCGCGTCACCGTCAGCGAGAACCAGGGGAGGATGTAATACGTTCCGACGTAACTGTCGAGGGTCGCCGCGTCGACGGCGACCGTCGGGCGCGGCTTCGGCGGCTCCACCTGCTCGCCGCACGCCGCGCGCGTGATCAACTCGCCAAGCTCGGTGATCTTTAGCGTCGCGGTGTTCGAGAGCACGACCACGCCCACTCTTTTCTCCGGCACGATCGACGCCCACGACGCGTAGCCGCCGGTCATGCCGTTGTGCCACCGAGTCTGGCCGTCTCGGGCAATGTGCCAGCCCAGGCCGATGGCCTGGCCATCGCCCAGGTCGCGCCGCTTTTCGTGGGCCAGCTTCAGCGACTTGGCCAGCGGGGCATCATCATCCGCCAGATTCGCCTCGAGGTAGCGGATCATGTCGCGAGCAGTGGAGCGAATGCCGCCCGCCCCGGCCAGCGTCGGTATGTCCCAGTTCTTCGTCGGTTCGAGGGAGACGGTGTAGGCGGCCGCCAGCCGGCTACGTTGATCCTCGCGGAGCGTGATCGTCGTGTCGGTCATTCCCAGCGGCCCGGCAATCCGCGCCAGCAGCAGTTGCTCGTACGTCGTGCCCGCCCGCCGCGCAAGCACATGGCCGAGCAACCCCATGCCGAGATTGGAGTACTCCGCCTTACCGGGCGATCGGCTCAGCTTGTGGTGATTGAGGAACTCATAAAGCTCCTCTTCGCCGTAATCGGCGTACGGGTTGTCCGGATCGTCCGGATCCATGTTGTCGGGTAGTCGCGGCAGGCCCGAGGTATGCGTAGCCAGCCGCTCCAGCGTGATCGGCTGGTCGCCTCGGACCGGCATGGTCGCCGACTCCGGCAAATACCGCTGCACGGGGTCGTCGAGCTGGACTTCGCCGGCGGCGACCATGGCGGCGAGAATCGAGCCGGTGAAGGCCTTGCTGATCGAGCCGATCTCGTAGACGGTATCCGCCGAAGGGGCCAGGCCGCTGCCACGGGCCGACTCCCCATAGGCATAGAACTCCGTTTGGCCGCCGTTTGTGATGCCCACCACCATGCCGACGACCAGGCCCTCGTCGATGAGCGGCTGGGCAAGCGCGTCAATCTGCGGCTTGAGGCTCTCAGCGCCGGCGGATGTCGGCACAAGCAGCAGCGCCATGGCGTGCGCTACAAGCATTCTCAGCATGGTCTCACCTGGAGAAACGTGGGCGTCGCGACGTCGTCCTACCGTAATAGCATCAACTGCTCGAGCTCCGCTTCGGTGATGATGGGCACGCCGAGTTGTTGCGCCTTGGCCAGCTTGCTGCCGGCGTCGGCGCCGGCGACGAGGTAGTCGGTGCGCTTCGAAACGCTGCTGCCGGCCTTGCCCCCGTGTAGTTCGATGAGGGACTCGATTTCTTCCCGGCTGTACTTCGCTAGCGCGCCGGTCACGACGATCGTCTTGCCGGCCAGCGGACCTGCCGCCGCGCGCGGCGTGGCCTGCGCCGTCATGTCAACGCCAGCTTCCTGCAACCCTTGGATCGCCCGCCGGCCCGATTCGCTGTGGACGAACTGGCACACGCTTGCGGCGATGACCGGGCCTACGTCTTCGACGTTGCTCAGTTCCTCGACTGACGCGGCCAACAGGCGGTCCATCGAGCCGAAGTGGCTGGCCAGCGTCGCGGCCACGCGGGTTCCCACGTGCCGAATCGACAGCGCATTGAGCACGCGGGCCAAGCCGCGGGTCTTGCTCGCTTCGATATTGGCGACCAGCTTCTGGGCCGACTTCTCGCCCATCCGCTCAAGCGTCGTCAGTTGCTCGGCGGTAAGCTGGTACAAGTCGTCCAGGTCGCGAATCAGCCCGTGATCGACGAGTTGATACGCCAGCTTCTCGCCCAGGCCCTCGATATCCATCGCCGACCGGCTCGCGAAGTACAGCAGCCGCTCGCTGAGCTGCGCCGGGCAGGCCGGGTTGGGGCAGCGGATGTAGACGCCGCCGGGGTCCTTCTCCAGCCGGGCGTCGCACCGCGGGCAGTGCGTCGGGTACTGGAACGGCGCCGTCCCTTCCGGCCGCAGATGCTTTTCGACGCGGACCAGATGGGGAATGATTTTCCCTGCCTTCTCGACGACCACTGTGTCGCCGATGCGCACGTCCTTGCGAGCGATCTCGTCGGCGTTATGCAGGCCCACGAGACTGACCGTCGTGCCGGCGATCTGCACCGGCTGCAGCACGGCCGTGGGCGTGAGGGCGCCGCTCTTGCCGACCGTCACCATGATGTCGCGCACCTGCGTGGTCGCCTCGTACTTTTCGAACTTGTACGCCACGAGCCAGCGGGGGGCCTTGCTTGTGGCGCCGAGTCGCTCCCGCTGGGCGAAGCTGTCCACCTTCAACACCAGCCCGTCGCATTCGAAGTCGAACTCTGCCAGACGACCGATGAGCGACTCGCAGTGATCGACCGCCGCGTCAAAGTTCTCGAAATGGGCGACCAGCGGCGTCGGCGGCAGGCCCCACGAGCGCGCCAGCGCCAGAAACTCGCGATAGGTCCTTGCCTCCAGCCCTTCGCAATAGCCCACGCCATGGCAGAAGAACCGCAGCCGATGCTGGGCCGCCACGCGGGGATCGAGCAAACGGATCGTCCCGGCGGC
>QEVI01000184.1 GCA_003576855.1 Planctomycetota bacterium
GACTCGTCGACCAGCGCGACCTCTGGTCGCGCATCGACGGCTTCATGGACCGATTCGGCGCCGATCTGTCGGGCGGCGATTTTCTCGCTTGGCAACGCGGGTTCGGGCTTCAATCGGCCAGCGCGCAGTCGATGGGCTTCAACGAGCTGGCCCTGCCGGCTGTTGCCGGGGAACCAGGCGACTTCGAGCCGTCGGGGGCGCCGCCCGTCGATCGAGCGAAGCTGGCCGGCTTGGCGGCGCCAGGTTCGGCGGAGAAGCACGGTCCGTCCGTATTCCGGCGGCGCGCGGAGGAGCAGGCCCCGACGCATTCCTTCGCACAGGCCGCCGGTCGCGCTGCACTTCGGCCAGCGCCAACTAGCGCGCAGCAAGCCGCGCCGTGCCAGCTCGGCACGCCCGCTGAAGCTGCTCCGCTCCCCGGCTTGCACTCCGCATCCTTGGGACGCTTGCTGGAAAGCTCGCCTCTCGGACGAAGCGGGCTGAGCGAACATCCTGACGGCCAATCTTACTGACAATTGCGCCGCCAATCGGCCGCTGCAACCTCAGCCTTTGGCCAGGGGGCGCACGCCCTCAGGACAAGTCCTGGTGGTAAGCGACCCCCGGCAGAGCCCGGGGCTGTATTGGAACCAATGTCGGCTCATTGGATGTGCAATGGAACACGGCGTCACGCGAATTCGCCGATTGGCGACTCTGTAATTGAACCCCGCGGCGTAGGTGGCGGGCCGCGGGGGTCGGCCTGCGGGTGTCCGCGGTCGCCAACCTGTTGCCGGGCAGTTACCATGGCGTAATCCGGTAACTTTCCCCTTGGACTTGCAACGACGGATTGCCGCCTTCGATGATTTGCTCCGAATTTCGCGCTTGTGGGCTTCGACTGGCCTTCCTGCCCGCCGCCGTGATCCTGCTGCTTCGCACGCCCCCTAGCCACGGACTGGACGCTGTCTGGAACTTCGACGGCAATCTCGACCCGTCGATCGGAACCGCGACGATGACCTTCCGCGGCGACATGGGCGCCACCGGCGTGAAGTTCTTCGCCAGCGAGCACGACCTCGGCTTGCCCATGCCGTTTGGCGATCATTCGGGCGTCATGCGGTTCCAGCCGACGACGCCCAGCCAGGGTCTCGCGGTGAATCTCAACAACGGCGGCGCGACGGTGCGCGACTACACGATGGTCTGGGACCTGTTCCGCCCCGGCCCAAGCTGGAATAGCTGGATGCCGCTCTACCAGACCGACGTCGCCAACTCAAGCGACGCCGACTTCTTCATCAACCCCGGCGACGGCATCGGCATTTCGGGCGCCTACCACGGCGTCGTCTCCAATGGCCGCGGCAACATCGCCTGGAACCGCATCGCCGTCACCCGCACCGCCAGCGGCGTGCTGAAGAAGTACATCGACGGCGTCCTGGTCGGCACTCAGACCGGCCTGAGCGGCTCGCGGTGGGACGTCGCCGGCGGCCAGTTCAACATCCTGACCGACGAAGACGGCGAAAGCTCGCTCGGCTTTCTCAGCAGCTTCCGGTTCGTCGATAGCGTGCTGAGCGACGCGGACGTCGCCGCACTGGGCGCCGTCCACGCCGGCGGCGCCAACGTCCCCGGCAAGCAAATCGCCTCCGACCCCGCCGTGCTCACGCCCGGCGGCTTCACCATCGCCTTTCTCGGCGACACCCAGAACTACAGCACGTACAACCCCGCCCTCTTCAACCAGGTGACGCAGTGGTTGGCCGACAACAAGGCGACCCGCAACATCCAGTTCATCGTGCAGGACGGCGACATCGTCAACGGCGACATTACGACCGAGTGGAACAACGCCCGCGCCGCGATGGATCGGCTCAACGGCGTCATTCCCTACGCCGTCGTCCGCGGCAACCACGACATCGGCTCCCAGTTTGACCTTCCCAGCCGCTTCGGCCCGGGGTCGCCCTACAGCCAGCAGCCGACGCTGGTGGACCATTACGAGATGCCGGGACGCCCCAACTTCGACATGCGCAACACGGTCCATAAGTTCGAAGCCGGCGGCCAGAAGTTCATGGTCGTTACGATCGACGTGTCAGCCGGCAACGACGTCGTCGCCTGGGTCGACGGCGTCATCGCCGCCAATCCCGACCGGCGGGTGATCCTCGACACTCACGCCTACCTGTACGACGGCGGCGCGCGGTTCAACAACGCCCCCGATCCCGAAAACCCCGGCAAGACGTTCGATCAATCCCGCGACCAGCTCTTGCGCACGGGGACCGGTCCGGAGGCGGTCTACAACGGCGCCGCGTACGGCGGCCGCGACGCCGAGACCTTGTGGAACACGCTCGTCAGCAAGCATCCCAACATCTCGCTGTTTCTCTCCGGCCACCAGTTCGAGGATTTCGACCAGTTCAAGTACCACCTCGACACGGGCGACGCGGGCAACAAGGTTTATGAGTTGCTCGTCGATCCGCAGAACATGGCCAACGGCGGCAACGGCTGGATTCGCCTGCTGGAGTTCGACCCCAACGGCACGACGGTCCACGTCAAGACCTACTCGCCCTACCTCAACCAGTGGGACACGTCGCCCGATAACTTCTACGACATCGAGCTGTCGCCGATCGGCGCGCCGGCGATTGCCGGCGACCTGGACGACGACGGCGACGTCGACGGCGACGACCTGGCTGTCTGGCAAAACGCCCTCGGCACAACGAGCCTGGGCGACGCCGACGCCGACGGCGACACCGACGGAAACGACTTCCTCGTCTGGCAGAACCAGTTCAGCGGCGCCCCTGCGCCGGCCGCCGCCGTGCCGGAGCCGGCCGGCCTGGCGCTGGCAACCGCCGCGCTTGTGGCCGGATGGTTTCGCCGGCGACGCAGCAGGATTGGTGATCAGTGATCAGTGGTCACTGATCCGAATTGGCGACGGTCTAATCGCAACGGCGCAAAAGCAAGTACTCACTTTCAGCGTTCACCGCGACGCCGCGCGGAATCCATCGCAGCAGGATCAGGCCGCCTGCAATCGCACGGAGAGTCCGTCGTAGCCGCTGGCGGGGAAGCGGGCTCGCGTGGGCGGTGCGTCGGGGTTGAGCCGCAGCTGCGTCGTGCGGCCCAGCAGTTCCTCGATGAACAGCCGCATCTCCAGCCGGGCCAACGGCGCGCCGGGGCACACGTGGATGCCGGCCCCATACAGCAAGTTCTGGGCGGGGTCGCGATCCCAGCGGAATTCATACGGGTCGGGGAAGACGCGGCTGTCGCGATTGGCGGAGATCCACATCAGCGAAACGCGCTGGCCCGCGGCGATCGGTATGCCGCGTAGCTCCACTGGCCGCGTCGTCACCCGCCGATTGGCTACCAGCGGTCCATCGATGCGGAGGATTTCGTCAATGGCGTAAGGCACAAGCGCCGGCTGGCTCCGCAATTGCGACTGCAACTGGTCATGGGCAGCCAGGAATTGAACCAGGATTCCCAGGGCCGCGGCCATCGTGCCCACCTCGCCGGCCGTCCAGTTTCTCAGGATGCTGGCGAGCTCCGCGGCGTTGAGACGCCGAGCGCCGATCTGCTGGTGCATCAAGCCCGCGGTGACGTCGGCGTCGGGCCCGACCTCGCGGCGGCGCTCCAACTGCTCGACGATGATCTGCTCAAACTGGCTCGCCAGCTCCGCCAGTTCCTGGCGATCCTGGGCAAGCGTTGCGTCTCGATTGCGTCGCGTCCAGTCAATCAGCGGTCCTTCAAGCGCCAAGGGCCAGCCCAAAAAGGCGCACTGCGCGCGCACGGCGAATGGACCTGCGACCTCGGCCATGAATTCAACTTGTTGGGCCGCCAGAGAGCGTTCGATAAGGTCCGCGGCGATCCTGCGGCAGACCGGGCTAAACGCCTGCATCGGTTCCGGCGCGAAGTACGGTTCGATGAGTCGGCGGTACGCCGTGTGCTCCGGAGGATCCATCCCGTTGGGCGCCGACACCCGCGCCGAGACGGCATTGCTAAACGACTGGTGATCGAGCAGCACGCGCAACACGTCGTCATGCCGAAACACCGACCACCCTAACAGCTCGCTGTACGCGACAGGCCGCGTCTCGCGCATGGCGTCGTAAGCCGCGCGTTGGTCGCGAAGCACCGCTTCGGCTCGCGGGTCCCAATCGGCTTGACGGTCAGCGGTCATAGCTGTTGCTTTCTCGCATCCGGCGAATTTGAAAAAAATCAACGGCCTGTCGCGGGGCCGCCATCGAACCCTTCCACTGCAAACCGGGCGCCGGCATGCTCGGCAACGAGTGGGCGGAACGGTTTGCTTGAAGAAGCTGCGGACGACGCGCCTCGACGCCGGTGGGCGGGGGGCCGCCAGCGCGATCGCGCGCTCCGCCGCCCTCATTTCGCGGCGCTTGTCACCGTAGCGCGGCCAGCCCCCAGCGAGCGTCGCTGCTTCATATCATCGCCGATCTTGCGCACCTCGTCGGCGGTAAGCAACTGCCTGGCGACGGCAAATACGCGCCGCTCCTCCAGCTCGATGTGAGCGGCATACAGGCTTGCCAGTTCCGCCAGCCACAAGCGGAGCCGCGCTCGCTCTGCGGCGTCCAGCAGGCCGGCGGCGAGCCATTGCCGCACAAGCTGGTCGACCGACGCATGCAGCTCCTCGCACCTGCGGTGATCGCCTTCCAGGCGCTCCAGTTCGGCCATCACCGCTCGGGCTTCAGGCGACGTGTGGCGGCGCAGCGTCGGAAACAGCGACTCTTCTTCGTCGACCGTATGGCGCGGAGCAAAATCGGCGAAGTAATTGAGCGACGCGTGAAGCGCCCGCCGGCCCTCGTCAGTAAGCGCGCCGCCGCCGCACTGCCGTTCGACTTTCCGCAGCAGGTCGAGGAAATACTCGATCCGGCGATGACAATCCGTCATCATCTCCAGCGGTTGGGTGAAGTCGGCCAGCGGCTTGTCGCCCAGGTTGAAGAGCATCAGCACGCTCCTTGCGTAGCAAGCTGAGCTTCGCGAGCCAGTGCGCGAGGAAACAGCACGTTGTCCTCTTTGTGCACATGCTGATGCATATCGCGCTCCAAGCGGCTCAGGGCGTCGAGCATGGCGCGATACGTGTTGCAGGCCCAATCCGGAGGCGTATAGCCGTCCGACAGCGCCCGGAGCTGCTCCAAGGCGTCGCCGGCGCCATGGTGCTCCAGCTCCATCTGGCGAATAGGATTGCCGATGGAACCGCAATGAAACGCCAGCGGCGACGAACCGGACTCGAGCTGGCGGATCATCGGAAACAACACCCGCTCTTCCTTCATCATGTGTGCGGAGAGCTCGTCGATGAACTGCACGGTTATCCGACGGATTTCACGCAAACGGCCGTCGTGGTCGCCATGAACGCTCGATACCTTGGCGGTAAGGAAATCGATGCGGGGCAGTTCCGCTTTGAGGTACGCATGGTGCGTCTGCTCGATGTGGTCGGCCAGCTCGGTCAGCAACATGGCCGCGGCGTCGACGAACTGCCCGGCGTCGGCTGTATCGGCCGCCTGCTGGAGCTTGACGACAAAGGCGGCCGGATCGAGGCCGTTTTGCTCGCAGGCGTCCGCCAACGGCTTTTTACCGCCGCAGCAGTAATCGACGCCGGCCTCTTCAAAGACCCGGGATAACGCCGGATGCCGAGCCACGAGCTCGCCGACCGTACTACGAACGTCAATGGTAACCATTATTCACGACCTCTTCTTGGGCTTGACGGGAAGGTCTTCCGCGGTAACGAACCGCTCCGCATCTGCACGCGGAAGGCGAAGTAACCCCGCCTCGCAACGCGCCGCCGCGAGGCGCCCAGCAACGCCTCACGTCTACGGCGGCGACACAATTCTACACCTTTATATGTAGAATTCAACGCCAGCGGTTTGCCGCAGGGGATTGGCGTGGGGCGTACGCACCGGAAAACGCCGGGAAACGGGAGGCTCCGCGACCGTGCCTGCGTCAATTCAACAGGCTGCCCAGTCTGCTGCCGGACGATGGGAGGGAGCGCTCCGCGAAGTCAAAGATCGACGCCCCGCTTCCAGAAAACAAGCATCCGAAAGGCGGGAACGGCCCTGAAGAACGACGAAATCGTAGCGGATCCGTAAGGCCGAAAGCGTTCAGTGGGCGCGCCAAGATTCGAACTGCTGTGAACGTATAGGCGATTTTGAGCACTGCGGACAAAGCGGCGCAATTTTAGGCGCACTCCCCGCCGACCTGGCCAAGGTGGCGGCAGCGTGGGATGCGCTGCCGGCGGCGACCCGCCTGGCCATTGTCACTCTGGCGACCGCCACCGCCGCGGCGGAGTAACCGAACCGCCGCGTTTGTTCCGACGCCGTAACCGCGCTTGGCTTCTAGCTGACCGCGGTTCTATTTCTTACGCGAGGAAGAAAACCCGGGGCCACCCGCAAATACTCGTCGAACTCGCCGGTAAGGGCTTTTTGATCCAGTCTGCCGCGCATCATTTTCTGTCGGGGTATGTTAGCGACAAGGGCCGCGTCCAACGCCGTCCGCAAGTGGCTGTTCCGCCGCGAGTCGCCCGACCTGTGGCGGTCGCGGCGGCCGCGCCGATAGCAACGAGAGTAACGCCCGACTACTTTGCGACCCGGCCTTAGCGCCGGGTTTTTTCATGCGCCACGCTGTAATACTTAGCTGGAATAGATACAGCCTTGCCGAGTACGCATAGTGGATGCGTCTATCCGGTTTTTGACGCCGCCGGAAGTCGCGCGCCGGTACGGCGTCGCACCGCAAAAGGTGCTGGCCTGGATTCGCAGTGGCGAACTAGCGGCCGTCAACGTCGCCAGTTGCATGACCGGCCGGCCGCGGTACGCGGTGTCCCCCGCAGCTCTCGCCGAGTTCGAGGCGGCTCGCGCGGCGCGAACCGCCCGCCGGCGGACGGCGCGAAAGCCGCGGCTAGCGGCGACGGAGAATTACTTTGCGCATTTGTGAACCGGGTTTCGATTGGGTTTCGATTGGGTTTCCATTGGGTTTCCATTGGGTTTCGGTTGAACCCGCGGCGGTTTCACGGTGGTTTGACGGGGGTTTCACGGGGGTTTCGAGGGGGACAGCGCATAACCGGACCCGTCTATCCCGTTTACCGCGCATGATTCCCTTGTGCAGGCGGCAAGGATTGCCGCCGTGGAAAAGTCCGTTCGAATCGCATAAAGGTTGCCGCAACATGACCGTAACGGCTGAAGCTCAACAAATCCTGCTGACCGCTCGTGAAGCCGCTCGGCTGCTGAGCGTGTCCATGGGGCACTTGCAGAACTTGCGAAAGGCAGGCCGCATCCCCGTCGTTCGGCTTGGCCGCAGCGTTCGCTTTCATCGCGACGCTATCGACGAGCTTGCCCGGTGCGGCGCCGAGGCCCAACAGGGTCGCCGTCAACAACCGCCCCAACACAACATCGGCAACGAAAGCCGATCATGCCGCGTGCTTTTCCGGCCGACAAACCCACGGTAGAAGGAAATAATTGGAACCGGATGAGATTCGCGACGCGTTCTTTGAGACGGCCATTCCGCTCAATAAAGGCGCGACGTTTGCTTGCCTTTGCGCCGGCGATCGTTTGCTGAGTTACCTGCGAGGCTACCGTATCGCGTCGCAATGGTTTCACCGCGACGAATACGGATTCTCGGCGGCTGAGCGGCGGCGGATGCGGAAGCTGCTGGCGACATTGATCGGGGCCGTTAAGTCGCTGCCCAGACGAGTTGGCGATGAAGCCCGCCGAGCCAAGTGCCTGGGCTCGCTCAAGAAGTACCGCAAGGCGTTGAAATGACGTTCACGTCGCTGGATACGCGAATCATCCTCGCCCGCCCGGCTGACGCGATGCTGCGAGTTCTGGGCGCCGGGGACGATTACTTGGGCCGGCGGCAGGCCATCATCGAAGCGGCGCGCGACGGCCTGGCAGCTTTGCCTGGCTCGCTGGAGCGGCACTTCCTGGCGAGGGCTAGCGTCGCCGGCGTGCCGGTCACGCTGCTGTGCGCCGCTCTCGGCGACGCGGTTCCGCATACAGCGCTGATTCGCGGGGCGTTCGAGCCCGCCGCGGCGATCGAATTACTGGAAATCGGAAGAGGCCTCGCGCCTCACGTGAACGCGACAAGGGCCGCATCGGCCGGAAAGAGAGGCGAGCTTGATGCCATCGACGGCGACTTCAACTGGGGCGTCTTATACGGCTGTACCGGCGGAGCTTCGCGAGCGCAAGCAGTGGGTCCTGTGGCGAAGCGAAAACGGCGCCAAGGTGCCGTATCAGCCCAACGGCTCCAAAGCGTCGTCGACCAACTCGACTACGTGGACAACGTTTGAAGCCGCTTCGGCTGCATACAACGCCGGCGGCGGGAAGTACGCTGGCATAGGCTACGTCTTCTGCGCCGACGATCCCTACACGGGCATTGACCTGGACGACTGCCGCAATGTTCACACGGGCGAAATACAACCGTGGGCGCAGGACCTTATTAACCGATTCGACACATACGCCGAAGTATCGCCATCGCAAACCGGGGTGAAGCTGTGGGTAAAGGGCCAGCTACCGACTGAGCAAACTGGAAAAAAGGCGCCGTACGAACTCGGGCAAATAGAAGTATATGATTCGCGCAGATATTTTGCAGTAACAGGTCAGGCGCTAACGCCCGACAAGCCAATTGCGGAACGGCAATCGCAACTCGATGCGCTGTGGTCGCAGCTCTTTCCCGGCGAGCACGCCGCCGACTCGCCCATCCCGGCAAGCGCCGTTGACGTTGAAGCGTGCTGGAGCGCGCTCGAAAAACTTCCCGACTCAGTATCAGGTGACCGCGGTCATGATAAGATGCTCCGCGCGTGTTGCGAGATACTGCGCCACGGCGTTACGGGCGATGCGGCATGGAAGCTTATCGAGCGGTTCAACGTCGAGAAGTGCGACCCGCCGTGGTCGCGTCGAGAGCTCGAACACAAATGGAAGAGCGCGAACGACAAAGTACTACGCGGTCGCGAATTCGGCGTTATCACTCGCGGCAAACGCACGTATCGCATTCTGACTTCAGCCGAGCTTGCAACGACCGACTTCAAGATTAAGTTCTTGATTGAAGACGCCCTGGTCGCCGGCCAGCCGCTCATCATCGCCGGCCCGCAAAAGTCGCTGAAGACCAGCTTTATTATCGACGCGGCAGTCAGCTTGGCGAGCGGCGCGCCCTTTTTGGGGCGGTTCAACGTTAGTCGGCAAAGCCGCGTCATGGTAATGAGCGGGGAAAGCGGGCTGCCGACGATCAAAGAGACGGCCGAACGGGTATGTCGGTCTAAAGATGCCAAGTTCGCCGCCCTGGAGAAGCTTTTTTGGTCTGACGATCTTCCGACCTTCGGCGCGGACGAGCACATCGCGGCCGTTGACGCGATGCTGTCTGACTATGGCGTAGAAGTGCTCATCGTCGACCCGCTCTACTTGGCGCTGCCCGGAGAGGACGCCGCCAACGCGCAGGTTCAGGGCCGGCTACTTCGAACCATTGGCGAGAAATGCGAACGCCATGGCACATCGATGGTCTTGGCGCATCACACCAAGAAGACGCTCGGCCGCGATGCGTATCAGCCGCTCGAAACCAGCGACATGAGCTATTCGGCAGCGCCGCAATTCGCTCGGCAATGGTGGCTATTGAATCGGCGCGAGCGGTACCCAGAAGGATCGGGCGAGCATCGACTATGGCTGAGCATAGGCGGCAGCGCGGGCCATTCGTCAATTTGGGGAGTTGACGTGACGGAAGGCGTGTATTGCGCCTTGGCGCCCCGCCGTTGGGTCGTCTCCACCTTCTCGGCGTCGCAAACGCGGACGGTCGATGCATCGCGTAAGGCGTCTGCCACGCTGGAGAGGGACAGTGAGAAGGTTAAGGAAGCCCTGCGGCGGATCGGCACTGGGGAGACGGCGAAGGCAATTCGGGGCGAGGCCGGTTTGAATCCGCGGCGCGGCAAGGCGGCCATCCAGCATCTGGTCGACGTTGGGGCAATCCGACCTGTCCAGCTCACTAAGAGCGTGTCTTCAAATTGCGTGATAACATAAAAAACGCTACGACTCCGCCGTTTTGGTTTCCTGGTCAAGGAAGACGGAGCCGTAGCGATGAAGC
>QEVI01000185.1 GCA_003576855.1 Planctomycetota bacterium
TACGGCCGGACGTCGGGTGTTCGAGCCCGGCCAGCAGCCGCAATGTCGTCGTCTTGCCGCAACCCGACGGCCCGAGGAGCGTCACCAACGTTCCCGGCTCGACAGTCAGGGACAGATCGGGCAAGGCAGTAAAATTACCGAATTTCTTGGTGACATTTTCAAATGTAACGGAGCCGGGACGGATCGCAGTCATGCGGCTTTCTCCTGACCAATAGTTTTGACGGGGGTGACAGTTGCAACGCGGTTCTCGCGCCTGAGCTTGCGTTCACCCACGAGAAGCTGAAAGCCGGTGATGACGACGATAACGCCGCGACGCCCGTGCCGCAGTTGGCGGCGCCGCCGCTGGCTTCCGTTGGCGCGAAACGAACGAGACTTCATAGAACACTCCGACAAGCTGGTAGGACCGCGAGCTGCGCGGCTGGAGGAGGCAGGATCACTGGCTGAGCGTCGCGCGGCCGTTGCGGAACGTCAGCGCCGCTGTGAGCGTGTAGTCGCTATTGGGGTCGACCGGCGAGTAGCTGATCTCCGAGTAGGGGACCTCGACGCGGACCTGGAAAAGCTGCAAGTCGTTCGCTGGGTCGTCGAGGTTGAAGTGGGCGTTGGGGTCGTCGGCGCGGACCACGCTGACGGTCACGTCGCTGGGGTCGATGTTGTTCGACGCGAGATAGTTCTTCACGTCGGCGACGAGCTTCGCATTCGCCGTCTGGCCGTTGAGCAACATCCCGCTGCGGTCGAGGGCGGCGAAGCGGGCGCCCTCGCGCGCGGCGATCTCCAGACAGTTCTGGACGCTGTACACCCGCGACAGCGAGAGCAAGCCCACGATGACGCCCATCAGCAGCGGCGCCACGCAGGCGAATTCAACGGCCACGGCGGCGCGACGGGCGGACGACGGCGATCGAGGCTGCATTCGAATCGGGGGGGTGCGGCGGGGCATGGTCAATTCTCCGTGTCAGCAACTCATTCGTGGCGCATGAACGCCTGGGCTCGCAACGTACAGTTTTTCAGAAAAGGCATCGGCAACAGGGAAATGGAGTTGTACGGCACGCTGGCGCGGACGACGAACATCTGCCGCGGCTCGGCCTCCGAAAGTTCAATGGCCGGCAAGGCCTGCACTTGGGCATCGGTCGTCGGCCACACGCCGCCGGAGTCCAGCGAGCTGGCGTCTTGCACGAAGACGTTCACCGCGCTGGGATCGACGGCGGCGCCCAGCGTTTGCCGGACGTGGGCAATGGCCTGGGCGGTGGTCGGTCCCTGCGTCGAACCCATGCGGGCCGCTGAACGGCAGCCGCTCTGCAGCAAATTGATGACCAGTTGCGCGTGGCCGAATTCGATAATCGCCAGCAATAGCAGGACATACACGGGCAGCACCATGGCCGTTTCCACCGCTGCCGTGCCGCGCCGTCGCCGAGAACGCTGAGAGGGATGCATGGAGAAAACGCCGCTGGGCTGACCTCGCGTGCGCGGAGCCTAAAATCCACGGCGCGCACACGGGCGAGAGCGACTTGCCGACGAGGGGGAGGGGAGGGAAGGGTGACAAGCTGGGTGCGAGCCGCACGGAACTTGCGGCAACGTGCAACTCGACCCAATGCAAGACTACGTCAGAACTGGCGGCGCGGCGGAAGATTTTCCGGAGAATTTCAAGATGGCGGGCCGCGGGATTAATGCCCGACACATCGACTCGCCGCTAGCTGCGCCAGAAAGCGCCGCGGCCTCCTGCCGAAGACCGTAGCGCACGCGCGGTCGTGCCGCGAGCAGGCGGCTAAAAGCCTTCTTTGCGCATCACTGAACTGGCCTGCAGTTGCTTGCCCCCCATAAACCACGGGGCCGGCAGCCAGCTTACGCTGGCGTAGTTGATGCGTGCATTGACGGTGATCGACTGCCCGGCCGACGCCGTGGCCGGATCGGGCGACACGGTCACCGAAACGCCCGGCACGCCCACGCCCTGGGCGTAGCTGGTGACGGCGTTGACGACGCTGGTCTGCGTCGAAGAGAGCGTCACGGCTTGCCGCGCGCCGACGCGGGAGGCGTTGATCAGCACCTGCTGCACCATCATCGCCCGGCCCACCTCGATGATGCCCACCACGAGCATAAAGAAGATCGGCGCGACGATGGCGAACTCCACCGCGGCGACGCCTCGGCGCAGCGATCGATTCCGCAGGCGCGGCCTGCGACGGATTTCTCGACGATGCTGCTGGAACGATGGCATAACTCGTCTCCTTCGCGGCTGGCAGCGGCTTCGGGCGGCAATGGCAACGCCGCGGGCGCTCACTTCACAAGCACCACCGGCGAGTAGGCGTAGCTGCTCGACTGGGTGGCGGAGGCGATCGCCCCGGGCAGCAGCATCGGCGCCGGTTGAATGATGACGCGCTTCTGGCTCATCGAACCGGTCAGCTTTACGTCCATGATGCGGATGCCGGCCCAGTGGACGATGGTATACTGGGCGTTGTTGCCGGGGCCGACGACCTGCGAAAAGATCGGAATCAGCCGGGGCTGGCCCTTGATCGACGCCAGTTCGTCTTTCACGCCGGCGCTAATGCCGGTGTCGCCGTTCAACTCAAGTTCGCCGCTGTTGTCCAGCTTCAGCTCGCCGCCATGTTGGGCCAGGTCGGACGCCGAAATGCCGTGCACGATCTGCCGGGCAATATCGGCGGTGCTGTTGTTGGAGCCGCCGATGTCGACGGTCCCGCGGTTGCCGGGCGAACCGGTCCCTTGCGGGAAGAGATTGGCCTCGAGAATGCCGTCGGCGCCGGAGGAAATCGTCTTGGTCGCGGGGTTCCAGGTCCACTGGTCGGCAGTCTGGCCGGCCAACAGGGCGTTCCACGTCTGCAGGTCGAGGGCGTAGGGCAAGATGCCGACGGTTCCGCCGCTGGCCGGCGACCTTACGCCGGCGATGTTGCGCAAGTAACCGGCCGTTGCCTCGGCGTCGAGCCCCTGGCCCGTCAATCCGAACACCTTGGCGAAGAAGTAGGGGGTTTCGCCGTTGAGCGTCGCATCGCGACGAACCTTTACGCGAACAGCGTTGAACAGGTTCGGCGTCGCCGTGTTCAGCGTCGGGTTAGCGGCGTACATGTCGGCGATGTAGCCGAAGACCAGGTCGCCCGCGGCCGAGTTGCCTGAATTCTGGTCGATGGCCGGGCTGATGCCGCCGACCGAGTTGCTCGCGGCGTAGGCGGCGGCCGTGGCGCGGCCGGCGGCGATGGCGTCGCCGGTCGTCTGGCCGTCGGCGAGCTTCTTGCCGTATTCCCAGCAGGCGGCCAGCGCGGCCGCGTCGGCGGTTCGCTGCAGCTCCTGCTTGTTGGCCAGCACGTAGCCCATGTCCACGGCGAAGGCGACGACGCCGAGCAACACGATCGACATGAAGGCCGCGAGGACCGAGATGGCGCCGCGCCGCATCGCCGGGCACCGTCGTTGGCTACGTCGTGACTGAGTGGTCATGGGAGTCGCTCGGAGGGAGTTTGCAAGAAAAGAGAGGCTACGTAGCACAACGTCGTCGTCTCGTGCCGAGAGAGGTTTCATCTCGCGGAGCGAGATGACTACCGTGGCGCGAGCGGGCGTTAGGGGTCGAGGTCTGCGTCTACGTCGATGGGAGCGTTCAGCTCGTAATTGACGCCGTTGGAGTCGGTCCAGCGGAGCTTCTTGAGCGTGAGCGAGGCCACCCGGTTGCCGCCGAAGCTGATGCCGGACTCGCTTAGCGAGATGGCCGGACGGTAGCCGTTGAGACTGTCCAATTGACTGGCGACGGCGAACCGCAGGTGTCCTTGGCCGCCGAACGCGCCCCAGCTATCCGATTGGCCGCCGAGGATCTCGAACGTAAGTTGTCCCTGGCTGAGCGAAAGCCGCTGCACCCAGGTAACCGTTTCATTCGCGTGATGGAGCGCATCCTCCTGGGGGCCGATTTTACTGTCCACCACCTGGTCGGCGTTCCAGCGTTGTACCTGCAGGCCGCCAGGAGCCCACGCCGGCACGCTATGGTGATTGAGCGTAAACACGAAGAACTCGCCCGCCAACGTGCCGGTGGGCGACATCACCATCGAAACCTGCGGCGAACTGCTGTCGGACTCGGGCAGCCCCACGCGCAGCTCCCAGTGTTCTTCGATCGCCACGATCTCCAGCGCGTAGCCCGCCTGGGCGTGCCAGCCGACTAGCGCCAGCGCGGCCAGCGGCAAACAGATGCGACGGCGATTGGCGGCGCCCGCGGCGGCACAGCGCGCAGCAGCGAGCCGTAAGGTTCTTGGCGACATTTTCCAAGCTCCAGGCAGAAGAAGGGGGGAGAAGAGGCGGGACGGGACCAGACGAGGAGGGTGCTAACGAGGCGGACCCGACGCGGCGGATCCGAGCTCGCCCGATATCGAGCGAGCCACCACAAACCTAGTGCGCACCAGCGGCCCGTGCGGCGGTTTTTTTACTCGGCCGGCAAAACTTTTCCGACCGGCGAGATTGGCGGTTCTGCCGCGCCGTCGCACCGGGGCCGCCGGTCGAAATTGCCGGGAGCTGCAAAAGGGCAACGAAGCCGCGGTTTAGCGGTACCGAATCGCACGGATGAAATCGACCTTGCTGGTCGTCACCGCCAGTTCCCCGAAATTGTAGTCGAGGGCCTCGAACCCGCTGCCTAAGACGACTCCCTCCAGCGCATCGCCGTCGCGCTGGTCGTCTCCGACCGTGTCGGGCGCCACCTGGCCGTTCACGGGCATCGGTTGGCCGAGGCCGTTGAAGGTGTCGCCGAGGCTGTCTTTGCCGTCCTTGTACTTGGCCGGCTGGTTCGGCTGGTTCAGGTTGTAGGCGCCGGGGGTCAGGTTGTCGAAGTTGTAGAAGCCGTTGGCGTCGGTCGCGGTGGTCCTGGTTACGGTCGCGCCGAACATGTCCACGCCGCTGAGGGTGATGACGACGTTGGAAATTGGCTTCTCGCCGGCGTCGCGGTAGCCGTTGTCGTTCTTGTCGACGTAGACGTAGCCGCTGATTTGAGCGGGATCCACCTTTACGACGGTCGGTTCGTCGTCTTCGTTGTTGTCCAGCCGCGTCTCGGTTTCATTGGCTTCGACCATCACGTGATTGAGAAGCGTTCCCGAAAAATCCTGCGCGACCTGGACCGTAATGGTAAAGCTGCGAGTTTCGCCCGCGGCCATGGAGCCGAGGTTGTACAGCAGCTCGCGGTCCACTAGGCCGCCGTCGGGCGTAAGCGACGACCCGACGTAGGTCACGCCGGCGGCGGGAAGGATGTCCTTCACGAACACGCCGGTGGCCGTCGAGGGGCCGTTGTTCTTCACCGTGACGGCGTAGCTGAACTGCTCGCCCGGCGAGACCGGGTCCTTGCTGTCGGTCTTGACGATTTCTAAATCGATCTTGGGCTCGATCGGGTTTTCGACTTCATCGCGGTTGTTGAGCGTGTTTTCTTCATGCAGGGCGCTGACCTCGGCCTCGTTCCGCAGTACGCCGGTCGCCGTGGCGTTGACCTCGGCGAGGATCGTCACGACGACCTCGGCGCCGGCGGCCATGTCGCCGAGGCCGCCGCTGATCGTGCCGGCGGAATGGACCAGCGTGACGCCCGTCTTGCTAACGCTGAGCGATTTGAACGTCACGCCGGCTGGCAGGTTGTCGATGAACTGGACGTTCTTGGCGACGCCGGGACCGTCGTTGACGACCCGCACGGCGTAGGTGATCGTCTCCAGCGGCGAAACCGTGTGCTGCTGGACCGACTTGTCGAGCACCAGATCGAATCCATAGAACCCGAAGTCGACCGTGCTGCTTGAGGCGAGCAGCGAGATCGCCTGGCTGACGACGCCGTGCCCTGCCAGCGGGACGCCGTTATCGTCGCCGTCTGCGAGGTTGTCGGGATCGGCAGCCGCCGGCGTGCTCGACTGCAAGCCCGCGAGCGGCTGACCCGCTTGGAAGTTCGCGGCGTCGACTTGCACCACGTAGGCGCCGGGCAGCAGGTCGGCGAACGTGTAATGGCCGGCGGCGTCGGTCGCCGTGCTGGCCACCAGCGCGTCCACGCCGGGCGTGTACTGGTTGTTGCCGTCCGCGTCGTTGTATAGGTTGAGCGTGACGCCGGAAATGCCCTGCTCGCCGCCGTCGAGCTGGCCGTTGTTGTTCGCGTCGTTCCATACGCGATCGCCGAGGCTGAGGCGGTTGTACGCCGTGAAGTCGGCCGTCTTGGTCGTCAGGCCGATGAGCCCGACGAGCGAGACTTGCCCGTCGACCGCGGTGACGCCGACGAAGTTCAGTTCCACCGCGCCCACGTTGCTGAAGTCGGCGCCGCCGCCGGCGCTGGCGGTCGGGGCGTCGGCGAAGTTGAACACCAGCACCTTCGTGGGCGCGCCGCCGGGCGTCTGGGGGACGATGGCGGTGAACTCGGTCCACCGGCCGGCGTCGGTGTAAACCTTCAGCTTGACGACCGACTCAGGGTGGTCGGCGCCTACCGACAGCATGACGCCCGTCATGCTGTTGCCGCCATGGCGGGTGAAATCGAGGCCGCCGAGCCCCGTGGGATTGATCGCTGTGGCGCTGCCGTCCTGTCCGTCCCAGACGACCTTGGCGTTGCCCTGCACCATGCTGCCGCTGGCCAGCCGCAGGAAACCGCCGCCGCTAATGAGCGACACGCTGGACCAGACGTCCGTGCCGTCGGTGAGTTCGACGAACAGATCGCGCTCGCCCCCCATCACGTTCGAGTCGTCGAGCGTGGACGACTCGCTCGCGGGCAGCGGCGGCGCGGCGTCGGCGACTTGGGTCGAATTGAAGTCGTCAATCGCCGGGCCGATGGCGCCGTCGGCGTCCTCGGCGGTGACGACGACTTCCCGCACCTGCCCGTCCGGCTTGGTCTGCATCGACGCCGGCGGCACGAGCTTCACGAAGTACTTGCCAGCGGCGATGCCGGAGAAGCGGTACTTGCCCAGCGCGTCGGTGGTCGCGGCGGCGCCGACCATCGCGTCGCCGGCATCGAACGCGCCGTTGCCGTTGTCGCGGTAAAGTTGAACGTTGGCGCCGGCGACGACGGCGTCATTGGCCGCGTTGCCGTCGTTCTGCGCATCCAGCCGCACGACGCCGACGATCTCGGCCATGTCGGCCGCCATCATCTGCCGGCTTTCCAGCGATTCGAACTGAAGGCTCCGCCGCTTTTGGCAGCCAGCCGCTTGCGGCTTAGTCGTACGAGTGAACGGAACCAGCTTGCCGAACAACGCTTGCGGATCGAGCCCGAACGCGGCCATGGGGGGAAGCCTCGCGATAAAGAACTGCCAACAGTCGCAACCAAGGACTGTGCGTTCTTATCGGCCATCACGAGGGCCGCAGTCCGTAAAGATTCGCGCGAAGCAGCACATTTCGCCCCGCTTGCCAGCAGCGCCAGCAAAATGCGACTGAATTTTTTCGCCGTCGCGTTACGAAAGCGCCGCCAGGCCGGCCGCTCTCGCAGCCGGTCGAGTTCCCCGTGATCGGCCGTCGCTCGACGGCGGCTACCATTGATACTCCAGGCCCACGTTCAGGCCGTGGGCCCAGATCGACGTATCGCGGAACACGAACTCCGGCCGGGCCGGCAGGCCGTCGGCGTCCGGCGGGTTGGCGAACGGCAGGTTGCCGGGATTGACCTCCAGGTCGATCTGTTCGCCGGGCCGCACGACGCGGCTCCAGTACAGCAGCGTGTAGCCGCCGGTCAACTTCAGCCGGTCGGTGATCATATAGCCGAGCGTCACGCCGATCTGCGGCAGGACGCTGAACTCGTTGCGCTCGTAGTTGCCGATGTTCGACTCCTGGGCAAGCAAGCCGCCGACGCCAAACTCGCCGTTGTTGAGCGTAAAGCCGTTGATCGCCACCCGCTGCCGCGTATTGCCGATGCCTAGCCGCAGGAGCGATTCGACCGACCAGCGTCGATACTGCCAGTCCCAGATGAATCCCAGTTCGCCGCCGACGAACTCGTTGCTCGTCGCGAAGTCGTCGACAACCACAAAGGTCGTCGTTGCGTCGGTGGTCTGCAAATCCTCGCGGATGTTGAGGCCCTCCTCGAGCTGCGCCCACCGCACGCCGTAAGTGACGTCGATGTGCCGCGTGCCGCGATTGAAGAACCGCGCCAGCGGCGTGTCGCCGCCGACGGGCGTCCCGCAACCGCCAGTCAGGCAGCCGCTGACGGTCGAGCCGCACTGGACGGCGTCGCCGCACTCCGGCGCGCCGGCGACGCAACACAGGTTCCGGCGGAAGCGCAGGCCCGCCGATTGAAACGTGCTGGTGACGTCCGCCGTCACGTCGCCCCTGATGCCGGGGAAGGAGACGTCCTCGACGGCGGGCAGGCCCGTCGTCGCGTCGATGAACGGTCGTCCGACGATGGGAAACGTCCCGTCGCCCCCGTCGACGAAGTGCGTTTGAATCTCGCCGAAGCTGAAGTAATCGCCTTCCACCGCCCATTGGCCGTAGTCGTCGAGCCAATAGCCGATGGTAATCCGGCCGCCGCTGCGCGATTCTTCGAGCACGTCCTCGTCGCCGAACACCACGAAGGCGTTGTCGAAGAAATCGTCGTCCGGATCGCCGGGCGTGCCGTTGTTGTTGGCCTCGCCTCGCACCACCAGCGGCGGGATCGGCATGCCGTCGATCCACCACAGCAGATACTCGCCGCGAGCATACAGCACGGGCCGCGAGCCGAATCCGCACCCGCCCTGCATCTGGCAGATCGTGTCGCCGCAAGTCGGGCAGCCGTCGAACTGCATCGCGTCGCTATCGTCCAGATACAGCGGATCGACGCCTTCATGTACTTCCAGCGGATGGCCGTCGGCGTCGAACATCGGCCCTTCGATCGGCTGGCCGTCGATGATCTCGCCCTCGATGACTTCCCCCTCGACCGGTTCGCTCGGCGGGGCCGTCGCTTCCGGCAACGGTTCGCCGCCGGGCGCCGGCGTGGGCTCCAGCGCCTGCGCCGCTTGCTCGAACGTGGCCAGGGTGATGTCATCTGCCGCCGAGCCGCCTCCCTGGAGAACGCCCGCGGCCGCCGAGCGCGGCAGTTCGAGCTGGCTCGCCAGGAGCGTGTGTCCGGTGTCGCGGCGCACGGCGACCATCTTGCCGATGTGCTTTTCCAGGTCGATCGTCGCTACCGGCTCGACGTACCGCTGAATGCCGCCGTAGCGGTCGATCAGCACGTACGGCGGATTGCCGTCGGCCGGCCGGGGATTACGGGCCAGCCGGGCCGTCCAGCGGGCCCGTAGCGAAGCCCGGCTCGGCCGCCCGCCGAGGGCCTCCATCGCCGGCGCCTGGCGGTCGCGCGGGGCGCTGGCCGAGTCGAACAGCGAATCGAGCATCGCGCCGGCCGCTTCGTCGCGCTGGCGCGGGACGACGGTCGCGCTGGGGTGCTGCGGCGACTTGAGCGGGGCGGCGGTTTGCGCCATCGCCGCGACGCCGCTTGCGCCCAGAGCAATCGCCACGATCAGCGCCCGGCTGCCAGCGGCGCCGCGCTGCGAACGGAATAAGTGACAGTAGCTTCGCCGGAGATTCATGAAGATTCGACCTCGAGTTCGCCGCGCCGCAGCCGTGGGGGCGCCGGCGTTCAATGTGTCGTGATCAGCCTGTTCGAGAAGTGCGCGCGAAACAGCGGCGAGGCTTCTAGCAAAGCAAACGCCGCAGCGTCAAGGCCAACGCACCGGAAAACGACAGCAAGCCTGCAAGACCGCAAGACCGCAAGCAACGGCAACCAAGAAAAGCAGACTATTTGCGCTCACCCGGCCTTCACAGAACCAGCCCTTCCGATTCCACTTGAACTGTGAGCCAAAACAGTTCGCCTTCGGCGACCCGGCCAGCATCAATCACGCCGCCCATACCCTCCGCGGGCTGACGTTCCAGCGCTGCTACCTGTCGAGCCAGTTCCAGTACGGCTCGGCCAACGTCGGCGACGGCCGGCCGTGGCTCATCGACGCGCCCGACGGCCAGGGCTGGGTCCTCAACCGGAACAAC
>QEVI01000186.1 GCA_003576855.1 Planctomycetota bacterium
CGATCGACCAATCGGGCCAGCCGCCACGAACTTTCCAGGTTCCGTTGTTCGTCGAAAAGCGCGCCTTGCCGCTCGGCGAGCGGCCCATGCCGGACCGCACGCAGCGAGATCGCCGTCGCGGGGGCCCGGAGCCGCAGTCGTTCCATTTCAAGTTCTAAGATCTCCAACAGGCGCCCCGGGTCGGCCGTCGGCTGGAATAGCCCGATCTCCAGCTCTGCCGCCGGCGCCCCTTCGCACTCGAACCGGCACGCCAGGCGCAGCGCTCCGGCGCAGCGGCGGGCCAGCATCCACGCTAAGCGCCGCAGCAGCTCATCCACGATGCCATGCAGCGCCTCTCGGTTGCTCTGCGGGTATTCGAACGACTGCTCGACGACAAGCTCCTCCGGCGGTTCAACCGCGGCGAACACCTCCCGAGCGACGCCTAGCGACTGATCGACTCGCAGGAGCAACTGCGGCCCGAACCGCGACCGCAACTGGTCCCGCGGCAAGGCGAGCACGTCTCCGACGCGCTGGACGCCGAGGTCTTGCAACGTTTCTCGCAGACCGTCGTCCAGCCGCAGGGCGGCGATAGGGAGCCCCGCCAGTGCGTCCTGCGTTTGGTCGCTCGGTACAACAGTCAGTCGCTCGCCGCCTGCTGCAGCCAGTCGAGCCACCGCCCACGCCGCCCCGATCGACGAAGCCAGCGCCCCGCGAACTTCCAACCCTAAACGGCGGAACCCCTCTATCACTTGCGCGGCAAACGACTCCTCGCTGCCGTAGAGCGGCGCCAGATTGGTCGCATCGAGCAGAATCGTCTCCGGCGAGTCGCCCAGCTCCAGGCCCGTCGTAGGACTAAAGCGGTGGCACCACTTCGCCAACTGCTCAAGCGCCGCGCGATCCCCAGCCGGATCATAGGCCCAAAGAACTCCTTTCCCTTGCCGAGACCCTGCAGTCTCTTTCCCTTGCGCTGTCGCTCGACGGCGCCGCACCCGGGCGGAGCCCGGGGCTATAGAGGGGGTGCTCGAAGCGCCTGCCGCCTCGATTAAAACCATCGCCTCGGCCGTGGGCATGCCAACTTCAACGCCAGCCGCATACGCCTCGCGTGAACACGCCGCCACGCACTGCCCGCGGCGCGACGGCGTTTCCAGCACGACCGCCCGTCCGCGAAGCTCAGGCTTGACCAGCAGCAACCGCTGCAGAGGCCAGTGGGGGAGCCAAATGGCGAGGACCCGCTGCATAGATTTCACCCGTTCGCTCGTCGATCTCCACGATGACGTCCCCTTGCGGCTTGCCAAAGCGGCCGCGGCAACGGAGCAGCCGCACGCACAACTGCCAGCCCGCGGGCGACGCCCGCGGCGACACCGCCAGCCGCACCTCCGCCCACGAAGGCTCGCGCCGAGCCGTTGGCGGTCGCACCAACAGGCCCACCGCCCCGCTGGCCTCAGCCGCCAATTGCAGCCGGCGAAAACAGCGTCCCTCGATCCGTCGCGGCCAGGCCAGCACCGCAGCGGTATGCTCGCACCGCAGCGCCTGGTCGAGGGCCCACTGTTCGTCCTGCTCGCTCGCCGGATGCACGACGATCAGGCTCGCCAGGCTCAGCCGCCAAGCCGCCGCGGCCGGTGGATAGAACATCCCCGTGCGGTCGATGACCACCACGGCGCCGCCGTCCGCCTGGGCTTGCCGGGCGGCCACCAGGGCCAGCGTACCTGCTCCGCCTGCCGGGGATTCACTCAACCATTCCACGAGCGAGCCGCGCAGCCAACCGCCCTGGGGCAGAAGGCGATCGAGCGCTTCGCAGCCCGTGGGAATCGGCTCTCGCTCGACCGGGCGAACCCGGAAACCGGCCTGGTCGAGCATCTCGCTCAACCGACGAACGGCGGCGACCCGCGGCGGCGTCGATTCTCCGTAAGCCATTGTTGTATAAACGCTTATGGACCATTCCCTAAGTGCTAGCAGGAACCTGCCACCGCCGATGCTAGCACTCCCCCGAAGTTAAGTATACAGACGTACATTTAATCGACAAGCAACAGGCCCGCCCTGAGCCCCAGGAAAAGGATTTTTCCCCAGAAAAGCCGCAGAAACGGCCCCGTTCAGCGGCCGCGGCCTCCAGGAACAAGACAGCTTCAGCCAGTTCGGGCGACAAGAAACGACCGCCCCGTGAGCCCCGCGGGCGCCAAGCCGCCGGGCCCATCAACGCCGCCCCTGGGACCGGCGCTCAACTCACCAACTGCCGCTCGATGAGCGCCTCTTCCGAATAGATCCGCGACGCCATTCGCTCCTTGAGATTCATCAACTGCGAGCGCAGCGAATAGCGGGCGTAGTGCCGGAAGGTGTACGCCCGTCGCATCTCCGTCGCGAAGCGGTCCTTATACGGTTGGCGGCCGGGACCGAAGTTGTACTCCACATCGCCGCGCACCGCCGCATCTTCGAGCATCTTGTACAGCAGCAGCTTCCCGCAATTCTCCAGGCCGGCCGTCTGATCGAACCCGCAGCGCAACCCCAGAATCCGTCCCGCGGCGAAGTAGTTGTAGTTGTAGGCGACGGGCCGATCGCCCACGGTCAGGATGTTGACGTCCAGCATCCCCAGCCGGGCCGCCGCGACGTGAAGTCGCCGCAGCACGTCGCGTACTCGCGGCGAGCAGAGCGTGCTTTGCGACTCGGCCGCGGCCTGCCAGCTATGGGCGGCGATCCGCTCGCACACGTCGTAGACCTCAAGATGGGCGGCTTCGTCGCCGCTGCCCGCCGCCGGACGATAGCGAACGAGATTCACCGGGCCGCCGGCCTTTTCGAGCAGCTCGTGGTGCCGCCGCATCTCGCGACGCCAATTCCGCGACCGGCTCGCCACGTAGGCTTCCCAGCCCTCGGTCATCCGGCAAATGCGGACCTCCATCCGCGGCCGCGTGATGAAGCTGTAACCGGCCGAACGCAGCGCCTCGCCGGCGACCATGAACTCCGGCGCCGACTCATCCACCCACCGCAAATCAATGAAATCCCAATCCCGCGGCGTCGCCGCGACATGCTCAATCGCCGCCTGCAGGGCGACTTGCGGCTCCGGGCCGATGGGACCGAAAAAAGGCCCCCAGTCGTCGAGCGGGTACGTCAGCACGCGTAGCCGCCCCATCCGCCGCTGCTCGACTCGCACGCAGAATGGAACGATGCCCACCGGCTGACCGTCGCGTTCGACGAGCACCACTCGCAGCTTCTGCGGCAGCCGGTAGTTGCCCCAGGCGATTTCGAGCCATTCGAGCGTTTGAAAAAACGAGTGGGCCGGCGTGCCCGACAGCAGCCGCTGCCACGCGGGGCGCAATGAATCGAGATCGCCAAGCTGGTTGAATTCGCGAACCTGTAACATGGCTGCCCCCGGACGCACCGCTCCCCGCGCGACTGTAAAGTTCAGCGCAAAGATAGCACGCGGCCAGACGGAGGCCTCAACCGCGAAAACGC
This sequence comes from Planctomycetota bacterium, assembly GCA_003576855.1. Lineage (GTDB taxonomy): Bacteria > Planctomycetota > Planctomycetia > Pirellulales > Lacipirellulaceae > Lacipirellula. The sequence continues at coordinate 3,424 of QEVI01000186.1, forward strand.
CGAGAAAACGGCCCGCTCGCGCCGCCGGGCGGTGCGACCGGTCGCTTATTCCTCGGCGACCACGACCTTTTCGATTTTGTCCCCCTGCCGGATCTTGTTGACGACCTTCTGGCCGTCGCCCAGCACATGGCCAAAGACGGAGTGCTTGCCGTCGAGCCACGGGCACGCCACGTGGGTGATGAAGAATTGCGAGCCGTTGGTATTCGGACCGGCGTTGGCCATCGACAGCACGCCGGGACCGTCGTGCTTCAAGTCGGGATGGAACTCGTCGGCGAAGGTGTAACCGGGCCCGCCTGTGCCGGTGCCGTGGGGACAACCGCCTTGGATCATGAAGTCGTCGATGACGCGGTGGAACTTCAGGCCGTCGTAAAACCCCTTGGACGCGAGCTGCTCGAAGTTCGCGACGGTCTTCGGAACCTTGTCCTCGTGGAGTTCGATCCGAATCTCGCCCTTGCTGGTGGTAAGCGTTGCGACTTTCATGAAAACCTCGATCGGTTGGCGTCTAAAGCTGGCTCGCAAACGCACGAAGCTGGCGAGCGCCGGACCAACCAGTATCCGCTCCGCGATGACCGGCGGCAAGCGTGCTCACGTTCGCAGCGTTTGGCTCATCGCCGCCGCCACCGGCACGAAAACGAGCAGCGGCAGCCAAGCCGCCAACGAGGGCCGCAGCATGTTCAACCCGCCCAGAGACTGGCAGCCAAGCGCGACCACGGTGAACGTCGTCGCCACGCCGAGGCAAATGCCAATCGACAAAAAGACGTTGCGGCTTCGCCGCGAAAGCATCAGCGGCAGTCCGAGCATCAGCAGCGTGCCGTCCATCAGCGGTTGCACGATGCGCGTGTGCACCGTGACGCGGACGTCGGCCCCCACGTCCGCCCCGGGCGTGTTCAGCTCGCTGATCAGCTCGCTCATCGACGCGTAGCGCCGCCAGTTGGAACCGCTGGCCAGCAGCGGAAACGGCAAATCGCTGGCGACGAACAGCTCGCCCGGACGCAACCACGGCGCGTCTTTGGATGTGACGATCACCGGCCGGTCGTCCGCCAGCAACGACGGCAGCGAATCGACGTTGTCCGGCGTCGTCACGCCGACCAGGATAAAGCCCGCCGGGTGCGTTTCGTTGGCGTCGGCGTAGTGCGCTTCGGCGGCCGCGATTTGTTTGCCGTAGCGCGCGTACTCGGCCGGCAAGACGAACGCCGGTTTGAGGATCTTTCGCTCGGCCAGCACGACCTTGTCGCCGCCGATGAGGATATCGGTCCGGTCGAACCGCGCTTCAAGCGGCCGGGCGTTGTCGCCGCCCAGGTCCTTCGTATCGCGGGTGAGCTGGTCGCGCACTTGCGGAATCAGCAGTTCCCGATTGGCCACGCCCGCCAGGCTCACGGCCGCGGCCGCGCAGAGCAAGGGCTTGAGAATCCGCATTTTCGAGATGCCGGCCGCCATAATGGCCGTCAGCTCATGATGCCGCTGCAGCCAAGTTACGGTAAACATGGCCGAGATCATCGCCAAAATGCCGCTTGTGCCGTCAAAGAAGGCCAGCGTGCGATAAGAGTAATACTCGGCCATCACGCCCAACAGACCGCCGTGCTTCTCCGCGTAGGAGGAAAAGTTGTCGAGGTGCCCGAATCCGTCGATGACGATGTACAGCCCCGTGAGGCTGAGGAAGCAGATGCCGAACACCTGCACGAATTGCCGCAGCAAGTATCGATTGAGAATGAACATCGCGGCATGCCGGCAAGGACGGTGGCCCGGGGCGGCCGAAGCGTAATGGAGGGCGCCGCGGAGCGTCAAGGCGGCGTGCGCCCACGTTTCCCGCACTTCTGGCGCCCCGCCGGGCCCCCGCGAAAGTGCTTGCAACGGCGACGCGTGCCGTGAAAATGGCCTGTCAAGCTTCGAGAGAGATGCCTCGTGATGAGATTCGACGCGGTTCGACGCTGGATGGGGCGCGCCAGGTCGGCTACGGCCGATCTGCTGTTTCCGCCCGCGTGCATCGCGTGCAGCACGCAATGCGTCGCCCATTTTAGCGACCTGATGCTGTGCGACGCCTGCCGTGGGCGACTCCCGCTGATCGACTGGCCGGTGTGCACGCGGTGCGCCGCGCCGGTTCCCGAAGCCGCTGGCGTCCGGCTCGCCTGCAACCATTGCCGCGGCGACCGGCTGCGTTTCGAACGCACGATCGCCCTGGGCAGTTACGAGGGGCTCCTGCGGGACTTGATCGTCCGCATGAAGACCGACCGCAGCGAGGTGGTCGCCCATACGCTGCTGGAGCTCGCTTGGCGGGAGCTGGCCGACGCCCTGCGGGCGCTGCCGGCCGACGTCGTGACGGCTGTGCCGAGTTCTCCCTGGCGCCGCTGGCGAAGGGGAACCAACCCGCCAGCCACGCTCGCCCAGCGTTTGGCGGAGAAACTGGGGATTCCGGCCGCAACGGCGATGCTACAACTTAGGCGCAACGTGCCGCCGCAGGTGGGGTTATCGCGGTCGGCGCGATTCCGAAACTTGTCCGGCGAAATGGCCGTGCGACCGACCTATCATTTACAGGACGCCCGCGTGCTGCTGGTGGACGATATTCTGACGACCGGAGCGACTTGCACCGAGGCCGCCCGGGTGCTCAAGCTCGCCGGCGCGGCGGAGGTGACGGTGTTCGTCCTGGGCCGCACGCCCGCGGAGCAGTGAGCACGCCGCCCGAGGGCCGCTCGCAGCCAGCGAGTTCCGCAGCGATCCCGCGCCGGGCGGCTTGCCAACGTCCGCGCCGCGGCGTCTCCGTGAAGCCCGACGATTTCACTTCCCTTCCCTTCACGCCCCGTCAACTGCCGCTGCCATGGATGCTTCGCAAGCCGCCGCCAAACCGCCGCGACCGCTGGACCCCTTCCGGCGGGCGATCCTCCGCGGGCTCGGCGTGCTCCTGCCGCCGCTGCTGACGATCGTCATCATCCTCTGGGTCTGGAACACGGTCGCCGAGTACCTGCTGGTCCCCTTGGAACGAGCGGCCGAAGGGGTGCTGACCGATTACTACGACGACAACATCCTGCCCGCGACCACTCGCCACACGCCGCCGGTGGACGGCGTCGCGCTCGTCGACGGCCGACCCTACCGCCAAACCGCCGACGGCCGCTTCATGCCGGCCGAGCACTACGACGCGGTGGCCCAGTACCGCGGCGCGGCCAACGTCCCCGCGTCGGCCGAGGAAGTCTACCGTCTCTACGTCGATCGCACGTTCCTGCAGCGGCACATCGTCGTACCGGTGTTTCTGAGCATCTTCCTGTTGGTGCTCTACTTGCTCGGCAAGTTCCTGGCGGCTGGCATCGGGCGGTTTTTCTGGGCCGGATTCGAGCGCGGCATCACCCGGCTCCCCGTGGTCCGCAACGTCTATTCCTCGGTCAAACAGGTGACCGATTTCATGTTCAGCGAACGGGAGATGGCCTACACCCGGGTAGTCGCGATCGAGTACCCGCGCAAGGGCATCTGGCAGATCGCCTTCGTCACCGGCGAAAGCCTCCTCGACGTGGCCTGCGCCGCCAACGAGCCGGTGCTGGCCGTGTTTCTGCCCTGCTCGCCGATGCCGTTCACCGGCTTTACCGCCATCGTGAAACGGAGCGAGACGATCGACCTGAACATTACCATGGAGCAGGCGCTGCAGTACATTGTGAGCTGCGGCGTCGTTGTGCCGCCCGACCAACTCCACCACGCGCAAATGCCGCGGCAGCAGCCGGCCATTCCGGAACTGCCGCCAACCGCTCTCGGAAGCTGATGACTCCCGGCCAGCCCCTTCGCATCGGCACGCGCGTCAGCAAGCTGGCTCGCTGGCAGAGCGATTGGGTGGCCGGGCAATTGCAAGCATTGGGCGCGGCAGTCGAAATCGTCGAAATCGCCACGCAAGGCGACGTCCAGCAAACCGGCCCTGTGGCCGACATGGGCGTTCAAGGCCTGTTCACCAAAGAAATCCAGGCCGCATTGCTCGACCGCCGCGTGGACCTGGCCGTTCACAGCTTCAAGGACCTGCCGACGCAGCCGATCGCCGGCCTCGCACTGGCCGCGGCGCCGCCTCGCGAAGACTCGGCCGACGCGCTGGTAGCCAACGTCCCCTCCACGCTCGCCACCTTGCCGCGCGGCGCGCGGGTGGGAACCGGCAGCTTGCGGCGACGAGCGCAGCTACTGCATCTCCGGCCCGATTTGCAAATCATCGGCATTCGCGGCAACGTCGATACGCGTCTGCGAAAACTGGACGACGGCGCGTATGACGCGATTGCGCTGGCAGCGGCCGGACTGCGCCGCCTCGGTTGGAGCGGCCGGATACAAGAACTGCTGGCGCCGCCCCGCATGCTTCCTGCTCCGGGCCAAGGCGCCCTGGCTCTGGAATGCCGAGGCGACGACCAGGCGACTCGCGACCTTGTCAGCCGCCTCGACGACGGCGCCACCCGCCTCAGCGTCGCGGCGGAACGGGCCGTGTTGGCCGCCCTGCACGGCGGTTGCTCGGCGCCTATTGCCGCCTGGGGCCGCATCGAAAAAGCACGGCTCTGCCTCACGGGGCTGGTCGCCGACGTCGACGGTCGCCAGGTCCTGCGGGCCGAAGCCCATGCCGACGTGACGGTGGAAAACATCAGCGCCGCAATGACGGCGGCCGTCGAGTTGGGCCGGCAGGTGGCCGACGCACTGCTCGCCCAAGGAGCGGCGGCGCTGATCCAGGCGGCCCGTACCGGTTAAGCCGCGCGACAGCATAGCGCGACTGGCCTCAAGCGGCAAAGGGCGCCGATCGGCTCAGCCGCCAGCGGCAGTTCTTGCCGATCGGCCGCGCCGTTCGTCGCGGCTGCGGCTCGACGTCGCCATGGCAATGTTGAATGAATCGCCGCATCCTGCGGCATGCACGCCTTGCTGGCATCTTCGACGGGCCGACTCGGCACGCCGCGTGCATTGGCCGTCGCTCCAGTAGCAGGGGGGCCATGCCTGCACGACGACTGATCGATGCCCTACGGCCTGTATATCTCGGCGGAAGGCGCCCAGGTTCAGCAACGACGTCTGGAAACGATCGCCAACAACCTGGCGAACGTCGAAACCGCCGGCTTCAAGCGCGACGTGGCGATGTTCCAGGCCCGGTTCGCTGAAGCCATCCAGCAGGGTTCCGACTATCCCCATAGCCGTACCCAAAACGACATTGGCGGCGGCGTAAAAATCATCGACGTCGCCACCGACTTCTCCTCCAGCAGTCTCCGCGAAACCGGCATTCCGACCGACTTCGCCGTCAACGGCGACGGGTTCTTCAAAGTCCGCGGCCCCGACGGCGGCGTCTACCTCACCCGGGCCGGCAACTTCACGCTCGACGCTCGCGGCCGGTTGATCACCCAAAGCGGCGACTTGCCGGTCCTCAGCGAATCGGGCAGCGAGATCGTCATCGACGACGCCCGCCCCTGGGAGGTGTTTCCCGGCGGCCGGATCGTGCAGGACGGCAGCGCCACGGCCATCGGCCTGGTGCGGCCGCAGTCGCTGGGCGACCTCGTCAAAACGGGCGCTAACCTGTTTCGCCCGCTAGCGCCGACGTCGCCGGTCCCGGCCGATGCCCGCGATATCCGACAGGGGTACCTGGAACAGTCCGGCGTGAATCCGACCCGCGAGATGATGGCGATGATCGAGACTTCCCGCGCCTTCGAGGCGAACATGCGGCTCATCCAACATCAGGACGCCATGATCAGCGGCCTGGTCAATCGCGTACTGTCGGTGACGGCGTAGTTGGCCGTGAGGGCCGCTCCGGCGGCTCGTTGAGCCGCGGCTAGCGGACGTTGAATCCTTAACTTCACCCATTCGCTGTTCGATGCTATGAGCGTTCAAACTCTCTACACCGCCGCGACGGGCATGGATGCCCTCGAAACGAAGCTCGACGTCATCGCCAACAATATGGCGAACATCAACACGACCGGCTTCAAAAAGGACCGGGCGAACTTCGAGGACCTGTTTTACCGGCAAATCCGCCTGCCCGGCGCACTGGACGCCGACGGCAGCATCACGTCCACGGGCGTCGAAGTCGGCCTGGGAACGCGCGTCTCCAGCACCCAGACCAACCATGGCCAGGGAGCGATGCAGACCACCAACAACCCGCTCGACGTCGCCATTGAAGGCAAAGGATTCTTCCGCGTGACCGACCCGGCCGGCGGCGTGCTCTACACCCGTGCCGGCAACTTCGGGATCAACCCCAACCAGCAACTCGTGCTCGGCTCGGCGCAGACCGGATGGATTCTCGATCCCCCCGTGACGATTCCTCCCGAAGCGACCGAAGTGGTCGTCACCACCGACGGCCAGGTGCAGTACCGCACGGCCACCGATGCGAGCCTGCAGAACGCCGGGCAGATTCAAATCACCACGTTCCTCAACCCCGACGGCCTGCTGAAGCTGGGCGACAACCTGTACAAGCAGACCGACG
>QEVI01000187.1 GCA_003576855.1 Planctomycetota bacterium
GCGCCGGCGACGTGCTGTGGGTTTGGCCGGGGCACGCCGGGTTCCAGCTTAGCCTCAACGAGGGCGCACTGTTCGGCATGGGGCAGGGCGGGGTCTGGTTCTTCGCCGCCTGCTCGGTAGCGGCGGCCATCGCGATTCCTACCTGGCTGTTCGCGATGGGCGGCGCGCGGGATCGCGCCATCACGGTCGTACTGGGCTGCATTCTGGGCGGCGTCTTGGGCAATCTCCATGACCGGCTTGGCCTCCACGGATTGCAGTGGAGCGACTGGGACGCGGCCCGCGCCGGAGAACGCGTGTACGCCGTGCGCGATTTCGTGCTCTTGGCATGGCGCTGGAGCCCCCAGTGGGACGAGCGGGTCGTGTGGCCGAACTTCAACGTCGCCGATTCGCTGCTGGTCGTCGGCGCGATGGCGCTGATGCTGCTTTCGCTGCGAAGCGGAGAGCGCCGCCAGCATTCGCCTTCGGCGGGCACGCCGCACGGCACGCCGCAAAACCCTGCCGAATAAGTGGCTTTTTGGCGGCCAGCGTTCTCGCCCGCCAACCACTCCCAGCGCGCCTCATGCGCCGGATGTCGTCGCCCTACGGAAAACCGTATAGGGCTTGTCTCCAACGCATATCCTGGATTTTATGTAAGGTGGGGACTGCGGAGCCCGTTCGCGGCAGGCCGGCGGCATATTGTTTGCTTGGCAATCTCGCCGCGGGCGCTCCGCCTCGGTCGAACAGAGAATCAGGAATCCTGAGGACAGGAGAGTCACTTGAGAATTTCGCGCGCAGCCACCTATGCTGTTCTTGCCGCCGTTCAGCTCAACGAGTCGTCGGCCTCTCCGCCCATTCCATGCAGCCAGCTCGCCCAGCTTGGCGACATGCCGGAGCGGTTTCTGCTGCAGGTTCTCCGCAGCCTGGTGAACGAGGGCATCTTGAAGAGCACCCGCGGCGTCGACGGCGGGTACCGGCTGGCCCGGCCCCTCTCGCAGATCACGCTGTTGGAGATCGTCGAAGCGATCGACGGCCCCGTTCAGCCCGATCTGCCGCAAATCGCCGGGCTCACGCCGCAGTCGCAGCGCCGCCTGGCGGAAGCCCTGGGCGACATCGCCGAGGACGCGAAGAAGCGTCTCGCCGAGGTTACGCTCGCCCAGTTGAAGCCCGCCCAGCCGGTTAACAACAACCTGGCGAAGGCCCGCCGGACTGGTTAAGCCGGGCGCCGACCGTCCCGACAGGGCGGCACTGCTGAAGCTCGTCCGCGCGTCATACGCCGCCGAGCCGGCTGCTTATTGCGCCGCTGCGCGAGTGCCGAGCGTCGAGAAGATGATCGGTTGCGACTCGGCCAGCGGCCGAATCGCCAGCGGGACGCCGGCCTCCCACATGGCACGCTTGATGGTGCGCAGTTCGCCGTAGCTGTCGGGATAAACCCACACCACGACCGCGGGCGACGATCCGCGCTTGGCGCGGATGGCGTTCATAAACGGCGACGTCGGCAGCAGGGCCTGTTCTACCGGCTGACCAAGCTGATCGGCCGTGGGCAGAAAAACGCCCTGCAGCACCAGTTGGGACCGCTCGCTGGCGGCCGCGGGCGTCCCCGGCAAGGCGGCGGGTTCCAGCCGCGCGACCGACAGCCGCATGCGGAAGCCTTCAATGGGGCCGAATACGTCTTCCGCCTGATTCCGCTCGCGGAGGTTGTTGCGGAGGTAATGGGCGCCGCGACGCTCGACCTCCGCCAGCAAGTCGTCCACCGGCACGACCGCAAGCTGGCCGTGTTTGAGACGAGCGTGAACCTCCTCGCCGGTCACCGTGCGGGCCAGCGGCGTCGGCACGCATTCCACTTCCTGGACGTCCGCCGGCTCGGCCAGCACCGCCATGCGCTGCTGCTCGAGCTCGTGCAACTTGATTTCGGCGGCGGCGATGTCGCGCTGAACGTCGAACTGGCGACGCCCGGCCTCGTCGAGCTGCTCGCGCCGCGCCTCGATGTCCTGCTCCACCGCGGCTTTCACCAGTGCAAGCTGCTGCCGGCGAGCGTCCGTCACGGCGCTCTGCGTCGCCAGGTCGAGAACCTCCCGCGCGGCTTTTTCCACTTCGCGCTGCGCGGCGTGAGCTGATCGAGCCGTTGGCGCACTTGCTGCTGGTCGACGGCCGCTGGGGCAGCGATCGGCGGCGTCGGCGAGGCCGTGGCCGATCGGGTGGCCCGTACGCCGACGATCATCACCAGCACGATGAGTATGCCGACCATGTTGCATACCACGTCGATGAACGAATCCTGCCCGGCCATTCCCTCGTCCGATTCATCGTGCATGGGCGGCGTCCTCCGTGGGGCGGGCGGCGACCTGCTCCAGCCGCAGGTCGACGCCGCTGTCTTCGAGCAAGCGCGAAAGCCGGGCCGCGTGGCGTTCGGCGCCAGGGGCGACTCGCAGCACCAGCGTGGGTCGCCAGTACATGCCTTTGCCGGCCAACCCCCATTCCTCGATCCGCTGCTGCACGCCGGCGGCCAGGTCGTCGAGCACCTTGTCGGTGGCCTGGTCGAACCCGATGACCGTCGGCTCGCTTGCGGTCTGCGCTTCGGGCAGCATCGTTAACTTGTCGGCCTTCACCAGCACTTGAATCGGCCGGGTAATGGGCGTGGACCGGGTGGAAGCAGCCGTATTGGCCCAGTTGGAACCACGGGACTTGGCGGCGCTGTCCGCTGCGTCCGTGGAACCGCCGGACAGGGCCACGCCGCCTGTCGAAGCGGCGCCGGCCTGGCCCCCGCCGGCCGCTTGGCTGCCGCCGGGCTGGCCCGCCGCCATGGAAGCGGCGCTCGGTTGGCCGGCCGCCGACCCGCTCGATGCCGAAGGCGCTGGGGCGCCGCCCGGTACGCCACTGGGCACACCGTTTGGCGCATCGCCAGCGACGGCCGGGGCGCCGGATGACCCGGCGTCGGCGAACTCGCGGCGGTCTTCCGGCACGCCGCCTGTTGCGGAATGCTGGCCCGAGCCGCCGGCCGCTGTGGTAGGGCTTGCACCGGTCTCGCCGGCGATGCCTTCGCCCTCACCTTCGGCGCCGCCGATTTCGCCGTAGCGGGGATCGGCGTCGGCCGCGGCCGCCTCGGCAAACGTGGCGTAAGACGAACCGGCGCGGCCGGTCTGCGAGGCCGGCGACCTGCCGTGCGGCGTCGTCCCGGAGCCCTGGCCGCCGCCTTCGCCAACGCCCAGTTCCATGCGACCGGCGCCAACGCCGCCGCTGCCGCCGACGCCGCCCCCAGCGCGAATGCCGTAGCGGCGGGGCGCCACGCGGGCCAGCAAAGCCTGACGCTCACGGGCCAGGCCGACGGCGTGCTCCATCGCCTGGCTCAGCCGCGGGTCCTGCGGCGGATACTCGATTTTCCAATCGGCCTCGACGAACTCGTAGCCGAAATCAGCGTCCCACGAGGAGATGGCCGCCAAGGCGAGCGCGTAATACTCGGCGCCGTCGGGACGCACGATGATCAGCGGGTACGGGTCGGGGAGGTCGGCCTCGCCGGCCGCATGGGCGCGGGCGTTGAGCTCTTCGCGGGCCGCCCGTATGGCCGAAGCGAGCGGGTTGCCTGAGCGGAGCGGCCCGTCGAAGTCCTGTGCCGTCAATCGAATTCCTTCGGGCTGGATGACGACGCCCTCCTTGGTGCATTCGACGTAGACCGGTCGCCGGAAAGTCCCGTTGGCGCCCTTGTACGGGACGATGGCGTAGGACTTCTTCGCGCGCGGCTCGGCCTGCAACGATTGAAGCTGCTCCTCGGTTTCCTGGACGAGCTCCCGAAGCCGGGCAAGCTGCTGGTCGGCCGACTGCTGGTCGACCGACTGTTTTTTCTCGGTCTCTTCGAGCCGCTGCAATGTGATGTGGAGCTGGGCCAGTTCGTGTTCGAGCCGGCGTTCATGCTGTTCGATGCCGGCGACCCGCGCCCGCTCCTCGGCAAGTCGGACGAGCGCCTTTTCGCGCAGCGTCGCCAGGGCGGCGCGGTCCTGTTCCGCCTGCCGCAGGCGGTTGAGTGCCTCGGCGGGGTCGCCGTCGGTCGGCGGCGCGGCCGCGTCGGCGGCAGCGGCGCTTGCGTTCGGCGCGGCGGCCGGCTCGCCCGCGGATGACCGGGACCGCACGTGCTTGCTCTTCAGCGCTGTTTCCAGCGAGATCTTGTCGGCCCGCTGGCCGAACACGACGACCAGCAGCACGAGCGATCCCATCGTGCAGGAAAGCACGTCGAGAAAGGTGAAGGAAAGCACCCCCCCTTCCGTTTCGCCCCGGCGTCGGCTCATCATGCGGCTTGACTGGCGGCCCGGGTGGCGTGCAATGTGATTTCCTCGCGCTGGCCGGGCGGGCGCCCCAGGTTAGCGCTGAGTAATTGCAGTGCGGCCGAAAGGCCGACCACCGTTTCCTCAAATCGGTGCGACGCGGCCAGCGCGGCAACATTGCTGTTGAGGGCTTCTTCCAAGGTCCTGACCTCGCCGGTGGCCTCGACGACTTTCAGCAGGATTTCGCTCTGGCGAACGAGTTGCTGCTGTTGCGCGACGGTCATGCCTGAGGCTTCGACCAAGGCGTCTTGCATTTCGCGGAGCATGTCCTCGCTCTGTTTAATGAGCTTTTCCTGGCGGCTCGCGGCCATGACCATCGCCTCGCCGACCGCGGCTTCGACTTCAGCGAGGTGGCGGCGGTTTTCGGCGGCAAGGTTCGTCTCAGTCTGCGTCATCACGGCCGTGTGGTGTTCCAGGGCCTCGGCCAATCCGCCGGTATGGGCGTCGATGTTTTCGCTGAGTATTTGAGCGTGGCGGATGAGCACGCTTTCCAAGTCACCGGCGAACTTCGCCACGCCTTCGTTGAGCGACTGGGCGTGCTCCTTCAAACCAGCGGAAATGGCCTCGCCGACGGTGCGATGGAGCAACGCCGCGGCGGCCGAAGCCGTCTCCTCCCACCGGCGGCCCGCGCCGGCGAGCGTCTTGTGTAGCGCCGCGTCGTGCTGCGCGACGGCGGTTTGTACCGTTTCCAACGTTCTTTCGCACTGGCGCATGAGGACGCTGGCGGCCGGGTCGCTAGCGGCGAGCGGCGCTACGCCGGGTTGCAGGCAGCGCTGGCGGACCGCGTCGTCGACCGCGGCGATTAGCCGGAGCTCGACCTTCTCGGCCAGCAGCCGGGCGGCTAGCAAGGCTAGCGTCATCACGGAGCTTTGGGCGATAAACTGCATCGCGACGGCAATCGCCGGCCCGACGGCGGCCCAACCCTGCTGGCTCGACAGGGCAAGCGCCGGTCCGACGGCACAGGCGGCGCCGGTCAGGCCCACCAGCGGCAGGGCGAATTGAACCGCCCGCACGCCTGCAAACGCCTGCCGGCGGATGCGGCGATCCGTTTCGGCGGCGGCGACCATGTAGCCGGCGCCATCGACCGAGCCGGTCCGCTGAGCGGACTCCAGCAGCGCGAGCCGCTCGTGCAGGTATTCATGCGGAACGCCGGCCGGCGGCAGGGGCGGTTCCCGGTCGAGGCCGCCAGGCTCGCTGGCGCCGGCGGCTTGCGAAGCGAGGGTTCGCCAGCGATGAAGGTCCCCGAATTGCGCCGCTTGCCGCGACAGCCGTAGGCCAAGCCGAGCGAGGGCGGTGAAAAACAGCAAAGCGCTGGCCGCCTTCAGCACGGCGCCGTCGCCGGAAAACAGGCTGGCGAGCGTGCCGTTTTGGTTCGCGCTTTGGATAACCAGGGCGTAAAAGGCGAAGCAGGCCATGCCTCCCCAGACGACGGACCGCCGCAAGAGCCATTCACAGAAGGCGGTGATTCGTGACACGTTTGGTCCCCTTTGCGAAAGCTGGCAGCGCCGCCGGCCGCGCGAGGCGCATAGTGCCGCGGCGCGACGGCGCCGCATATAGCCTTACAATCGGCGGAATCGGCAAAGTTTGCCCAATCGAAATAGACGAAAACTTGCCGGATCGTGCGGAGGGCCGCGCTGCACGCTCGCGCCCATGCAATTGCCGACTTAACCCGAAAAGTTTGCCGCAAGCGGCCCGGATGACAGGTCGATACTTGTAACCGATGCCAATCGCATCGCGCAGGGCGGCGGCCTCGCAGGGGGCCTGTCACGGCGCCTTTTCGGCGGTTGGCCAGGGGGGCTTTCATCTACCGACGCGCGCCCTAGCGGGGGCGCTTTTCTCCAGCCAGGGCTACGGCTTTGGCCTAGGATTCATCCCAGGGGGGACGACAGCCCGGCCTCGGCTACGCGCCGACCGGGCTGTTGTTGTTTACCAGCGTCGGGTCGCTCGCCGCAGGCGGAGCGGCGAGGCTGGGCGGCCGGATCGCGGTAGGGCAGTTCGGTTCGCAGCGGCGCCGCCGCGTGGGCGCTCAAGCCGCCATGCGACCGTCGCCCGGCTTGTGACGCGCCGTCAGCAGGTGAATGGCGGCGGTCAGCTCGTGGACGGCCGCCTCGAACTGGCCGGATTCGTGCAGCAGGCGCAAGTTGTCGGCCAGCACGGTCTGCAATTCGGCGATGCGGCCTTCGCCCTGCGCCAACGCCTGCAGCGACTTCAGCAGTTCTTGCACATCGCACCTGACGGCCGCCGCTCGCTCGAAGGCGTCCTGCAAACTGCCGTAGAACTGCGACTGGCGCTGGTCGACGGCGTCGAGAATTTGCCGCAGGCGTTCCTCCCGGACGGCGTCGTAGGCTTCGTGCCGCTGGTTGAGGACGTCGAGCGAGGCGGTCCAGGCCTGTGCTTCACGCTGCTGGCGGGCGTCGAAACGGTCGAGCAGCGCGGCGATCGCGTCGGTCCAAGCGGCCGTCTGCTGGTCGATGTTCGCGGCGATGACGCCGAGGGCCTCGGCGTTGGCGTCGCGGACGACTCGCAAAAACGGCAACACGCTGGCGTCCTTGGCCTCGAAGCGGGTCGCAAGCTGGCGGTCGACGTACCGGTCGATCGATTGCAGGATCGCCCGCTCGATCCATTCGCACACGAACTGGGCGAACATCATGAACATGGCCGACGCCAGCGCGACGGTCGTCGTATTGAACGCCTGCCCCATCTGGCTCACGACGACCCCGAGCTGCTCGCTCATTTGATCGAGCGTGATGCCGTTCAGCGCCGTGCCGAAGTGCACGACCGTGCCCAGGAAGCCCAGGACGGGCGTAATGCGGGCGACGAAGCGCACCAAGGTGTGCCGCGCGTGAAGGCGGTCGGCGTCCTGGTGGGCGAGCGACTTGAGCTGCTCGCGATAGTCGTCGCCGGCGCCGCTCTCCTTGACGTATTCCAGCGCGGCGGCGATCCGCTTGCCGATCAGGCTGTCGCGGGCCCACGGCGGCGCGCTTTGCAACCCTTCCAGGAGTAGCCCGGCATTGGCCAGCGGCTCGCGACCGGTGCGGGCTGGCAGCCATGTCCGCCGCAAGGCGAGAACCTCGGCCGGGTAGCTGAGCAGCTTGCCGAGCACATCGACCAGCCCCCAAAACGAGAGGGCGACGACGACGTATTCGACGGCGTGCTCGGCCGTGTAGCGGTGGACGAGCGTCCCGCGCATGCCGGGACTCAGCACGATGGCGTAAAAAATGACGGTGCAAACGGCGCCGATCAGAAACGAGGCGTCAAGCGCCGCCAGCAGCGGGTTCTTGCGTCGGGAGGCCATGGGCGGCGTCCTGCGGGATCGTGCGTGACTGGAAAGCTGCGCGGCGAGCGGCGGCGCTCGGCTGCGAGGAATCGCAGCACCCCCAAGCGCCGAAGCTCGATGCCGCGGCGGCGGCCGCCGCCGGCATGGGGCCGCAGTGTATAATCGCCCGGCGAAAACCGCACAACACTGGCCTGAGAGAATCCGTGGAGCGCCGAGCTGACTACGATCGGCCGCAGGCCGCCGAAGCGCGGGTGCTAGCTGCGGCGCTGGGTCTGCCGGGGCGGCGGATTCTTTGCACAACGCTCGGTCGCGCCCAGGCGGCAATGGCGCTGGCGGCATCGAGGCCCGAAGCGGCCGTCGCCTGTTGGTTCTGGGACGAGCACCCGTGGCGGCTAGCCTGCCAGGCGGCGCCGGCGTCGTCGCGGTCGTCGATGCTGTGCCAGGCGGACTTGCCCGCCGGCCCGTTCGACCTGGCGGTGCTCCCAGTTCCTCGGCGGGGCGAGGCGGAGTTTACGCGCGATGTGCTCCAGGCAGCCTGCCAGCGGCTAGCGATTGGCGGTAAGCTCATCGCGGCCGTCGACAACCCCGATGATCGTTGGCTGCGGGACCAGTTGGGGGCGTTGTTCGCCAAGATCGCGGTGCAGCCGTTTCCAGACGCGACCGTCTACGTGGCTCTTAAACAGAGCGAACTGCGGCGCGTTCGCAACTACCGCTGCCAGTTTGCATTTCGCGATCGCGGCCGGCTGCTGCAGGCCGTCAGCCGGCCCGGCGTGTTCGCGCACCGCCGGATCGACCCTGGCGCCCGGCAGTTGCTAGCGGCGGCGGAAGTGCGGGCCGGCATGCGGGTGTTAGATATCGGCTGCGGGGCGGGCACGGTGGCTATCGGCGCCGCCGCCCGCGACGCGGCGGCGGCCGTCCACGCCGTCGACGGCAATGCGCGGGCGGTGGAATGCACGCTCGAAGGCGCGGCGCTGAACGGGTTGGCGAACGTCACCGCCGAGCTGAACTCCACGGGCGTCTACGGCGAGCCGGGCGCCTACGACCTGGCGCTGGCGAACCCGCCCTATTACGCCGACTTCCGTATCGCCGAGCTGTTCGTGCGGGCGGCCCACCGCTCGTTGCGCCCCGGCGGGCAGTTGATCGCCGTGACCAAGCACCCCGCGTGGTATGAAGAACACATGCACGGCTGGTGGCGCGACGTCGAGATCGCTCCCAGCAAGCAGTACTGGGTCGTGCGGGCGATTCGGGCGTGAGCGGGGAGCGGTGATCAGTGGGACTGGATGGTGCGGGCGGTTCGCCCGCGAACACGGCTCGCCGCGCCGCAATCCTCGCTGCGGGCGCGTGCTACGGCGGAGCGCGGCGGGTGAGCTTGAACGCCACGTCGTCGCCCATGTGCTGCGCGTGGCCGGACTGGCTGGTCAGTTCAGGAATGGCGACCGAGAGCGTGCCGCGGGCCGCCGCAATCGCCAGCGGCTCCATGTAGATCCCTGGCCAGGTGCGGTAGAGCCGCAGCTCGTAGTGGCCGTCGTCCAACCCGGACAGGGTGAACGTTTCCTTGGCCACGCCGGACATCGGGTTGGCGACCCAACCGAAGACGAGGTCGTCGCTCTTCATGGCCCAGCCGTCGCCGGTGCTCATCTTCACGTCCACGGGGGTCCACTGGCGGTTGGCGAAGTCGATGTCCCGGACGAACCGGGCCAGCGCCCGCAGTTGCCCGGTGAGCACCGCGTCGTTCACGTAGGGCGAATAGGCCCACCAGAGGGGCGTGGCCGAGGCGCCATTGGCCAGCGACGCCCAGAGGGCGTTGTGGTACATCGCCGCATAGCCGGGCATGGCGGGCTCGTAGTAGGTGTGGTCCCAGCCGCACTCGCCGATGATCGCCGGTTTCTCGAAGCCGTTCCACAGGGCGGCGGTCTGCTTCGCGTAGTTCAGGTAGGAAGCACGCAGCGGGTGGTCGTTCATCAGGTCGGGCTTGCCGCCGCGCGGCATGGGGTGCCCCTGGGCTTCGTAGATCTCACGGGCGGCGACGTCGAAGATGCGGTAGCCGTTGGGCCACCATTCCAGGATTCCGCCGCTTTGGGTGCCGGTGGTGGGCCGGGCGTAGGGATCATGCTCGTGGAAGAAGTCGTTCATGCGGCGGCACCACGCCTCGGCGCGATCGACGCCGCCTTCTTGCCAGCCTTCAGTGCCGTTGATTTCGTCGACGATGAACCACAAAAAAAGCGACCGGCTATATCCCCAACGAGCGATGATGTACCGGTAAAGCCTTTCCTGGTACTTCCAGACCTCCTCGCTGCCGAACCAGTCCCGCGCCGGGGCGATTGTGCGGTAAGGGTTGTTGCGGTACCGGGCGTTCCCGCCGCCCCACACCGCCTCGGACACGTAGGAGTGGAACACGAGATTCCAACTGATGTGCAGGTCGCGCTCGTCGCACCAGTCGAAAACCTGATCGAGCCGACCGCACAGGTTTTCATCATAGCGGCCCAGGCCCGTGCCGCGCGTTTCCAGGGGGGTGGGAAAGAAGCTGATGAAATTGCAACCGCGAGCCTTCAGCTCATCTAAGCCTTGCTCGGTGATGGCGCCGCGGCCGAACTGGTCGTAGGCGTCGTTGTACCACATTCCGACGCCGTAGAAACTCGACCCGTCGGAGTACTGGAAGTAGCGCTTGTTATCGGCGATGCGCACAAAGCCATGGCTGCGGCTGGGCGTAGCCGTGAACTCGCCGGCCGCCGACTCGGCCGTTCCTTCGACGTCGCGGACCTTCAGCACGTAGGTCCAGCGGCCTTCTTCGGTCGGCGCGAAGCGGACCATCCACTGGGCGGCCCAGCTTGTGGGGTTGTAGAAGCCCCAGATCTTCATCGTCTTGCCGCTGGGCGAGGTGAACTCGGCCGACAGGTCGATCTGCTCCGGATCGTACGGGTTCTCGAACGTCGCCGAGAGGTCAATGCGTAGCTCAAATCTCTCGTACACGGGTACATCCGACGGCGATGGCTCCTGCCCCGGCTGCCGACGCTCGAGCCAATGATCGCGCGACAGGGCGGGGCTGACGGCGAGGAATTGCGGCGCTGCGCCATGCGCCGTCGCGGCCGCAAGCACCAGCAGGGCAAACGAGACGACTGGTCTCATACGGAAGCTCTCTCGAATGAGTGTGCACAGGTCGTCGGCGGTCGCACCGCCAACGCTTGCGTAGTTTAGTGCAGCCGCTTCTGCATGCGACTGTGTTTTACCGCACCGAACAGGGTCGGTCCGGGGCCGACGACGGCGTAGCCGAGCTTCAAATAGAAAGCAACGACGTCCTCACGAGCGTTCAGCACCACGACCGACGCCCCGCGGCGCCGCGCCGCCGCCTCCAAATAGGCCATGATTTGTCGCCCGTAGCCGCGCCCGCGGGCGTCTTCCGCCACGGCGACGTAGGCCACCTGCAGGATCGCCTTGGGCGCGTTCGGGTCCTGCAGCAGGCGCTTCGGGTAGAGGGGCGTCACCATCCTCACGGGCTGGCGGTCGGTGTGCAGCTCGGCGGGCGCCACACCCTCCGGGCGCGAAGTGCCGTAGCTCACCTTGGGGGCGCCGTTCACGATGTCGAACCAGAGGGCCACGCGCGCGGGCGTCTCCTTCGCGGTGCAGCCCGGCGTGACGATGCGCGGCTGCAGGCGCCAGAGGGAGACCACGTCCATCACGGCGGATTCGAAGGCCTCCGCCGGCGGGTTGGCCGACAGGCGGATGTCCTGCAGCGTGCCGTCGGTGCGCACGAGCGCCGTGACGTCGACCCGCGCGGTCCGCCCGGCCGCGAGCTCTTCCTTCGGGAAGGCGGGCGCGACGAGGACGAGCATCCCCGCATCCTGGTAGAGCGGCTTCTCCGGCGCGGGCGCCGGGGCGGTCGCGGGCGTGGCGGCGAGGGCCGGCATGGCGGTGGCGGCGGCCGCGAGCAACGCGGCCAGTCTCATCTGCATGGGAACTCCCGGTGCGGTGGTGGTCAGGCGTCCCCGCTGCCCTTCATCGCGGGCAGGTGCTCGCGCTCGAAGTCGAGCATGCGCTGGATGCAGACCTTGGCGCGGCGGCCCGTCTCCGGGTCCACGTGGATCTCGTTGCGGCCCGACTCGAGCACGTCCAGCAGGTTGTGCAGGCCGTTCATCGCCATCCACGGGCAGTGCGCGC
>QEVI01000188.1 GCA_003576855.1 Planctomycetota bacterium
GCAGCCGCATTACCTCGCCCTGCACGGGTTGAGCAAACTACTGCACACGATCGAGCTGGTGCGGCGGCGACTAAACGACCGGCTCCGCCTGGCGGGGATCGTCCTCTCGCTGTACGACTCGGCCACGCGGCTGGCCGCCGAGGTGAGCGCCGACGTCGCCGTGTTCCTCGCCGATGGGCCGGAGCCGCAACCGGCCTGGCGGCAGGCCCGGCTGTTTGAAACGCGGATTCGCCGCAACGTGCGCCTGGCCGAGGCGCCCAGCTTCGAGCAATCGATCTTCCGCTACGCCCCGAACTCGGCCGGGGCCGACGACTATCGCGCCCTGGCCGCGGAAGTGCTGGCGCTGTACGCCGCCGGTTCGGCGCCCGCCGCGGCGGCATAGCCGGCTCAAAGACGCGATGGCGAGCCGCCGCTAGAGCGCGCCGGCGCTGACGGCGAAGTCCGACAGGTACACCGCCACGACTTCCTTCGGCAGTTCCATCCGCTTTAGCCGCAACAGGAGCAGCCGCCGGACCTTCGTCAATTGCGGGTCGTTCAGCGCTTCGGCGTCGGCCAGGCGGACGGCCGTGATGGCCTGGTCCCGCAGCCGCTGCTTCCAGCTCGCCAGCTCCGCCATCTCTTCGTTGGTCGTGCCGGCCGGGAAGACGACGTGCAGATTGAATTTGATGTTGGCGATTTCATTGTGCGTGGGGCGGAAGTTCCGCAGGTCGAACACGCCCAGATCCAGCGGACGCGGCAACGTAGGATCGAACGGCGCTGCGGCTTCCGCGCCGTGGCCTTCGCCGTGGCCCCCGCCATGGCCGCCGCTTGTACCGCCGCCGCCGTGCCCCGCCCCGCTGGCTGAGCCACAAACCAGGGCGACGCACGCCGCGCCGATGAGCGACTGCCATCGCCGGCCCTGCCGCAACGCGTTAGTGATGTCCGCCATGATCCTGTTGACCGCTCGTTGCGGGTTCCGTCTCGTGCTGGCCGTGCCCGCCTTCGTGGGACGGGCCGTGTTCGCCGTGGCCCTTCTTCTTGGAAGCCGCCTCGATGGCGGCCTGGTCGAGTTTGTTGAACATCAAGCGCCGCACGCGGTCTTCGCCCAGCATGGGTCGCACGATGTCGGAAAGCCTCGTGTTGACCGCCGCAAGGCGCGGATCGGCCAAATCGTGGACCTCGCTGGTGCGGACGACCGTCAGCACGGCGTCGCTGAGGGCGCCCCGATGCGCGTCGGCGGCCGCGGCGATCGCCTTTTCCCAATGCGGGGTCGTCTCGGCCGTCAGCTCGAACTGCACGCGCATCCAGACGGGCGACTCGGCCGACGGAGAGCCGCCGGCCGGTGGATCGTCGCTCGACGGGGCGGCCGCCAGCGGAATATCGAACCTCCCCAGCGGCACGTACGTGGCGCTCTCCAGCGGCACGTCGAATTCCAGTTCCTCGAGATAGTCGGCCAACCGCAGGCCTTCCTCGCGGCTGCATCCGCACAGCGCCAGCGCCGCCAGGCCCAGCCACCGGACGCGACGTGCGGCGATGTTCGTTCGAGAGCTTAACACCGTCTGTTTGGTCCTGCGGCGGCGGAGGCCGTGGTCCGTTCTGCGCGGGGCCGCAGCGCTGGGCGACATGCATTCCACGCGGCTCCGCCGGAGTAAAGCATAGACCGCAAAACCGGTCCGCCGGGGCGAGCTAAAGTTGTGAAGTACGAAGCGCAGGCGCAGCGAACGCAGCGGACCGGTTACGCCGCGTGCGCGGGTTTTTTGGGCCGCATGACGCGCTACTGCTTAATCCGACGGCGCTACGTGCGACGACAGACGGGCGAATCCATGAACCGCTGCTCCATCAACGCCGTCGGCTGCCTGCCGGCCATCGTGGCGGTGCTCGCCGGGTGCTACGACGCCGATAAACTGCTCCGGCAGCGGGCGGAAGTCGAGTCGGGCACGCGGCTCGAAGAAGTCGACCTGGGCGAGTACCGCGTGACGCTCCCCCACGTGCTGGGCGACGCCACCGACAGCGTGGTCGACTTTCACGCCTTCGGCCAGGTCACGCGCCGCGACCGGGACAAGCTCGCAACGGCGCTGGCGGCCCGCGAGCCCGAACTGCGGTCCAAACTGCTGCTGATGCTCCGCGGGCTACCCGACGCGGCCTATGAAGAACCGAAGCTGACGGCGCTGCGCCAGCAGATCGCCGAAGCGATCAATCGCTCGCTCGACAAGAACATGATCAAGCAGGTCGGCTTTTTTCGATTCACGTTCGAGCGCGTGGAGTGACGTCGCGTCCTGCGGCGTCAGCGCACGACCTTGAGCCCCGGAATCGCCGCTTGAAGCGCCTCGGCGGCGGCGGGCGTCACGGCGGTTTGCGATACCTGGAGCGTCTTCAGCTTGGGCAGAGCGGCCAGTTTCTTCACGCCGGCGTCGGTGACCATCGTATTGTCGAGGTTCAGGAACTCCAGGTTCTTCATCTGGGCGACGGTCTCCAGCGCCGCGTCGTCGGTGCGGGTCGCCCACAGGTCGAGGTAGCGGAGCTTCGAGCCGAGCAGGTGCTTGAGGCCTTCGCCGGTGGTTTCCGTTTCGCTCAGGTCGAGCCGAGCCAGCTCCTTCATCTCGGCCAGATGCTGGAGCCCTTCGTCGGTGACCCACGTGCCGCGGAGCACGAGCTGCTTCATCCCCTTCATGCCCGCCAGCGGCTCCATGCCGAAGTCGGTGATCGTCACCCGTAGCAGGCTGAGGTCGTCCAGCGCCGTCAATCCGGCCAGGTGCTGCATGCCGTCGTCAGTGACCTTCGCGTCTTCGAGGTAAAGCCCCTTGAGCTTGGTCAGCCCCTTGAGATGCGCGACCCCCTCGTCGCCAATCGACGGGCTGCGGAATTTCACGCTGGCGAGGCTCTTCATCTGGCCGATGGTCTTGAGGGCCTCGTCGCTAAGCGTGCAGCCGCGCAGGTCGAGCAGCCGCAGCTTGGCCAGCGGCGCCAGCGCCGCGACGCCCTCGTCGGTGACCTTGGTATACGGAAGGCTGAGATGCGTGAGATTGGCCATCGCGGCCAGGTGCTTCATCCCGGCGTTGGTAAGCTGGGCCGAACGGTGCAGGTTCAACTGCCGCAGCGACTTGATGGCCGTCAGCGTCTTGAGGCCGGCGTCGGTGACCGCCGTGTTCCGCAGCGTGAGGTTCTCCAGCTTCGGCATGCCGGCCAGCGGCTCGATCGCCGCGTCGGTGATGCCCGTGCCCCACAGCGTGAGGACCTTCACTTCCGGGAGCTTGGCGAGCTGGGCCACGTCGGCGGCCGTGGCGGGCGAGTTCTCCAGGTCGATCGCCACGATCGCCCCGGACGGGTCTTTCTGCACGCTGCCGCGCAGCTCGGCCACGCGGTCTTCGACCGTCGCGGCCTGCGCGGCTGGCGCGGCCAGGATGCCCGCTGCCGCTATGAGAGCCCCGACTGCTCGCCGCACGACGCCGTACCAATCCGCCATTCCCATCACGATGACCTCTCCCGATTCAAAAATCCGACCGCCACTGCGGCGCTGGCGCGCAAGGCTGTAGTCTAACCAGCCGCCCCAAGCGGCGACAGCGACGCCCAACGAAGCCGCCCTTCCATCATAGCGCGCCCCCGGCGTCCGTCCCGCAAACCACCCGCACGCCGGTCCCCCATAGCCGGAGGGCCACGCCCTCCGGGAAGCCCCGCCGCCACGCTCCCCGCCCCCCATGCCGCCGCCGGGGCCTTCACTTCCGCGGTGCGCCGCAGGCCCAACGACCGACCGGGGCGTGGCTTTACGGGTCGGCGCCGGGGCCCTCGGCGGGCCGTTGCGGCTTTCAGCAGGCCGGCCGTTGCTTGCCAGGGGGTCGGCGGGCGGCTAAATTCAACATCGCACCGTCAGCGGCTCGTTGGTTCTTGCGGCGGCGATCCGCGGCTATCTCGCGGTGCACCCCTGGCGAATGTCCAGCACGGATCGGGCGGCTCATGGCAGAGCTACAGTGCGCCCATCGGCATTCGCCGCCCACCTCAGCGTGCGCCACCATTCAAAACGTTTCTCTCCAGGGGCATCGAACATGCAACCACAGAAATGGCAATCCTCGCGTCGTGATTTTCTGCGGCACTCGGCCGCCACGGGCGTTGGGTTTTGGGTCGCCGGCGGCCTGGCCGGCAAGGCGAGCGCCTCGCCCAACGAGCAGCTCCAAATCGCCAGCTTCGGCGTCAACGGCAAGGGACGCAGCGACGTCAGCAACGCCGCCCGGTTCGGCAAAATCTTCGCCCTGTGCGACGCCGATCGCTCGTTCCTCGACCTGTCGGCCCGGACCTACAAGGTGCCGAAGGAAAACCGCTTCACCGACTACCGCGAGCTGTTCGACAAGCTGGGCGACAAGATCGACGTGGTGACCGTCAGCACGCCCGACCACACGCATGCGGTGATCCTGGCCAAGGCCCTCCGCGCCGGCAAGCACTGCTACGGCCAGAAGCCGCTGACCAAGTCGATCCACGAGGCCCGCACGCTGCAAGAACTGGCCAAGCAGGCCGGCACGGTCACCCAAATGGGCAACCAGTACACGGCCTTCGAGCCGATGCGGAAGGCGGCCTACCAAATCCGCGCCGGGCAGATCGGCAACGTCAAGGAAGTTCACGTCTGGACCAATCGCCCGATCTGGCCGCAGGGCGAGGCCCGCGGCCCCGAGAAGCCGGTCCCCAAGGAGCTCGATTGGGAAGCCTGGATCGGCCCGGCGCCGATGCGGCCCTACGCCGACGGCTACCACACCTTCAAGTGGCGCGGCTGGTGGGATTTCGGCACCGGCGCCTTGGGCGACATGGCTTGCCACACGTGCAACCTGCCGTTCATGGCCCTCAACATGCGCGATCCCCTGTCGGTCGAGGCGGAGACCTCCGGCCACAATCGCGACAGCTATCCGGCCAAGTCGAAGATCAAGTTCGAATTCCCGTCGATCGGCGATCGGCAGCCGTTCACCTTCTACTGGTACGACGGCACGAACCTGCCGCCGAAGGAGATTTACGCCGACTTCGACAAGCCGGGTCCCAACGGCGAGCCCTGGAGCCTCAGCACCAGCGGCTGCATCCTCGTGGGCGATAAGGCCACGATGTACGCGGCCGGCGACTACGCCGAGGCTGGCATCTTCGTGAACAACGGCGTCGAACTGGCCGATGTGGACTATCCCAAGCCGGTCAGCGAGCCGGAGCTCGGCCACGTCCAGGAGTTCTACGAAGCCATCCGCGATCCGAAGAACAAGCAGGCCGTGTCGAACTTCGTCGATTACGCCGGCCCGCTGACCGAGACGATCCTGCTGGGCAACCTGGCCGTGTGGAAAGAAGGCCCCGTGAAGTGGGACGCCCGGACCCTCACGCCGGACGACCCCAAGCTGATGGCCATCGTCAAGCCGGAGTACCGCAACGGCTACGAACTGTAGCAGTTACCTGCCGGCGCTAAGCCGCGAGCGGCTGTTTGCGGCCTAGCGCGACAATGCACTTCACAGCCAGCTCGGAGGACCTCGCTCCGAGCTGGCTGTTTCGCATTTAACGCAATCGCGTTGGTCCGCAAACCGCGCCTGGTTCGCTATCGCCGATCGCCATGGGCGAACTATCGCTGAAATTCGACGACGTCGCGCAACTGGCCGACGAGCCCCGGCGGCTGTTCCAGCAACTCGCCCAGTCGCTCGCCGAGGCCGGAGACTTCCACCGACTGTTCGACCTGCGGCTGCTGGAAGAACGGCGGCGACTGGGCTTGCCGCTCGATCGCCGCACGCCGATCGACGACATCGAAGAACCGCTTCGTTCGCAGGTGGAAGCCGGCTACCTGGCCGCCTGTCGCGAGGTCGGCGGCCTGCTGCTGGAAGCCGGCCGGCTACGCGAGGCCTGGATGTACCTGCGGCCGGCGGGCGACAAGCTCGCGCTGCGGCAGCGGCTGGGCGCCGTGGTGATCGACGAGCAGCGGGCCGACGAGCTCATCGAACTGGCGCTGTTCGAGGCCGTCGACCCGCAGCGGGGCTACGCGTGGCTGCTGGGTCGCAACGGCACGTGCAACGCCATCACCACGCTCGACGGCATGGCCGGCCAGCTCGCCGTCGACGATCTCCGGGCGTGCGCCGCCGTGCTGGTGCGGCACGTCTATCGCGAACTGCACGGCAACCTCCGCGGGCATCTCACGAAGCTCCAGGGGTCAGCGCCGGCCGACCTTTCGGTGGTGGAATTGATCGACCGGCATCCGCAGTTGCTGGCCGGCGGGGCGTACCATCTCGACGTGTCCCACCTGGCCAGCACGATGCGCTATGCGCGGCTGCTGGTCGATCCGTCGCTGGTCGCCATGGCGCTGGAAATGGCCGAGTACGGTACGCGGCTGCCGGCCGACTTGCAGTACCCCGGCGAAGCGCCCTTCGAAGACCAGTTCCGCAGCCATCGGCTGCTGCTGGAAGCGACGCTCGGTCGCCATGTGGAGGAAGCGCTGCAGTTCTTCGGAAGCAAAGCGCAAGCGGAGCAGGACGACGCCGCCAGTTCGACGGCCATCGAAACGTACCTCGTGTTGCTCGGCCGCACGGGACGAATGGTCGAGGCCATGAACGCCTACGCCGAGCTTGTCGCCGCGGATCGACAGCTTTCGGTGCATGCTCCCACGCTGCTGGAACTGGCCCGAGCCAGCGGCGACTGGGACCGTTACAACGAGATCTGTCGCGCCCGGGGCGACGTGCTGGGCTTCGCGGCCGGCGTGCTCGCCCGGCAGGCGCGAGCACCCGGCGGCTGAACGCCGACGCCCGCTGGCTCGCTGCTACTCGTCCAGCGGCGGTTCGGGCGCGCGGGCCGGATCAGGCGCCGGCTCGGCCGGCCGGGAGAAAGGCGGCCCCTGCGGGCCCGGCGGCGGACCGTCGTCCGGGCGGCGCGACCATGGCGGGCCTTCCGGCGAACCAAAGCCGCCCCGGGGACCGAAATCCCCGGGGCGGCCGAAACCGCCTTTGAACTCGCGGCCCGGGCCCGGTCCGCGGGGCCGCATGTCGTCTGGGCCGCCTGGCGGACCAGGGCCGTCGCCCCGTCCGTCGAAGCCCCCCCGCCGGGGCCAGTCGGGCCCCAGCCCGGTCTGACGCCGGTAACGCCACTCGACGGCCTGCTGCATTTGCTCCGGCGGCAGGGCGAGCAGCGACTCGCGGGTTTCGGCGTCCAGCTCCTCGGCGAAGAACCGTTCCAGTTCTTGCTGCGAAACCTGGCCGCGGCCCTGCGCTTCGGCTTGGCGCATCCAGGCGCCGAACTGCTGGAGCTTTAGCGCCGGCGGCAATTGCTCGAAAGGCTCGCGGGCCCGCGGCGGCAGGGCGGCCACAATCGCCGCTTCGAAGCGATCCATGTTCTCCAGGGCGAACTGCCACACGGCCAGCGGTCCGCGCCGCGGCGACGGGCCCCGCCCGCCGGGGCGGCCCGGCGGCGATCGGTCGCCCGATTCTCGCCAAAATTCCTCCATCGGCTTCCGCACGGCGGCGGCGAACGCGCGAAGCTCTTCCTCGCTGAGGGCCAACAGGGCGTCTTCGCGCATCTGCTCGGCCCACTGGACGACCTTCCGGACCCGCTGGCCGACGTCGCCGGTCGTTCGCAACTCGAACTGCAGCGCCTGGGGCAATCCGCTGAGCCAAGTGTGGTACGCCAGCATGGTCCGCTGCAACTGGGCGGCGTCGGGGGCGCCGACCACGTCTTGGTGCAACTGCCGCAGCCGCTGCTGTTCCGGGTCGGGCAGGTCGCGGAAGCGGTAGTACTTCGCCCGCAGGCTCGTTCGCTCGGCGTCTTCGAGCTGGCGGAGCCAGGCGTCGCGGGACCCCGCCTGGAGCGTGGCCTGGAAACGACTCACGCGCTGCTCCAAGTCGTCCGACTTCCCCGCCAGCAGGTCGAGCTGGCCGCCCAGTTCCTGGTGCAGCCGTCGCAGGAACTCCACGTCTTCAAACTGCGAATACACATCGACGTTGTCGATCACCGGCAAGTCGGCCAACAGCGCTCGATCGGGCTGCCGCCAGGCGAGCCGGACGACGAGAAACCCCAGCGCCGCGGCGGTCAGCGCCGCAAGCGCCGTCGACAGCCGGGCCCGCCGCTGGACGATCGGCAGGCTTTGCGTCCGCTCCTGCAGCTCGGCTTGCGCCGCCTGCACGGCCATCTCCATCGTGGTCCGAGAGAAGCGATCATCCACCGTCGTCAGCGGCAACTCGTCGAGCGCTTGCCAGGCCCGTTCGATGCTCTGCAATTGCCGCCGATACGCTTCGTCGCTGGCCAAGAGCCGCTCGACGCGTTCGCCGGCCTCGGGCGGCAATTCGCCGTCGAGATACGCGACGATCTCCTCCAAGCGCTGCTGGTCGGCGTCGTGCGGATCGTTCATGGTCGGCAAGCAGACTCAAGCGGATCGAAACTTCGTCGAACGGGCGAACGACTCTTAACCCTCGACGCGCAGGCCTTGCTGCAGGTAGGGCTCGAGGATGTCGCGAAGCTTGGTCCGCGCGCGGGTGAGCAGCGACTTCACCGCCGCGGGGGTGAGTTGCATCACCGCGGCGATTTCCTCGTAGCTGAGGTGTTCGAACTTGTTGAGCAGCACCGCCTCGCGCTGGCGGTCGTTGAGCGTGGCGACCGCCATGTTGACCACGTCGCGCAGCTCCAGTTTATCAAGCTGGCGGGTGGGCATCAGTCCGCTGGCGGCCACGGCCGCGGCGTCGATCGTCAGGGGGCCGCTGCGGCTGGGGTCGCCCGCGGCGATGTCGACTTCGCGGCGGCGCGCCAGCGTCCGCTGGGCGTTGGACGCCACGTTGTGGGCGATCGTGAAGAGCCACGTCGAGAATTTCGATCCCGGCACGTAGTTCTTCCGCGCCCGATAAACCCGCAGAAACACATCCTGGGCGAGGTCCTCGGCCAGGTCGCGGCGGCCGGTGAGATGGCCCAGGAGCGACACCAGGCGGTTCTGATAACGGAGCATCAGCTCCTCGAACGCCTCGGCGTCGTCGCCGCGGACGCGGAGCATCAGCCGGACGTCGGGGTCCTGGGCGGTGAAGCGTTCGGCGGTGGAATCGGTGATGGCCAAGGACGGCAGGCGGTTGGGGAACCCGCGTAATCGTTCCTACTTTGGAGCCGTTTCGCCAATTGATGATACACCGCTTGCCGCAAGAAGTTTCGCTCCTGCAATCGTCGGCGCACTCCCGCACGACTTGACCCACCTCGGTTGGGTAATAGACTTATGACATATATGTATTACAACCGCCGGACGCCAGGCCGATGAAAAGCGTTTCGTTGAAGCTCCCCGATCATCTGCATGCCAAGCTGGAGGAGGCCTGCCAGCGCCGGAGAGCCGCCAAATCCGATGTAATGCGCGACGCTCTAGAAGCCTATTTGGAACAACCGAAAGGCGCCGGAATCTCTTGCGCCGAGCTGGCCGGCGATCTGGTGGGTTCGCTCGCCGGCCCGGCTGATTTGGCGACAAATCCCGTCCACTTGCGCGGCTATGGCCAATGAAGCGTCCGGTGATTGTCGACGCCGGACCGTTGGTGGCGCTCCTCAATCGCCGCGAACAGCACCACGCCTGGGCACAGGAGCAATTCTCTCTCATCGCGGCGCCGGCCTACACCTGCGAGTCGGTGATCTCGGAGGCCGCGTTTCTGCTGCGAAACGTTGACCGAGGCGTTGAGGCCCTCATGCAATTGCTTGATCGCGGCGTCGTGTCGCTGCGATTCGACCTCTCGGCGGAATTGCTGCC
>QEVI01000189.1 GCA_003576855.1 Planctomycetota bacterium
GACGACGTGTCCCCGCGAATGGCCGGGCGTTTCATGCACCGTCCAGTGGACGCCGCCCAGCTCCAGCAGATCGCCTTCGCCGACCGTGCGGTCGGCCGGAGGGCTGGTCACTGGTATGCCAAATCCGGCGGATAGATTCCCCACCGGATCCGACAGCTTGCTGGCATCGCCGTGCCCGATGATTAGCGGGACGGCGGGCCACCGCTGTTTCATCGCTCCATTGCCGGCAATGTGATCGGCATGGCCATGCGTATTCAAGATGGCCGAAGGCGTCCAGTGCAAGTCGTCAACTACGGCCAGAATGACTTCCGGTTCCAGGCCTGGATCGACGATAACCCCGTCGCTGCGTCCGGGGCGTGCGATAAGATAGGCGTTTTCCTCGAACAGCGTCGACGTTACGGATCGGATAGTCAGGGCTGACTTATCGCTTTGCACAGTTTAACCTTTCAGCAGTCGGCGCCGGGGGGTACTATTCACCACCCCGCGTCGGTGGCCGGCCTGCGGCCTTTTGCGGGCGACTATGGAGGGTGGATTTGTGGAAAGCCGAAGGGGCGTCGCACCGCCGCCGCCGGTGCGGTTGAACCGATTGCGTGGAGTTCCTTGCTGGCGCCGTGAATTGTAATTGTTTCGCATGGATCTAACGATAGTTACGAAGCGGCGCCAAATGCTGTCGGCGTCGGCCGTACGCGGATCGCTCGATTTTGCGCGACGTAGCGGCGACGATTCGCCCGGTTCCGCCCGAAAAACGGCGGCGCGGCGTACGCCGGTCGAGCCGCATTCAAGCACCCGCCTGGCACGCGGACCGTGGGAACGCGGTTTGCCGTGCCGCCCTTCCGGACTCGCGATATTCGCCGCTCACGCGCTTGTGCGTGAGGATTACGAACGAGGAGAGCGTCGAACATGATGTATCCGCTGCACTGCCGTAGTTTCCGCACGACTTCGCTGGCCCTGGCACTCTCCTGCGGCAGTCTCGCTCCGGCGGCGGCCGAGACCCCCGCCGGGTGGGTCGAGCCGGTATACCGCGTCGCCTACGAGACCGAAGCGGCGACCGGTCCCACGCCTCAGCAGGGCCCGGCTCCGCAGCAAGCCCCCGCCGCGGCGGCTTCGCCGGCGCCGGCGCAGGTGGCGTCGCGGATCGTGCAGCCCATGTCGCCGCCGCCGGCCTTCAACCTAGAGCAGTTGCCTGGCGAGCATCCTCTCATGCCGGCCTTGCGAGTCGCCCAAGAGGGCGTCCAGCACATTGATCAGACCATCCGCGATTACTCCGCGATTCTTTACAAGCAGGAACGCATCGACGGCGAACTCGGGGACCAAGAGGTCGCATTCATCCGCGTACGCCACCAGCCGTTCGCCGTGCACATGTTCTTCCTGGCGCCGAACAAGGGTCGCGAGTGCTTGTACCTCGACGGGCTCAACGGCGAAAAGGGCGTCCTGCACGCCCGCGACTGCGGCTTTCGCCGTAAGCTGGGCGTATTCAAGCTCGATCCCGACGGGCGTCTGGCGATGGCCGGCCAAAAGTACCCCATTACGAAAGTCGGCATTCGAAACCTCACGACGGAGCTCATCGCCGTGGCTTCCAACGACGTGAACTACGGCGAGTGCGAAGTCCGCACGGCCCAAACGGAAATCGGCCCGGCTAACGGCGAAAAGCGCCCGGTGACGCTGATCGAAGTGATCCATCCTACGCCGCGGCGGAACTTCCGCTTCCACAAGGCGCAGATCTTCATCGACAACGAGCTGCGGGTGCCGATCCGCTACGCCTCGTACATGTGGCCGGAACGCGCGGGCGAACAGCCCCCGCTCGAGGAAGCGTACACGTACCTCAACCTGAAGCTCAACAACGGCTTCACCGACGCCGACTTCAGCCCGGAAAACCCAGAGCTGTTCAAGGACTAGCTCATCGCGGCGTTGACCCGCGCCAGCCGCTCGGCGTCGCGGCGGCCGAACAGCCAGAAGAGCGCCGGGTGTACGAAGAAGTCGAGCAGCGTCGAACTGACCAGCCCGCCGACGATCACCGTGGCGACCGGGTATAGGATCTCCTTGCCTGGCTCGCCGGCGGCCAGCGTCAGCGGGATCAGCGCGATGCCGGCCGTCAGCGCCGTCATCAGCATCGGCGCCAGCCGCTCCTTGCCGGCCCGTTCGATCATCTCCAGGGAGAATGTTTCGCCCTCGTGCCGCATGAGGTGCAGGTAATGGGCGATCAGCAGGATGCCGTTGCGCGACGCGATGCCCGCCAGCGAGATGAAGCCGACCAAGCTCGCCACGGTGAGCGACTGGCCGGTGACCACCAGTGCCGTCACGGCGCCGATCGAGGCCATCGGCAGCGCGGCCAGCACCTGCAGCGAAAGATTCACCGAGCCAAACAGCGTGTAAAGCGCCAGGAACATGCAGGCCAACGACGCCACGCTGAGCAGCCCGATGGTCCGCGTGGCCGATTGCTGGCTCTCGAACTGCCCGCCGTATTCGATGAAATAGCCAGCGGGCAGTCGGTCTTCGACGGGGCCCAGTCGCTGCTGGATGTCGGCGACGACGCCCGCCAGATCGCGTCCGGCGGTATTGCATTGCACGACGACGCGCCGCCGCACGTTTTCCCGGTTGATCGTATTGGGACCGCTGGCGACGACCACGTCGGCCACGTCCGAGAGCGGCACGGCTCCGCCGGCGGGGAGATTGACCGACAGCCGGCGGAGGTATTCCACGTCCTCCCGATAGGGATCGTCCAGCCGCACGACCACGTCGAAGGCGCGCTGGCCTTCGAGCAACTGGGAAACGGTACGGCCGTTCATCGCCGTCTCGATGAACTCGTTGACCTCCTCCACGGAAAGCCCGTTGCGGGCCAGGGCGTCGCGTCGCAACTGGATCTGCAATTGCGGGATTTCGACCTGCTGCTCGACCTGCAGATCGACGAGTCCCGGAACGGTTTCGATGGTTTCCTTGATTACATTGGCGAAGCTGCGGAGCACGTTGAGGTCGTCGCCGTAGAGCTTGATCGCCACTTGGGCCTGAACGCCCGACAACATGTGCGAGATGAGGTGCTGCAGCGGCTGCTCGGCGGAGACGACGACGCCCGGCACCGCGGAGGCCTCGTACCGGATGTCGTCGAGGATTTCCTCGCGGGTCTTCGTCGACTCGGGGTCGAGCGTGAGGATGATCTCCGACACGTTGACCCCCATGGCGTGCTCGTCGAGTTCGGCGCGACCGGTGCGGCGGCCGACGGACTTGACCCCCTCGACCTTGAGCAGCCGCTGGTCCACCATGGCGCCGACGCGGTCGGACGCGTCCAGCGAGCTGCCCGGCGGCAGCAGCACGTTCACCTGCACAGCGCCTTCGTTGAACGGCGGTAAAAAATCGCGGCCAAGCTGCGTCGCCGTGAACACGGCCAACCCGACGGCGGCCAGCACGGTCAGCAGGATCGGCCACGGATGGCCGACGCTGAAACGAATGACGCGTCCCCCGAGAGACTTCAGCACGCGGAGCAACAGGCCGTCCTCGGCGTGCTCCATGACTCTCGCCCGGGGCAGCAGCCAGTACGACAGCACCGGCGTCACCGTCAGCGATACCACTAGCGACGCAGCGATCGATACGATGTACGCCATGCCCAGCGGGGCGAACAAGCGGCCTTCCATGCCGCTCAGGGCAAACAGCGGCACGAACACCAGGACGACGAGAATCGTGCTGAACACGATCGAATTGCGGACTTCGCTGCTGGCCTCGAACACGACCCGCATGGCGCTCTTGGGCTGGGCCGCATGGCGGTTTTCTCGCAGCCGGCGAAAAATGTTCTCGACGTCGACGATGGCGTCGTCCACCAGCTCGCCGATGGCGACGGCGAGCCCGCCGAGCGTCATCGTATTGATCGACATGCCGAACCATTTGAACACCAGGCCGGTCACGACGATCGACAGCGGAATGGCCGTAAGCGTGATAAACGTCGTGCGAAAATTCAGCAAGAAGACGAACAGCACGACCACGACGAGCAACCCGCCGTCGCGCAGCGCTTCGATGACATTGTGAATGCTCAGGTCGATAAAATCCTTCTGCTGGTAGACGTCCGGGTTGATGCGGATGTCTTTAGGGAGCGATTCGCTAAGCTCGGCCAGCGCCGCCGTAATGCGGTCGGTAAGGGCGCGAGTGTCGGCGCCCGGTTGCTTGGAAATGATGAGCATGACCGCCGGCGACCCGTTGACGGCCGATTCGCCGCGCTTGATTTGCGAGCCTTCCGCCACCCGGGCCACCTGATGGACGAGCACCGGTTGCTCCCGATCCCCTTTGACGACGACCCGCTCCAAATCCGCCAGCGACTTGGCGCGGCCGACCGAACGCACCAGTAGTTCGTCGTTGCCCGACGCCAGATAGCCGCCGGTTGCATTGGCGTTGGAGCGGGAGACGGCCTGTTCGACTTCGTGCAAGGTGACGCCGTATTTCACGAGCGCCTCAGGATTTACGAGCACCTGGTACTGCAGGCGGCCGCCGCCCATCGTGATGACCTGAGCGACGCCGGAAATGGTAAGCAGCCGTTGCCGCACGACCCAATCCGCCAGCGTGCGCAGTTCCAGGGGAGGCGTTTCGCCGCTTTCGCTGTGCATGCCGACGATCATGATCTGGCCCATGACCGACGAGATCGGCGAAAGCTGCGGGCGGACGCCCGGCGGCAGCCGATCCGCCGCCAGGGCGAGCTTTTCGGAAACGATCTGCCGGGCGAGGTAAATGTCGGTGTTCCAGCCGAACTCAACGTTGATCACCGAAAGTCCGACCGCCGAGGAGCTGCGCACCGCCTCGACCCCCATGGCCCCGTTGAGGGCCGATTCCAGCGGAAACGTAATGAGCGTTTCCACTTCTTCCGGCGCCAGGCCATGCGCTTCGGTCATGATGGTGACGCGCGGCCGGTTCAGGTCGGGAAACACATCGATGGGCAGCCCGAACAGTACATAGCCGCCGTACAGCAACACGGCGATGGCGATCGCCATCGTGACGAACCGGTACTGTAGCGCCGTGCGGATTATCGTATTGAGCACGTTTCTTGCTTCCTTGTCGCCTAGTGGCTGTGTCCCGCATGCGGGTCGACGCCGCCGCCGGCCTGGTTCTTCAGGGCCAAGTGAATCTGGAATGCGCCGCGGCCGGCGATAACCTGCCCGGCGTCGATGGATCCGTCGTCGGCCAGCACCGCCGACGTTTGATCCCGGTATTCCACATGCACTGGCGTGCGGTGGAAGTGGCCCGGCTCCGCCTCCACGTACACGTACATCTCGGCGCCTTCGCTGACGACGGCCTCGGCCGGCGCCACCAGCCGGTTTTGCCAGACTTCAATCGGCACATGCAGCTCCATCCGCTGCCCCGGCTTGTACTTCCATTGCTGAAAGCGGCGGCCGTTCTCCGTGCGATCAAGGTCGATTTCGTTGGGCAGCGTCACGTAGAAGCGAAGCGCGCGGGATTCAGCGTCGATTTGATCGGCGATGTACAGGATCGTGAGACCGTCGATCAGCGGTCCGTCGCCATTGCGATGACGCTCATGCGCGGAGATCTCGGCGCCGGCGGCGGCTGCCGCGCGAATGCGCTCGGCGTCTTGCTCGAACGCCGTGCCTTCGATGTACAACTCGCAATGATCCGCCAGCACGCACAGCGCCGCGCCGGCGTCCACCTGTTGCCCGCGCTGCACGTTGAGCGATTGGACGTGAAACATATGTTCGTCGCCGCAATTGGAGTCGTCGTCGTGAGGGGGCGCTTTGACCGTGAGCGACTGCAACAACAGTCGATGTTGGACGATGTTCTCGACGTCCGCTTCCGACAGGCCGTGCAAGAACAACGCTTGGCGCTGGGCGCGGAGGCTGGCTTCAAGCTGCTGCCGCCGATACTTCTGGTCGCGCAGCCGGCTGCCGGCGACTACACCTTCGGTGATGGACTCCAGCCGCGCGATTTCACGATTCACCACGTCCAGTTCCTCAAGCGTTTTGAGGTATTCGCCCTGGGCCGAGACCAACTCTTCGTGCGTAAGTCGGACATCGAACAACGGAGCGTGCGGACCAACCGCTTCGCCAGGAATGACGTACACCCGCGTGACGACGCCCGCCAGCGGCGCGGCCACGTTCAGTTGCGTGCGGCCCGGGCGTTCCACCACCATGCCCGGCAGCGACACGGTCCGCTCGTACTCTTGCTTGGCTAGCGTCACGCCCTGGAAGCCGATGTTCTTCAGCGCCTGCGGCGTAAGCTCAATAAAGCCTTCGCTGTGATCATGCTCGTCATGCGCATGCTCGCCGGCTGCGTCGCCAGCGTTCTGTCCCAGGGCGCGACTCAAGGCGAGGGCATGCTCCTCGGCCGTCGCCGGCCCTCGTGTGTTGCGCCAGGCCGTTGCCAGTTGCTCGGCGATCGGGCGGCCCACCGCAATCGCGCCGACGATCGCAATTGCCGCTACGACAATTGCTACGCGCCCAGAATAACCCTTTGGAGCCGACATGGGTTGCTCCCTACGATGGAAGATGTGGTGCGACGCTGGCTGCGGCCGAGGAGTACGATGACCCGATCGACTGCCGATGTTGCCTGTCGGAAGGGGCGGCACTTGCCGCCGGGGCACGCCGTCAAAGCAGGCGCCGGGCAACGGCTGCGGTCGTAAGACCGGCTCGGCGACGCAGCGCCCGTTGAGTACAGCAGGGGCGCGCCGCCGCCCTCAAATGAGAAGCACGCCCAGCAGGAGGTGCAAAGGCACGGGCGGGGCGGCGCGACCGCCGAGCGCCGCAGCGGCCGCGGGATTAGCTGTCCCCGGCGACGGCTTGCCGCCGAGCGCGATCGTCGCCGCGCAGTAGTCCAACGTCGGCGCCTGGACCTGCGGTCTGACGTTTTGATGGGCCAGGTTGCACTTTGCTTCGCCGCAGCCGCGATGATCGTCGTGGTGATGGCTCGGCGAGGACTCGCCGGCGCCGTCCTGGTGATGCACGTCATTCCAGCTGAAGTGCCCGCCGCAGATCACCGGCTTCACCGCAGGCGGCTGGGCAGAGCTTTCGCTGAAATGCTGATGATGCCAGCAGCACCCTGCAGCGGCGTGAGCCAGCAGCGCGGCGACGGTCACCTGGGCGACGAAAGCTTGCATGGGCAGGGTAATTCGACCCGTGACGGCAGGCACGGAAACGGCATCGACTAGCCGCAGCGCAGCGGAACCTCTCGACAGTCCGTACGGCGCTTATCGGCCTCAATCGGCCATGTCATTATAGCCGCCGGCCAAAAGCAGCCCATGGAGCATTTGTACGCTTTGGCTAAGTTCGCCCAAGGCGCTCAAATACTCCAGATTCGCCTGGAAGTAAGTCCGCTGCACCGTAAGAAAGTCCAGAAACGACAGCTCGCCGGCTCGGTAGCCTTCGGTGGCAAGCTGCAGGTTTTGCTGGGCGCGATCCAGGATTTCCCCCTGGAACGCCTGGACGCGGGCCCGGGACGCCTCGTATTGCTGGTAATGCTGCGAAAGATCACGGCGGAGCCGCAGCTCCACTTTCTCTGCACGCCGCCGCGCAGCGACCAGTTCCGCCTCTGCCTTGGCAATTCCGCCTTGATTGCGATTCCAGAGCGGAATCGGCAGCGTCACCTGGGCGCCGGCGACCGTGTAGTCGGTGGCCGCGTCGTACTGCACCGAAGCCTGCGCCGAGACGTCCGGCACGGGTTCAACGCAGGCACGAGCCAACGCGGCGCGAGCTCGTCGGACTTCCGCCTCGGCTTCGGCCATCTCGGGGCTGTCGCGCAGCAGTTCTGCCAGCGTTTCTTCCCAGGAGGCCGTCCAGCGAAGCGCGTCGATATCAGCGGAAAGCCGTTCGTAGGGCAGCTCCGGGTGGCCGGCCAGCGCGGCCAACCGCCGCCAAGCGCCGCGGACGGTGCTCTCCGCTTGAGCCAGGTCGGCAGCGGCCCGCTCGCCTTCGATTTCCGCTTGCAGCAAGTCGGTACGACGGCCTTCCTGGGCCTCGATCAACGTTTTGGCTGTGGCCACGGCCTGGCGACCAATGGTTTGCAGGTTCGCCGCCAGTTCGACGCGCCGCTGGGCAAGATACGCCTCGTAGAAGGCGATCCGCAGGTCCGTCAGCACGCGTCGCTGCCGGGCTGCGTAGACTTGCTCGCGACGTTCAGCCTCGCGGGCGGCGACGGCGCTGCTGAGCCCCAGCTTGTTTCCGCGGATGAATTCCTGTCCGACGACGAAGCCCTGTTGGCCCGCCTTGTCGTCGTTCCCGATTTCACTGCCCAGGTAGCCGAATGTCGGGTTCGGCGGTCGCCCCGCCTGGTACTGCTCGCCACGAGCTGCGCGGACTTCAGCAGCCGCTTCGGCCAGGGCAGGGTTATCGGCCAACGCCAGCGATTCCAAGGCCTCCAGCGTGAGGCCGTCCGCCTCGGGAGCGGAGTCGGGCAGCTGCAGCGGTTCGGGCTGCCGTAGCGCCACATAGGCCGATGGCGGCAGCAAGCTCTCCGAGACAAGCGGCCGCGAGGAATCTTCCGTACCGAGCGACTGACCCGACGCCGGAGAGGCGCTAAACCAGGCAGCGGCCGCGAAGGCCAGCGAGGAGGTTATCAAACGGGAAAACACGATTGCATTATGACCCAATTATTACGCGCCGTCGGCTCGTTGAGCCGCGGCTATTGCGTGAATCGCTCCAGCCGCCGATTAACGATCGGCCGGAGCGGCGCCGACGCGATCCGGTCAAGCGGAGGCTGCGCCGTCACAAGCTCTGTCACTTGCATCGGCTCGGCGGCCCGTGGAGCGGCAGCAATTGCGGTGCAACCGGCAAGCTCTCGCCAGATTGCCGCCGCTGGCACGCATCGCCGCGGCATGCTGAAGCCCTCAACGATGTTGGCCGGCACGTTTTGCTTGCGCCGAGCGATGTCCGTTATGGGCGTGCTGAAGCCCCCGGGCGTTACCGTATTAACGATGGCCGCCACGGCGGCAAGGGGAGCGGCCGGGCGATTTCGATCGCCTCCTGGGACGCAGGAACGCCAATCGCCGCCGGCGCCGCCAGCGCTTGCACGAGGTGGGCCAGGTGAAATCGAAACGCCTTCCCAGTCGGACTAGGGAAGGTCTCGTACGCCGGCTCCACGATTAGCGGTTGTCCTCGGCTCACCGCGAGGCAACCCTCAACGCCGGCCGATGTTAGCGGGCATTGGCCAGTGAACAGCAGCCCCTCTCCGTCCAGCTCGAATCGCAACGCTAGTTCATCCAGCGGAAGCATGTCCGCCGTCGCTGAGTCAGCCGCGGTTTGGCTGTTGCGTTGGCAAAACAGCTTGGTCACGGCTGCGTCTACTAGTGAAGGGCTGACCTGCCCGTCCTTCACCCGCAGGATGCCCGCCAGGCGCACCACCTTCGCGCCGCGCCACTTCCACTCGCCGAGCTCGATCGTCCCCGTGCCGGCGAGTCGGTGCGGCGTACCCATCGGCAGCACCGCGGCGAAGTCGACCCCGCGCAAGACGCCTTGGGCGCTTGCCGTGGCCTCGGTGACGTCGGCCGACCAACGTATAACGCCCTGAAAACCCGCGTCCTCGCCGACTCGTCCGAAGCCGGGCACGAACGGCGCCAGGCAGCGAGCCGGAATCGGCGTCTCCCTCGCGTCAAGCGTCACCTGGAGCCCGCGCCGCGGACCCGACCCGGCAGTTGTCATCGCCAGGCGCGCCGCCGGCGTTGAGGACGCCGAGGCGTCGACCGGACCGGCGAAGCCCTCC
>QEVI01000190.1 GCA_003576855.1 Planctomycetota bacterium
CGCCAGCCCTGGCACCGGATTACTTCCAGGTCCACGTTCAACGCGCGCTCGGCCCGATACATCGCCGCCAGCTCGCCCACGGTCATGCCGTGCCGCAACGGAATCGTGTGAAATCCGACGAACGACTCGCGGCCGGCGTCGGCGATCGGCCCTTCAACCGCGGCGCCGCCGATCGGATTGGGCCGGTCGAGCACGACGAACTTCAAACCATGCTCCGCCGCGGCCTCCATGGCCCACGCCATCGTCGATATGTACGTGTAGAAACGGGCGCCGACGTCCTGAATGTCGAACGCCAGCGTGTCGATGCCTTTGAGTTGCTCGGCCTTCGGGCGGCGATTAGGCCCGTCGTACAGGCTGTAGACCTTCAGGCCCGTGGCCGCGTCGACTTGATCGCCGATACCTTCCTGATCCAGCTTACCGGCGATGCCATGCTCGGGACTGAACAAAGCAACTAGCTCCATATCGCGCGCGGCGTACAGCAGATCGATCGTACGACGGCCATCGCGGCTGAGGCCGGTGTGGTTGGTGATCAGCCCCACGCGTTTGCCGCGCAGCGGCTCGAACCCGTCGCGGACGAGCACGTCGATGCCCGTTAACGTCTCCTGCGTCGCGTGCGCCGCGGCCGACGGACCTGACGACGGGCCGTTGGCCGCACTGCCGGCGAGCGGCCGAAGTTCTTCAGCGTCAGCCGGTGCGTACTTCTGCGCGTCTTGGGTCGAGTCCTTAGCCGCCAAGGCGCCGCGCCGTGCTCTTTCGCTAATCGCCGCGGCGGCGATGGCGCCGATCCTCCCGGCGAGTGGGTTTACGCTCCCCTCGCCATCCGGATGCAGCCGATTGGAAAGAAAGATCACGTACAGGTCGAGCTCCGGATCAATCCACATGGCCGTGCCGGTGAACCCGCCGTGCCCGAACGCCCGATCGCTAAACAGCTCGCCTCGATTGGTGGAATAACCGCTGCGATGATCCCAGCCGAGGGCTCGGCGATGGCCCGCCACGTCGCGCGGCCGAATCATCTCTTGCACGGCAGCGTGGCTCATGACATCGCCGGCCGACGTGTTCCCCGCCGCACCCCGCAGCATGGCCTGGCAGTAGATCGCCAGGTCGGCCGCCGTCGAAAACAAGCCCGCATGGCCAGCGACGCCTCCCAGGAGCGCCGCGCGCGGATCATGCACCTCGCCGCGCAGCCACTTTTCGTCGCGCCTCTCGGTGGGGGCCGCCCGGCTACGCAGCCGCTCGCTCGGCAAATAACCGGTTTCCTTCATGCCGAGGGGCTCGAACACGTTCGCCCGGGCGAAATCGGCGATGCTTTGTCCGCTCACCTCCTCGACCAGTTTCCCGAGCACCAGAAAGCCGACGTCCGAATACACGAACCGCTCGCCCGGCTCCTTCGCTTCAAGCCCGTAGAGCCGCTCCCAAGCCTTGTCGGGCCCATCCTCATAGTCGTTGAGGGGGTTATCAGCAATCAGCCCTCCGCGGTGCACCAGCAGGTCTTCCACCGTGACGTCGTCCTTGCCATTGGCGCCGAACGCGGGGAGATGCTCGGCCACGGGATCGCGGAGCCGCACCTGGCCCCGTTCCACGAGGAGCATGACGCTCGTCGCCGTGGCGACCGGTTTGGTCAACGACGCCAAGTCAAACACCGTGTCGACCGTCATCGGCTCATCGCGCGGCTCGACCTGACGCCGGCCGTAGGCCTTCAGGAAGCCGATGCCGCCTGCACGTCCGATCGCGACGACGCATCCCGGCAGGCGTTTGGCTTCGATCTCTTCCGCAACCACGCCGTCAATACGATCGAGCTGGTTCGCATCGAGCCCCAGTTCTTCGGGCGCGCGGAGCGGCGCTTCGCCCAACGCAGGGCAGGCCGCGACGGCGCCTAGCGCTGCTGCCAAACAGGAACAAGCGACAAACCTCGCAAGACCGCGTCCAAGAGCGCAAGAACTTCTCATCGAAAACCGATTGCCTATGTTGCGTCAGCTTCCATGCGAGAACCATTCAACGGAGTAAAGCTGAGTAGACAGCCGACCAGCAGCGTAAAAACGGACCCGATCGCTGCGTACCACGGCCAATAGATGGGCGCCGCCAGCGGCCAGCGCAGGGTCTCAATGGGCCACCGCGGCCACGTGCTGAACTCCATGTACGCCAGCAACAGCAGCCCGGCGGCAAACGCCGCCAGCGCGGCGCGTTCCCGAACGCGCGGCGTCAACACCGCCAGCAAGTAGAGGCCCAGCATCGGGCCACTGGTGAACGCGGCGATCGTCAGCACGCTTTCGACGATGCTCCGATCGGCGTTTCGCAAGTGGCTGGCCAGCGCGATGCCGATCTGAATCACGCCGAAGAGCCCGGTAGCGATCTTCGAGATGCGGAACTCAGCCGTTTCGCTCAGCGGACGCCGACGTAGCGGAATGATGAAGTCCTTCACCAGCGCCGTGGCCGAAGAGTTCAACGAACCGGAAAGCGTCGACATCGCCGCGGAAAACACGGCGGCGAGCGTCAGCCCGACCACGCCAGGGCGCAGGTAATGCACGATGTAATAGGCGAACGCCTGGTCGTTGCTCTCGATTTCCGCGGCGCCGGCGGGATGGCTCGCGAAGAACGCTGCCAGCCCGATGCCGATGATCAGGAATAACGCAAACTGCAGGCAGACGACCGCGCCGCTGGCGATGAGCGCCACCGCCGCGCTAGTTTGGCTGCGTGCGGTCAACAGCCGCTGCACGGTGAGTTGATCTGTTCCGTGCGTGGCGCCGGTGAGAAAAGCCCCGCCGATGAGCCCCGCCCAGAAGGTCATCGTCGGCTTCAGCATCGTGAAATCGAAGTCCAGCAGCCTGAACTTATGGTGCTCCTGGCCGAACTGGCGAAACCCTTCCCAGCCGCCCGGCAGGCTAGCGATGATCTGCTGCAGCGCCAAACAGGCGCCGAGAATATAAATCGCAAATTGCACGCAATCGTTCCAAACTACCGACCTTACGCCGCCAATGTAGGTGTACACAAGCGTGACGACGCCCATGATGACGATCGAACTGGCCAGATCCAGCCCCATCGCCGCCTGGAGCACCAGCGCCGACAGATATAGCCGCAGCGCGTCGCTCAAGTTGCGAGTTACCAGGAACAACGCGGAAGTCGCGCGGCGTGAGAACTTGCCAAACCGCCGCTGGAGCACCTCGTACGCCGTGAACGGCTCGCCGCGGAAATAGAGCGGCAGCAACACCAGCACCACCAGCGCCCGACCGACGATGTACCCAAAAGTGATTTGCAGGAACCGAAGGTCGCCGCCGGCCGCGTACGCCCCGCCGGGAATGCTCAAAAACGTCACCGTGCTGGTCTCGGTCGCGACGATCGACAGCAGCACGGCCCACCAGGGGAGCGAGCGGTCCCCCAGAAAGTAATCCTTCGTCGTCCGCTGCCCGCGCCCGACCCACACGCCCACGGCAAGCATGGCCAGCAAGTAGACGGCGACCACTGCGACATCGACGGGGTGGAGCGGCGATCCCGACGTCGAAGCGGCGAATAAATACATGGGCGTTTTGCGGTTAAGTAAATAGCCGACCCATGCAACGGTGGGCGAGGCGGGCCGCTGCGCCGGCCTGAACGCGGCGGCGCCGGCG
The DNA here is from genome assembly GCA_003576855.1 of Planctomycetota bacterium. Taxonomy (GTDB): domain Bacteria; phylum Planctomycetota; class Planctomycetia; order Pirellulales; family Lacipirellulaceae; genus Lacipirellula. Next base: position 3,603 of record QEVI01000190.1, read on the forward strand.
CCGCCGGGATGACTCGGCCCGTCGCACCTACAGTATAACCTCGCGGCTCGGCGACGAACCGGGCCACGCGCAGACTTTACTCACTTTCGCGCAGCCAATCTGTCTCCCTGACTGGTCCGTTACTAGAATCGATTCCATGCTGGAACACCTCACCACCGAAGCGCGAAACCCCGCGTCCGAACGCCTCGACAGCCTCGCGCCGTTGGAATTGGTGCGGTTGATCAACGAGGAAGACGCCAAGTGCGCCGCCGCCGTCGCTCAAGAAGCCGAGCATATCGCCAAGGCGATTGAGGTCATCGCCCATCGTCTCTCGCACGGCGGGAGGCTGATCTACATCGGCGCAGGCACCTCAGGTCGGCTGGGATTGCTCGACGCCGCGGAGTGCCCTCCCACCTTCCGCACCGATCCGGCGCAGGTAGTCGGCATCATTGCAGGAGGCCCCGGGGCGATGCTAAAAGCCGTCGAAGGGGCCGAAGACTCACCGCAAATGGCCGCGGAGGATTTGCGCAAGATCGACTTGTGCAGCCACGACGTGCTGGTCGGCATCGCCACGAGCGGCCGCACCCCCTACGTCCTCGGCGCCCTCGACTATGCCCGCAGCCAAGGCGCCTACACGATCGGGCTGGCCTGCAATCGCGACGCCCTGCTGCGGGCCAGCGCCGACCTGAGCATCATCCCGGTCGTCGGACCGGAGGTGCTGAGCGGCTCCACGCGGATGAAGGCCGGCACGGCGACCAAAATGGTCCTCAACATGCTCTCGACCGGCGCCATGGTGTTGATGGGCAAGACCTACGGCAATCTCATGGTGGACCTCAACGCCACGAACACTAAGCTGTTGGAGCGAGCCAAGCGAATCATCTGCACGCTTACCGGCGTAACGCCAGGCGAAGCGGCCGAGTTGCTCCAGCGCTGCCGGGGCGAGGTCAAAACGGCCATCGTAGCGCACCGCTTGGGGCTGTCGCCCGACGATGCCCGCGCCGCGCTGCAGGCGGCCCGGGGACATCTGCGGCAGGCGCTGGAAAGCGGCGACGTCCACGCCAATGGCAAGGTTTGATTGGTGCGCCGACGTGGCGACTGGCCACGTTAGCAACGCCAAGTCGCCCAAGCGTGATACGCTACTTCTAGCCGGAGGCAAATTTGCCTCCGGCGCCGCCCGGCCGGCGTGGCCGGCCGGCACTTGTACAACCGGCTGCTCGGCGATGGCCAGTGCCTAAGAGGACCGCAATGAGCGATCGTTTCGCAATTTGCGTCGACGGCGGCGGCACGAAAACCGACGCCTGGCTCGTGCGATTCGACGCGCGTGGGACGGCCCATGTCCTTGGCCGAGGCCGCGGGGCGTCCTCCAACCCTCGTGCCGTCGGCCTGGAAATCGCTCTGCACAACCTCGGCGCTGCCATCGACGCCGCCTGGGCCGACGCGAAGCTGGGCTCCTTCACGGTAGACGTCGCGCTGCTGGCGCTGTCGGGCGCCGGCCATCAGAGCATGCGCGACAAAATCGCCCTCTGGGCCGACCGGCGACAGCTCGCCACGACGGTGCGGTTTGAACACGACGTCGAACCGGTCCTGGCCGAGGGCACGCCCGCCGGCTGGGGCGCCGCCTTGATCGTCGGCACCGGCTCGGCCGCCATCGGCGTCTCCCCGGGCGGCCAGCGGCTCGTCGTCGGCGGATGGGGTTACCACTACGGCGACGAAGGCAGCGCCTACTGGATCGGCCGGCGGGCCCTCGAGGCCGTCGCCCGTGCGGCCGACGGACGGGCCCAACCCACGGCAATCACCGCCGCCGTGCTGGAGCGGCTGCAGGTTTCCGAGCCGCGGGCGATGCTCGGCGCGCTGGAGCAAACCGGCAACGTCCGCGGCGCCATCGCCAGCCTGGCGGACTGCGTCGAACGCTCGGCAGGAGAGGGCGACGCCGTCGCGCTGCATATCGTTCACGACGCCGCCGACGAGCTGGCCGCCATGGTCGGCACGCTCGTCGAGCAACTCCAGTTGGGCCGCAGCTTTCCCCTGGCGCTGGCCGGCGGAGTGATTTGCGGCAGCGAGCGATTGCGCGTCCGGCTGATGGGCCGATTAAGCGCCCTGTCGCTCAAGCCCGACCCCGTGACGACTGTTGCGCAGCCCGTTGCAGGTTGCGTGAAGCTGGCCTGGCGAGCGCTTCCGGCGCCGCCCTAGCGGACTGCCGGGCGGAAAGTCAAACAGCCGCACGCGTCGTTCCGAGCATAGCACGGGTCTTGCCGCTCAGCGGATCTGCGTACCGGCGGCCTCGGAGTACGCCGTTGACGCATCGGCCCACCGCTCTTGGTCGTTGAAGAACCGCGTCGTCTCCTCAGCGGCGAGCTTGGCCTCCAGTTCGTCGCAGGTCACTTCCGCGCGGAAGACGTGCGTCCCTTCCTTCGACGCCTTGGCCTTGATCTTCAGCACGACGTCGCTTCCGGCGGCCAGCGAGTCGATCGGACGGAACGTCACGCGGCCGTCGCGCATCGTGTGCTGGGCGCCCTCGACCTGCGTCGGATCGATCCCCTCGGAGAACATGCCGACGACGTTGACCCCGCGCGCCGCGTTCATCCCCCGGTTGGCGATGCGGATCTCGTAGACGGCCTCCTCGCCAACGGGAATCACGCCCTTGGGGTCGATCACCTCCAGCTTGAGATCGGCCAGTGCCTCGACGTTCACCGGTACGCTCTTGGCGTCGCTGAGGTTGCCCGACGCGGTTTGCGCCGTCAGTTGCAGCGTGTTCATTCCGGGCTGCGTCAGTCGGCATTGCAGCTCCATGAACCGTTCTTCGCCCGGCTTGAGCGCCGCCGTTTTCCAGACCACGCAGCGCCGATCCGCGTCCCAAACGTTGCCCTCGCTGGCCTCGACGAGCTCGGCGCCCGTCGGGAGAACCATCTGTACGCCGATTTGCTCGGCTGGCGCGTTGCCCGGATTGCGCACGCGGATGTAATACGTTGCCACGGCGCCGGCGTACTTCTTTTCTGGTCCGCGCCAATCGACCTGCAGCTCCGCCTTGCGACAGAGCACCGTCTTGGCCACGTCCGCGTGGAGGTCGCCCGCGCCGCTGGCGGCGGCCTGGATCTTTAGTTCGCCGGCGTCGCGCGCGGTTAGCTCCAGCTCGATCTTGCGCGATTCGCCGGCGCCCAGCGTGCCGACTTTATGCTTGACCGCCGATTCCTTGCCGCCGCCCGGCGGCGTCAGCTCGATGGCCACCTCTTCGGCCGGGCCGTTGCCGGGGTTGCTGATCGTAAGGGCATACCGCTGCGACTGGCCGAACAGGACGTCGTCCGGCCCGGCGATTTCCATGTGAAGCTGGGGCTCTTGGATCTCGACGGTCGCGCTGGCGACGACGGGTGCATGGACCCATTGCACTCCCAGATTCAGTTCGCGTCCGCTACGCGGAACGAGTTGCAACGTGAGCGTTTGACGCCCGCCGGCCGGCAGTTCGTAAAGCTGCCAATTGATCTCGCTCGGCGTCGGGGCGGCCGCGTCGGCGGCAGCCGCGCTCCGCTCGACGACGCCGTTGCTGGCGATGGCATCAACGACTTCGGCCCCTGGCGGAGCCACGATCCGGCCGGTGAGCTGCAGGGCCGTGGCGTCGCCCTTGTTCTCCACGGTGAGCCGGTACTCCGCTTGCTTGCCCACGACGATTTGCTGCGGCCCCTCGATTCTGGACACAATCACCGGCTGCGCCATGGAAGCAAGCACCGACCCGACCTGAGTGCGGCGAACCGCCGGCGCCGACTGGCCGCGAGTTGCCGCGGGAGCGTCGGGTTCTGGCGTTTCAACCCCGAAGGCGGCATTGGGCGCTTGGGCGTCCACCGAGCCAAAGGCCTCTTTGGCGCCAGACGGTACGGGGTTTTCAGCCGATGGCGCCGGCGCGGATTCCCGGCGTTCGGCAGTCCGGCGAGCCGGCGCCGGCTTGGACGGGTCTGGAATTGACCCCAAGTCGCCGGATTCGGCCGAGGCTTCGCCGGCGTCGGGCGTTTCTTGGTTGCTCGTTAAGGGCTCTGGTTCAGCGGCAAGCAGCGCGTCGCGGACATCCAGCGGCGCAGCCGCCGAACGCGAGGATCGCGGCCTGCTCGAAGCGGGGGCGTCAGCTTCTTCGTCGCGGAGGTAGCTCGGCAATTCAACGTCATCGCCGCTGGGCGGCATGGCCTCGCCGATGGGATAGTCCGCCCCGGGCGCGTTCGCTGGTTCCGAAACTTCGTGAGAGTCCTGCGGTTTGTTCAATCCGGCCAGTGCGTCGGCGAGCTCATTGCGACGCTCGCTCTTCGGCGGCGAACTGCGAGCAATTCGGGACGCAGCAGGCGATGCCGGCGGCGAAACTCGCGCCGGCGAAGACATCGCTGCCGGCGCCGGTTGGCGCGTGCTGGCCGTCGCCCGGTTCGACGGCGCCGGGCGGCGAGTAGCAGCGCCCGCTGACCGCGGCGCGGCGGCCGCCTTGGCGGGACCGTACGGCAAGGGAGGTTCGTCCGGTTCGCTGGCGGGCGCGTCGCCACGCAACGACTTCGGCAACAGATTGGGGAGGTTCAGCTTTGAGAAAATCGAGCGGCTCGCACTGGGAGATGTTTTGCGGGTCTTGCGCTGAGCCGCCTCGCGAGGCGACTGGGCCGCGGCCGGCAGAACGCTAGCATCGTAGTAGCGGGGGGCGCCAGCCGGGCGGGATGCCGCAGGCGGCAGTTCGGTATACCGTGCTTGGAGCGAAGCCGGCTGGCGAGACCGGACGCCGCCTTGCGCCAACGCTTCGGAGGCCAACAAACCCGTTATGGAAACCGCGATGAAGCATCCGCGCATCATAATTGCGTCCCTGCACAACGTTCACCTGACGAGGCTAACGCCCGTTGTGCTGAAGGATCGGCAATGCGCGTTGCGAGAAATAAATCAATCCCGCAAAGAATTCCGGTAAATCAGAATGGGAAAAATGGGGGCCGTAGGATGACAGCACCAGCCCCGAACAAGCGATTAGCCCCGGTTGGGAAAAGGCTTCAAGGCGGTAACGGATATCGCCTGCTCATGCGTTTGAGCCATCAATGCACGTGCGTGTCATCGTGGCACTGCGAAGCGCCCTCGAGGGTGGTGGTTATCTCAAACCCCATGTCCCGTAGCATGGCGTAGTCCGCCTCGGGAATTTGTCCCTTCGTCGTCAGGTAGTCGCCAATGAAGATGGAGTTGGCCGCGTATAACCCCAGCGGTTGGAGGCTCCGCAAATGGATCTCACGCCCGCCGGCAATGCGGATCTCGCGGCTGGGATTCACGAGGCGAAACATGGCCAGCACCTTTAAGCAGTAGTTGGGCGTCAGTTCCGATTGCCCGGAAAGGGGCGTTCCCTCGATGGGATTCAAGAAGTTCACCGGTATCGACTCCACGCCCAGGTCCCGCAGTTCGAGGGCCATCGACACGACGTCCTTCGGCCTTTCGCCCAGGCCGACAATGCCGCCGGAACAAAGCTCCATGCCCGCCTGGCGCACGGCCTTGAGCGTGTTGACGCGGTCCTGGTAGGTGTGCGTCGTGCAGATTTCGCCGTAGTACTGCTCGCTGGTGTTGAGATTGTGGTTCACGCGGTTGACGCCGCACGCCGCCAGCCGCGCGGCCTGCTCCGGCGTGAGCAGCCCCAGGCACGCGCAGATGTCGAGCCCATACTTCGCTTTGATCTCCGGCACGATCTGCTCGACCGCCGCCATTTCCCGCTCGTTAGGGCCGCGGGCCGAGATGACGATGCAGTACGTTTTGGCTTGCCGCTCGGCCGCCGCGGCCGCCCCGGCGAGTATCTTGTCGCGGCTGAGGATGTTGTACTTGGGTATTTCAGCCTCGGAGACTTTCGACTGCGAACAATACCCACAGTCTTCGGGACAGAGGCCGCTCTTGGCGTTCATCAGGAAGTACAGTTGAACGCTGGCGCCGAAATACCGCCGCCGCACTTTGTACGCCGCCGCCAAGAGGTCGAGCACCTCCTCGTCCGGCGCCGAGAGCACGGCGAGGGCATCGTCGCCCGTCAGTTCATAGCCGTCGAGCACCCGCTCGGCTAGGTCATTCCA
>QEVI01000191.1 GCA_003576855.1 Planctomycetota bacterium
CCAAAGGCGGCAACGGCGGCGCCATCGCCAGCGGCAGCTTCGGGCTGGGCGCGGGGGGTGGTGACGCCGCGGCGACGGGGACGGCCAGCTCCACCGGGCCGGGCACGGTGGCGGCCAACGTGACCGCCACCGGCGGCAACGGCGGGGCGTCGAGCTCCGGTCCGGGAGGATTCGGCGGCAACGCCACGGCGATTGCCAACGCCACCGGTACGGCCGCCGCCAACGCTACGGCGATGGCTGACGCCGGCAACGGCCCGACGGGCGCCCTGCAAGGTACCGCCGTGGCCCAGGCCAACGCGACGGGGACCAGCGGCACGGCCACCGCCGATGCGCAGTCCGGCGGCGGGCTGGTGACGAGCGTTCGCGCGCAGACCGTCGCGCCGGTGGTCAGTACGACCCATGCCGATTCACGGGCGATCGTGTCGACCCCGGCCTCCGACGCCACGGATGCGGCTGGCATCCACGCCAGCGCGTTCGCCACGGGATTGCCGCAGATGGCCGATGCGCTCGATTACTTCGCCGGCAATCTGAACGCCCGGCCGCATTTCAACCTGGCGGGCGACACGCTGGCCGGCGCGTCGAGCGATGTTTTCGGCCTGGTGACCTTAGGCGGGGCCTTCACCGCCGGCGCGGCGAGCAAGACGTACACCAGCACCGCGTGGTTTTCGATCGACCTGAACCAGCTTGTCAATCCGCGGCAGAACCTGCTGGTGGCGCTGCTGGACACGACGTCGCAGGGCGCGGGATTCGACTCGCTGCAATTCCAGATTACCCGCGAGGGCGTCCTGGTGGTGAATGAAACGTTCGCCACGGTGGCCGCGGCCAACGCATTTCTCGACGACCAGATTCTCGACTTAGGCTCTAACGCATTTGGCAACGTGGTCGGCAATCTCGACCTGGTGTTCAGCCTGTCGCTAACGACCAACGACGCGGGCGCGGGATACTCGTTCGACCTGTTGTTCGGCAACGCGACGCTGGGCAACTCCGACTTCGACGAGGATGGCGACGTCGACGGCGCCGACTTGCTCACCTGGCAGCGGAATTTCGGCCTGGCGGCCGGCGCCACCAAGGCGCAGGGGGACGCCAACGGCGACGGCCAAGTGAATGGGGCCGACCTGACGATTTTTAAGAACCAGTACGGCTACCAGGCGGAGAGCCTGTCGCCGGCGGCAGCCGTGCCGGAGCCGGCGGGGCCGCTGCTGGCGCTGGTGGCGGCGCTTGTAATCGCAGGGCGGCGGCGAGCGGCGTGAGGCGCCGGGCCGCCTCGCAGGGCGATTCAATTCAAGGCCGGCTCAACCCCGGAAGCGGAGCCGCCGCAAGGGGCGGTAATCAGGTTCGCGCTCCCCGTAGAAGAGCGACGTCAGGTCGCCGGCGGCGTAGACGGCGTCGATGGAGCGGAGGGCGTAGAGTGTTGCGGGCATCGGCGCTTCGGGCGTACGGCCTCCCGAGCCCTGGCCGAACTGGTCTTGCCATACGCCAAGGTCGTCGGCCGCAACGGCGCCGTCCGCATCGGCATCGCCCTGGGCTCGCACCGCGCCGTCGGTAATGCCGAAACCGCGCTGCCAAGCGAGGAAGTCGGCTCCGTCTATCCGGATATCCTGGTTGAAGTCGGCGGTTGGACCTGGATCAACGTAGTTCTGCAGTGCGATTTCAATCTGCTGGAACAGATCGAGGGTCAAAGGATTCGGCTCGGCCGATGCGTGCGTTCCATCCGCAAACCCGGGAGCAGCCCTAAACTCGTACTTGATCGCGGACCAGTCATTGTGATCCGTTAGCGTCCTGAATTTTGAATCGCCATTTATGTCCATTTGATAAGGAGCAGTATCTTTGAGCGGGGAATTCTGGTTGAAGTCGGCTTCGCCCGACATAGCGACCAGCTTCAGCGGGGCGGTTCCTGCGTCGAATGCGGGCAGATTTACCGGGACCGCCGTTCCGGGGTCGCCGCCCAGTCCCGCCGCCTCGTTCAATTGGTTTTCGTTTAACGCATTGAGATTGCCTATGGAATAATCCAGTCTCCACGCGGCACGATAGTCATTCACCAAGGGATGGGACGAAGCGCCATCGAATGGAGTTTGCCAAGCATAATTCATTACGCTGCGGTAGTTAGGCTTGTACTGGTTTTCGCTTTCATCGCCGCCATGCTGAAGCCCGAGTGTGTGGCCGAGTTCGTGCATGAACGTTCCAGCGTGGGCCCTTGCGGTCGCGTTCGCCCCCCACCCTGCCAGCGTCACGATGAAGTCATTTCCTCCGGTTGCACCACTGGGATGGTCACCGAGTTCCGCAATGCCCGAGACCCCGTTCGTCACTGCGCCGTTGATGGTTGCCAAAAACGAATGCGCAAAAACGCCGTAGCGAAATATCAGGGATTTCGCTGCGCGTACATGGGCCCAATTGGCTGCGGACCGTTCGGCCGGCGTACCGAAGTGGGCGGCTTTCAGGGTATCGAATTCCGCGGGCCACCCTGTGACGTCGATGCTTCCCCATGGGGCGTCTTGCAGTGTAAGTTCATCGATCGCGAGATGTAGGTTGATACCCTGTGCGGCACTTGTCGGTCCCGGTGGGGTAGGATTGGCGACGGGCGCCCGATAGAACGCTTCAACGACTCCATCGAGCGCGGTCCCCGTTAACAGCGAAGCCGGGATTCCGGTAGGAACCGTGAACGCAGGCAACGGCCCACGACCCCTCATGGCGTCCACTTCCACGAACAAGTCCTTTCGATACGGGTCCGCTCCCCGTGCGGCGAGGTTCACTTCCAGTTGCCCGTCGCCGTTGTAGTCGATGCCGGCAGTCTCCCAATCGTCTATCAATCCATCGCCGTCGGCGTCACTGCGCTCATCGCCAGCGACGATCACTTCTGCGCTTCCGCCGCCAGAAAGCGCCATCGACGCCCAGAACACAATTTGACCGTTATCGTTTACCGAATCGTGCAGCCGAAGATCCTGCACGGTTCCAGGCACACCAGTGAGGTTGTCTCCGATGTGGATGACCTTGCGTGGCACAACGCCGCCGACGGTCAGCAATTCAGCCACGCTGAATCGCACGTCGTACAATCCGTCGACGCCGGCTGCATCGCGCCCGCGAAACAGAATCTTGTATGTGCCGGGGCGATTGGCGATTGCGGTCACGCCTGGTCGCAAGTGGAAGCTCACAGCGCTGAGAAAACCGCCCCCCGTATCTATTTCGCCCGTGTCGTACTTGCCGTTTCCAAATCCTTGGGCGTTCGGAACTTCGATCCAAGACTCGCCGAGATCTACACGGCCGTCATTCGCCACGGTAACGCCAATAACTTTAAACGGATCGAGATAGCGGCCGTTAGAGTCTCGGATAGACGCATAGATGCCTGTCCCCAGTTGGGCATGCGTGCCGGCGAAGACGATCACTTCCCCGTCGTCGCTAATCGCCGGGTACGAGCCGACGCTGGTGAAGCCGATGGTCGGGTTGGCGATTTGTTGCAGCGTGCCGAATTGGTAGTTGGGAAACACGCCGATGACGCGGCCGGCCTGGTTTTGGCCCGGCGTGGCGTTGCTGAGGACGAACGCGCCGGTGTCGGCGATCATTGGTTGCGGGCGCACGCCGGTGCTGATGGCGGTGCCCAGGAAGCGAGCTCCCGTCGAATGCGGGCCGGTGTGGAGGATTGTTCCGTCGTCGCGCTGCGCGGTGAACACGACATGGCCCTGGTTGTTGATGCTGCTCTCCGGGTAAATGAGCCTGTACGGCGAAAAGACGTCGAGCGGCGTCGGCTCGGCTTCCGCATAGTCGGGGTTGGTGATGTTCGTGAAGAACGAGCCGAGGCTGGAGCCGCTGGCCATCACCGTTTGCACGGGAGGCGATGCCAGGTTGTTGGCGTTCCACTTTTCCAGGTACGACAGCGGTACGACGACGGGCGAAAAAGGGGGCGTAAGCAAATTGCCTTCGGCCTGCAGCGTCCGTCGGGCAAGGACCTGGCCGTTGTCGTTGATTTGCACCGACTCGGCGAACGTCTGCACCGGCGCCGGGCCGGAATTGGGCTGCTCATACTGCTGGCGCATCAGGTTCACTGGCCCTGCGAGGGCGGGATGGTACACGAATACGTTATCGACCGTCGCGCCGAGCGTGGAGTTGTGCCAGGAGCCTTGAAACGCTACCTGGCCGGCGCTGTTGATCGACGGACCGGCGCCGAGCGAGGAGAACTGGCTGCCCGTCTGGGCGACGACGTGGAAGTCGTAGTAGACGCTGAGGCAGAGCCGCGCCTCCAGGGCTTCCAGCGAGGGACGAACGCGATGCCGCTTCAAGGGCTGTGGCTTCCGCTTCATGGCAATTGGCCGCCGTAGCAGGAAAAGGAGCGTGATGAGAGGCCCGCGGCGACGCCAATCCGCGTTTGGCGGCGCCTTGGCGGCCCGCGAGGGCGAACAAGATATGGCAAGGCTATAAGGCGTGGTAGTCCATGTCAATTATGGGGCTTGCGGCGTGGGACAAAGATTAATGGCAGTTGCGATGGCACTTGGCCGGGTAGTGGCAGGACGATGGGCGGTCCGCGCGACCTCCGGCGGGCGTCGGGCTACGGCCAAACTGACTGGCGGCGCGCGCCGGCCGGCTCAGCCGCGGAAGCGTAGGCGCCGCAAGGGCCGGAAGGCGGGCTCGCGCTCGCCGTAGAAGTAGGAGGCGAGGTCGCCGGCGGCGTAGGCCTGGTCGAGCGCTGCGGCCCGCGCGGCGGCGCTTGCGGCGGCCGGCGAGCCGCCGCCGTATTGGTCTCGCCACACGGCCAGGTCGGCGGCGTCGACGGTCGCGTTGCCGTCGGCGTTGCCGTTTTCGCGAGTGGCGGCGGCGTCGACGGAGCCAAAGCCGCGCTGCCAGCGGAGAAAGTCGGCGCCATCGACGACGGCGTCGCCGTCGAAATCGGCGCTTGAGCTGGGCGAGAGCGAAGCGATGACGTCGAAGGCGGTGATCACTTCAAGCTTCGGCGGAGGGGTCGAGAGGCCGCGAGCCGTGAGATTCAGCGTGTTGTTCAAGACGTCGAAGTAGCGGACGAAGTCCATGCGAAGGTTGGCCCAGTCGTCGTAGACGGGGTCGCCGGACGCCGCATAAGCGGTGACGAGGTTGCCGCCGGCGTCGGGAGCTAGCTGGTACGCGTAGTTCATGACGCTGCGGTACGCCGGCCTGAAGTTCGCAGGCACGTGCGTTTGGAAGGTGGCTGGCGGGGACGTGACGCTGTCGACGCCGCCGTGCAAGAGGCCGAGCGTATGGCCGAGCTCGTGGATGAGCGTTTGCCCCTGGAAGAACCAACTCGGTACGAGGGACGTGGATAAGAACCCAGACGGCGGTATGCGCAGCGTCGTCGGAATGGGAAACGGCCCCAGGGTGACGACAAAGTCGTTCCCAGCGAACGTTTCATCACTTCCGTCGCCGAAGAAGCCCAATTCTGCCTCTCCGGAATAAGCGCCGAGGACATAGGTCCCGCTTTGCGTGCGTTCCAGAATCTGATCGCCGAAGATCCCATAGCGAAACACCAGTTCGCGAGCCCGGTTCGTGGTGGTTCCAAAGTAGTTGTCCTTGACGTCGTCGACCGAACGGGTGACGTAGGGGCGGCCCCAGGCGTCGGCGCCTGCGAGCGTTATCCCTGGCGCGCCGAGGTAGATGGCGTGAATATGGTTGCCCGTGCCCGCCTCGGTGATGAGATCGCCCCCTTGCAGCCCGCCTGGCGCTGCGCTCATGTTGCGGGACAGCCCGGCGCCGGCGTCGACGTGGACGGTGATGCCGTTTGAGCCGGTTGGGTTGGCGACGGGCGCATTGGCGAAGGCGTCGACCAGATGGTCGATGGCGCCGGCTTGCGGCGCGAACGTCCGGCCGGAGACGGGATCGTCCGGCAGCCAGTCGATTTCCAGAAACAGGTCCTTGCGCATGGGGTTGGCCATGCCGAGCAGCGACAGGTCGATGTTGCCGTCCTGATCGACGTCGACGCCGTGCGTTTCCCAGTGGTTGAACAGGCCGTCGTCGTCGGTATCAAGTTGAGCGGCGCGGACGATGAGATCAGTGGTTCCCGATTTCGCCCAGAACGACAACTGGTGGTCAGCGGGGCCGACGTGCGCTGCGGTCGCCTTCGCCAGCGGGTCGTTCACGCCGAAGTCGTCGATGACCTGTCCGTCGATCTTGTCGCCGATCTGTACGACCGGAATTGCGCTCGAGTAGTTGTACGTGACGGGGCCGGCGCCGGTGGCGCGCTGCCAGGCGGCGTCCACTTTCATCGTCCACAGTCCGCGCTGGTTGGTAAACAGGAATGGAGCGTTGGTCTCGGGGTTGTCCTTGCTGGCGTGTTTGGGCGTGCCGATGAACGACAGGACGAGCGTTTCGCCCGGCTCGAACCGATCGGGCGCGCCGCTGCTATTGTGGAAGACTTCGACGCCCACGCGGGCGTCGAGGTCGAGATCGCTGAAGTGGATCGGGGCGCCGGCGGCGTCGCGGCCGAGCGGCACGCCGGCGTTGACGGCGAGGATGAGCCGGGTCTGGCGGGCGCCGACTTCATTGAGAAAGCTGAGGTACACGCCGCGTCCAGCGCCCGCGTCGCCGACAAAGGCGACCACGCTGCCGTCGTCGGAAATGCCGGGGCGGATGCCGACCTCGGCCCAGCCCGCGGCGGTTGACGCCAGCGTCTCGGAGCTATCAGAGCCGGTGACGTCGAACAGCGCGAGCGTCGTGGTTCCGCCTTGGCGGTTGGAAGCGACGACCTTGTCGCCGTCGGCGGCGCGCATGCGAAAGAACGCGCCGGGCGGTATGCCGTACTCGACGACTTCCGTGAAGAGACTGAAAACGTCGCGGCGATCTACGAGGCTGTTGCTTAGGTGAATCTCCCAGAACGAAGGATCGGGCGGCAGCGGGCTTTCCAGGCCGGCGAAGACGACCTGGCCGTCGTTGGTGATGCCCGTGAAGTTGCCCATGCCGTCGAAGTGAGTCGTATCGAGCCGGGGCGCGGACGAGCGGCCGATGATGGTGAAGTCGCCGGGGTTGTCGCTGTCCCAGATTCGCGCCAGCCGCTGGCCGCCGATGCCGTCGATCGCGGCGACCTGGCCGAAGTCGTTGATCTGCACTTCGTTGCCGTAGGTCCGCGTGCTGCTGGGGCTGGGAAACGTAACAATCGCCGGTGCGGCGGTTTCGCTGGCGATATAGACGCTTTGACCATCGGCGTTGTTGGCGACGAAGGCGACCTGGCCGTGCTGGTTGATCGACGCGCTGGAGGCGATGCTCGTCAGGTTGCCGCCAGATTGGGCCAGGATGGCGTAGTCGTAATACGCCGACAGCGCCAGCCGCAGTTCCAGCGCTTCCACAGCCAGCGGACGACGAGCGCAAGACGAACGGCGCATGCCGATGCGTGCGGGCATGTGACACCTTTGTTACGAGTGACCGATGGCGGCTGAAACGGCGGAGGAGAACGGCTCGGCGCGGCGGCGACGCGAGGGTCGCAATATAGCGGTGCGGGCGCTGCGGCTGAAAGCGATTAGCGAGAATTTGAGAAAAATGTCGGTGCGCGCGGCGGGGGCTGGGGATGCGTGGGCGGGAGCGCTAAGCCGCGCGCGGCGGGTGTGCATAGGCCATGCGGCTTGTCGGGCGCCGCATTTCGGCGGAAATGCGCGGAAGCTTGACTAGCGCGGGTGCTATCAGGGGCGTTGCACCGGCTGGTCTTGCCGTTTTCGGTGGACGCGTGCGTGGACTGGGGTGAATGCCCCTACACGCTACGTTTCAAAACCCGTCTCGGGAAAAGGCGTGCGACGGGGCGCGTCGCCGCGCACGCGGCTATCGCCATCAGCAGTGGCAGGCTTGCGGGCTCGGGCGTGGCCATCGACTGGTTCCTGACGGGGACGGCGATTCCGTAAGCGCGTTGCCAAGCGAGGAACGCCGAGCCGCCCAGTTCGGCGTGGCGGGCTTTCCAGCCGAGCACCGGGTGGTTGAGGTCGTCGGCGTCGACCAGGCCGTTGCCGTCGAAATCGCCGTTGCCGCCGGAGACGTCGATCACTTCCAAGAAGTTGCCGGCGGCGCGGGCGGTTCCCGCGCTGACGAACGTCAGAGCGTGCAGGCCGGGCGAGGCATTGGCGGCGAGGCTGAATTGAATTGTCGCCTGTCCGCTCGCGCCCGCCGTGCCTTGCGCTGCTAGGTCGCTGCCGACGTACACCTCAAACGGGTGGTTCGGCAGCAGGCCGTCGGCGGCGGCGCTCACGAGGGCGCCGGGCGCGAACTGGCCGACGATGGGCTTGCCCTGGCCGTCGACGACGTACGCGTTGGGATACTCCGGCGCCTCGAACACCGAGGGAAGACCCTGCTCTTGCTCGTCCAGCCGGTCCCAGACTATTGGATTGGCGCCGGCTTCTTGAATCGCAAACTGTATCTTGAACGGACTGCCCAGCGTGAAGGCGTTACTGAGGACGCCGTTGTCCAGCTCGGCGACAATGATGTCGTTGAGCGGCAGTTCCACGCTGGTCGGCGTTGTGCCGGCGGCGAGAATCGGCCGCAGCGAGTCCCGCAGCAGTGAATGCGAGACGCCCGCGACCGGCACGTTGATGACCTGATTCCCCGTGACTTCCCAAGCCTGGCCGGTGGTCGCAAGGCCCTGCCCGTCGTTAGTCACGGTAGTGCGCACGATCAGCTCGGCGCCGCCGAACGTAGTGGCCAATCCCAGTTGATTGACCAGCGAACTGGGCGCGCCGGTTTGTTTATTGCAGTCGCGGTCGATCAGCGTCCAGTAGTTCAGCGGGGCGGCCAGGTTGGCCTCGGGAATGCGGCCCCACAGCTCCAGCTCGAACGTCACGCGGTTAGTCTGTTGGTTGAAGCTCGTGGCGGCGCCGTCCAGATCGAGGTGTTCGGGGATCGAATTGGGGTTCTCGTCGCCGGCGTGCAGGTCGAGGACTTCGTCGCCGAGGACAGGTCCGGGCTCGAAGACGCCCGGCGGATCGACGCGGGCGCCTTCAATCCAGCTTGCGGCAACGGGCATGCTCGCGCGCTCGCCCGGGCCGAAGATCGGAAAGGCGCCGACGGGCCACGAGCCGATCGTGGGATTCATGACGGCGTCGCTCGCCATGCGGTGATCGAGGCCGAAGACGTGCCCCGACTCGTGGGCGACCATCACGGCGTCGAAGTCGAGCACGCTCAGCGGCAGCGGATCGGTCACCGGAACGGGAGCGCGGACCAGCGATGATCGGCGCGGGTCCTCGACGATGAACAAATTGCGGAAATGAGAGCCCCAGCCGATGGCGTTGGCGGGCATGCCGTTGTCGCCGTTGAATCGGCCGGCGGCGATGCCGAGGATCCCGCGACGCCGATCCGGGACCAGAGGGAGGTCGTAGGCTTGCCTGGCATTGCGGCGGACCCGGCGGAGCTCTCGGGTGTTGGGGTCCGACGCTTGCACGTCGCCCAGCTCGGCGCCGTTGGCCGCCTCCGTGCTATTGGGGGCGTTGGGGTCGTCAATCACGGGGAACGTCGTGCGGGAGCGAAGCCCGGAGATCAGGCTCACGCCGCCCTGGTTCAGAAAAGCGTTCGACAACAGCGTGCGGGTCATCAACAGGTCGGTTGTATTGCCGGCGTCCGCCAGTGGGCTTCCCTCGACGGCAGCCCAGCGGATGGGAACCTGCACAAGTCCGCCGAGGCCAATGGGTTCGGCTGCGGCCGCGCCGAACGGTGGATGAACGGAAGAAGAGCGACAGCGGCGCTTGTATTTTCCGTGGCGCGGGGCGCCGTGCCAAGCCGATTCCCACGACGCAGAGAAACGATTCCGTGTGGCCGATGCTCGGAGAAAACGGCGCTGTGTTGGAGATTGAAGCGTAGACGTGTACGCTTATGAAGAGCGCTGCTTTTTCGCTCGAGATCTCATAAGGCCGGCATCAGCCGTTCGTAGTCGTCCACCGTTCCGCGGTCGAGGCAGCACTGGATGATCTCGCGGCCAAGCTGCGGCAGCTCGTCGTCGAGGTACTTTTTGAGCTGCTTGTCGAAGAACTGCTGCAGCATCGCGGCGCCGGCGTCGTAGGCTTCGTCGCCGACTTCCGGCTGCGTGTTCACCTGCAGGAACCAGCGGGGGATCATGCGGCCTTCGACCTGCAGTTGGAACAGCGCGTGCCCCAGCAGCGGGCAGCGGGCCGGCTGAAGCTGTTCGGGCCGGAACTTCGCCGTGCCGCGACGGGCCAGGTATTCGCGGGCGATCCACTGCGGCATGAAGCCGACTTCCCAGGCGCCGACGTGCTGGTTGGGGCACAGCACGTAGCGGACCCGCAAGGTTTCCTCGAACTGCTTCAGCAGAATGGATGCCTGCGCGACGCGCCGCCCGGTGGCGAACGGCCAGTACGAGCCGACGCCCTCGCTTCCCATTTCGCCGGCGTCGACGATGCTGGGATTGGCGTAGCCGCGCGGCGCCACCAGCCGCCAGAGCCACGCCAGCGCCGGCGGCAGGATGTGGAACAGCCCCAAGATGCCGTACGACGGCATGCCGCGCGTACACGGCGGCGTCCGCACGCCGATCATGCTTCGCTGGCCCGGCAAGATCGCGCCGCGCCGCGACGACGCCACGCTCGTCAGCAGCATCGACCTGGCGCCGACCATCCTCGCCGCCTGCGGCGTGGAGCCGCCCCGCGGCTTACCGGGTGTGAACCTGATGGAGTTCGCCGAAACCGGGGCGCCGGCGCGAGAAACGCTCTTTGGCGAGATTTTCGAGCACGATGTGGCCGACCTCGACCACCCCCAAGCCAGCCTGCTCTACCGCTGGTGCATCGACGGCTGGTGGAAGCTAGTCTTGCCCAAAAACGGCGAGCGCCCCGAACTTTACGACCTACAAAAAGACCCTTTCGAGAAAAACAACCTCGCCGCGACCCACCCCGAAACGGTTGTTCGATTGACCGATTTGATTAACCAATGGTGGTC
>QEVI01000192.1 GCA_003576855.1 Planctomycetota bacterium
CGCGACGATTGCATCTGTACGCCCCACAACGCGTTCAACTCGCACGAAGCCGTCCAGCGGAAGAGCGACCACTCGGTGCAGCAGGTGGTGGCGTACCTGGAAACAGGCCGATTCCTCTGGCCGGCGCCGCTCGACCGCAGCTAGCACGCGCCTCCGGTGCGAACTCGCCTAGGACCGGTTCGCAGGGCCCCCTAGAATCCGAATCGCGCTTGCGCCGCGGCGCGACCGCCCGTTCGATCGCTTTTCCATCGCCAGCCGCAAGATCCACTCGCCCGATGGCCCGACGGCGCTCCAACTCGACGGACCTGGCCGACGACGATGCCGACGCGCTGCAGTCGCGGCCCCGGCGTCGCCGACCGCGCCGCCGCCTGCGGTTGCTGGTCGCGCTGTTGGCGCTGCCGGTGCTCGTCATCGCCGCGCCGACGATCGTCGCCAAAACCGCGCTGCGCAACGTCGTTCTCTCCGGCGCGTTGCCGCCGGGCGCCGGTCGCATCGCCTGCCGCGACGCCAGCTTCTCCTGGGCCGCCGGCCAGGCCCTAGCCGGCGTGACTGTGCTCGACCCCAGCGGGGCGCCCCTCTTCGGCGCCGACACCGTCGAGTCCAGTCGCTCGCTCATCGGCCTGTTCGCCGATCCCGACGACTTGGGCACGATCAAGATCACGCGGCCGGTCATGCAGCTCGACACCCGCGAGGGCGGCAGCAACCTGGAAGACCTGCTGCAGAAGATCGCCACCGCCGCGGTCCAGCAGGCGCCCGCACGGGCCGACGGCTCGCCGCGAGCGATGACGGTCGAAGTCGTCATCACCCAAGGCACGGTCTACGGTCGCGACCTGGCGAGCGGCCAGCAGTGGCGAATCGATGCACTCGACGCCGTGGCTAAACGCACCCCCAACGCCGCCGCGTGGGATGTCACCGCCTCCGGCGTGCTTAGTTTAGCCGCGGGTCAACGACCCGCCGGCGGGCCGCCGTCAGACGCAGTGCTCCTCGCCGCGACGCCGGGGCGGTTTAAGTTTCATCTCCATCCGGACTCGGCCGGGGGCGGGGACGCCCCGGCTCGCTCCGGCGGGGACGCCCCGGCTCGCTCCGGCGGGGACGCCCCGGCTCGCCCAGGCGGGGACGTTCAGATGCGTGGCGATGGCGACTCGCCGACCGGCCAGCGGCTTGAGCTGATCGCCGATCGGCTTCCGCTGGCGCCGATTGAACCGTGGCTCGCCCGCGTCCTGCCAGCCGCCCGCCTTACCGGCGAAGCTAGCGCCGACCTCCAAATCTCCTGGCGCCCCCCCCGCGAGCCGGCGCGTCTCGCCCCCAGCGGGCCGGGGCGTCCCGCCCCCGGCGTTCCGCCCCCCGGCGCCTCTCTTCCCGCCCATCTCACCGCCGCGGGCAAACTTAACGCCGCCAACCTCCGCTTCACGTCCGCCGCGCTGGCCGGCGACCTGCTCGAACTGCCGACCGCGGCGATCGCCCTCGACGCGGCGCTGATCGAAGGCCGGCTCTCCGCCAAGCAGCTTTCGGCCCGCAGCCCCTGGCTGCAAGCCGACGTCGCCGGCGACTTCCATCTCGCCGAGCTGCGGACGCTCGCGCTGCGTTCGCTGCCGACCAGCGACGCCTCGGTGACCGTACGCGCCGAACTTCCGCAACTTGCCCGCATGCTGCCCCGCACGCTGCGGCTGCGGCCCGGCGTGCGGGTCGACGCCGGCAGCATGGAAGTCACGGCTCGCAGCTCCAGCGCAGACGGCGCCCGCCGTTGGACCGTCGCCGCTGCCGTGCAGGACCTCGTCGGCAGCGACGGCGCGCACCCCATCCAGTGGACCCAGCCGGTCGAGATCGCCGTTGACGTCGCCGACTCGCCCGCAGGCCCCCGGTTCCAACGCGGTCTGCTCCGTTCGGTCTTCGCCAGCGCAAGCGTGGACGGGATGCCCGAGGGCGGCCTCGAAGGCCACCTTCAATTCAATCTCGACGAGCTGGCCGGGCAGCTTGGCCAGTTCGTCGATCTTTCCGCATGGAAGCTCGCTGGCGGCGGCGATGGCCGCTTTTCGCTCCGGGCCGCCGGCGCCGACCGCTTCGCCGCCGACGCGAAGCTCGACCTGAAGCAGATCGACGTCCAGCGCAACGGCCAGGTCGTGTGGCGCGACCCGCAACTCCGCGTCGAGCTGCAGGCCGCCGGCGGCCGCGTGGATTTCAAGCCGCAGCGCTTCGACTCCGCGACGTTGCTCGTGCGGGCGCCCGACGATTCGCTCGCCGCCGAATTGCTCGAACCGGTCGACCTGGGCGACTTCCACCGCGGCTGGCTGGTGAAAGTCGCCGGCAACGGCTCGCTGGAGCGCTGGGCCGGGCGGCTGCGTCCCTGGATCGCCGCCGTCCCCGACCAGGTCGCCGGGCAATCGACCTTCAGCGCGCAACTGCGGGCCCGCGAAGGCCTGCTCGAGGTCGCCCAAATGAAGGTGAGCGTCGAAACCCTCCTGGCTCGGCTCGGCGAGCGCACCATCAGCGAACCGCGGATCGAAGCCGCCGGCGACTTCCGCTGGGACAAGCTCGCCCGGGCCATCGAGTCGCAGAATCTCGAAATGACCAGCAGCACCGTCGCCGGCCGTGCCCGCGGCGTTGCGATTCAGCTCGTCGAAAACGGCCCGCCGACAGTCCGGGGCGAAGTCGCGCTGCGCGGCGACCTGGAACGGCTCGCCGCGTGGCAAGACGCGCTCAGCGGTCGCACGCAGGCCCGTGGCGTCCTTCCCCGCGGCCAGGCCGTCGGCCGGCTGCACCTCAGCAGCGACCCGCACCGCGCCGCCCTTGTGCTGTCGATCAAGAGCGAGCCGTTTCAATTGGTGAACGTCAGCGACGGTTCGCTGGCCTGGAATGAACCCACGTTGGAGCTCGCCGCGGAGGCCGCCTATACGCACGGCGACGACCGTCTGCAGCTCGCCAGCGTCAAGCTCACCGGCAAGACGGTTCAACTCGCCGGCGCCGGCCTGGTCGAGCAACTTCGCACCACGGGCGTAGTCCGCGGCGACGTAAACATCACCTACGACGCCGCCGAATTGGCGACGCTGCTGGCCGCCTACCTCGGCCCCGGCGTGCAAATCCAAGGCGCCAACGCCGCCCGCCTGCAAGCCAGCGGCCCCTTGTTCGCAGCCCTTCCGTATGAAGCGAGCCGGGGCGTCCCCGCCCCCGGCGCCCCCGTCCCCGTTCCCGGCGCCTCAGCCCCTCCCTCCTCGCTCTGGGGAGCCCGAACCCGCGGCGGCGACTCGGCTACGCCGCCCACCTGGAACGCCTCGACCGCATCCACTTCCGCCCCGCCTCCCGCCTCCAGCCTCCCGCCTCCCGCTTCCGGCCCGCCCCTCCACTGGTCCCGCCGCTGGCAACTCACCGCCGACACCGCCTGGAGCGCCGCCAACCTTTATGGCCTGCCCGTCGGCGCCGCGCGGCTTACCGCCAACGTTCGCGACGGCGAAATCCAGTTCGCACCGCTCGACCTGACGGTCGGGCCCGGCGGCCGCATCAACCTGCACCCCCGCGTGCTGCTCGACCCGCTGCCGCCGCATTCGCCGCAGCAGCGGTTGCAGCTCGCCCCCGGGCCGGTCATCTCCAACGTGGCGATTTCGGCCGACGTGAGCGAGCGGATGCTGAAGTACGCCGCCCCGATCCTCGCCGGCGCCACCCGCAGCGAAGGCTCGTTCTCGTTCTTTCTCAATAGCGCTGACATTCCGCTGCGGCAACCCCAGCAAGGCCGGCTCGACGGTCGGCTGACGATCCATCAGCTCGCCGTGACGCCGGGACCGCTCTTGCAGGACGTCGCTAACCTCGTTCGCCAGATCGAAGCCCTCGGCAAAAACTCCTCGCCGGGTCTCGGCGCCGGCCTGGGGCAGGGCCTGCTGGGGCTGAACCTCCTGGGCGGCGCCCCTCAGCAGCCGCAACCGCTCAAGGGCGTCACGATGAGCGAGCGGACGATCGACGTCCAGGTCGCCGACGGCCGCGTCTACCACCGGAACCTGGAATTCCTCATCGACGATGTGCCGGTCCGTTCCAGCGGCTCGGTCGGCTTCGACGAGACGCTGGCGATCACGATCGAAGTCGCCATTCAAGAGAAGTGGGTCGGCCATCGCCCGGCGCTAAAGGCCCTGGTGGGCCAGCCGCTCTCGATCCCCGTCGGCGGCACGTTCAGCCGCCCGCAGGTCGATCCGCGGGCCATCGGGGCCTTCGTCGCCCAAGCCGCCCAACAAGCCGCCGGCGGCGTCATCGGCGAAGAGCTCAACAAAGCGCTCGACAAGCTCCTGCCGCGATAGCGCCGCACCGGCCGCTCGTTGAGCGGCGGCTGCGTATGGCGGCAAGTGCTAAGCATTAGCCGCGGGTCAACGACCCGCCGGAGCGGCGCTCGAAGCGACGCCCGCTGTCTCGCCGCTCCGGCCGCTCGTTGAGCGGCGGTTACTGGCGCAGGATCGCGTTCATGTTCTTCTTGTACGCCTCCACGCCTGGCTGGCCGTACGGGTTGATTCCAATCAGGCGGCCTTCGACCACCGTCGCCAGCATCAGCATTTGGAAGAGCTGCCCGAGCGTGTATTCGTCGAGCCGCGGCAGCCGCAGGTCGGCCGTCGGTCGGCCGGCTTCGCGGTAGGCCTGGTTCGTCCCCTCGATCGCCGCGCGGAGGATGTCGGCCAGCGACTTCTCGGCCAGCTCGTTGAGCCCGTCGTGGTTGTAATCGCTCTTGCCGAGAGGGGCCGCGTCGCGGCTGCCGCGTTCCACGATCAAATTTGTGATAAACTTATCCCGTTTGCCCTCCTGGTGCTGCTGGCCGCGGCTGTGCAGGTCGCGAGTGTTGACGACCGTCAGCGGCAGCGCCCCGCGCTGCTGCTTGCCGAGGCTTTCCGCCAGCAACTGGTCGTACCACAGGCCGACCGCCTCCAGCCGCTTGCCCCAGGTCGAGAGCACGCGGACGTCGCACCCCCGCAGCGTTTCCAGCAGGTGCGCGACGCCGACGAACTGCAGCACGATGTTCTCCTCCGGCCGCTTGTTGCGGAAGTGATCGTTCATCGCCGCGGCGCCGGCCAGCAGTTGTTCGACGTCCAGCCCCATCAGCGCCGCCGGCAGCAGCCCCACGGCCGACAGCACGCTGAACCGTCCGCCGACGCCGTCGGGCGCCTCGAACACTTCCTGGCAGCCCAGCGCCGTCGCCAGGTCGAACAGCTTGCCGCTCTTGCCGGTGACCGGGACGACCAGCTTCGCCAGCTCGCCGGCGTCGCGGCCCAGCGAGGCCTGCAAGTCGTGCAGCAGCACGCGGAAGACGGCCGCCGTTTCGAGCGTCCCGCCGCTCTTGGAAATGACGACGATGCCCCAGCGATCGCCGCGGGCCTGCAGCAGCCGCTCCAGGTCGAGCAGCGCGTCGTTGTCGACGTTGTTCCCCTCGAAATAAATCCGCGGCCGGCCGCGGCGCATCGTCTCGGGAACCTCGTTGTGGTACAGGTGACAACAGGCCTCGAGCATCGCGCGGGCGCCCATGTACGAGCCGCCAATCCCTAGCACGACCACGTCCTCCACCTCGCCGCTGAGGCGGTCGGCCGCCGCCTTGATGCGGCCCACCTCGCTCCGCGGGCCGCGGGAGCGGTATTCGGCCAGCAGCCGGTCGGGCAGCTCATGAAACCCCGCATCCAGCGGCCGCTTGGACGGTTCGATCTCCACGCCGTCGGCCCAAAGCTGGGCCTCAGCCAGCACCTCGTCCCGCACGTCGTCCAGCGCCGCGGCGATCGACTTGAGGTCGTCAGGCGCGATGCCATGTTCGGGAAGAAAAGCGTTCCGCGGGTCGTAGGACAGAAAGTCGGCGGGCATCGGCGGGTTCCCTGGCAAGGGCGGTAGTGGCATTGCGCCTCTATCGTCACGATATGAACCCGTACGGCAAGTGGGGGGTTGCCGCCCCTGCCGAGGGTTTTCGTGACGCGGTAGAATCCCCGCTAGCCGCGAGTCAACAAGCCGCCGCAGCGCCCAGATAGCCGCGGCTCAACAAGCCGCCGGATAGCCGCGGCTCAACGAGCCGCCGGAGCGGCCCAAAGTTTTATCGCCCCGGCGGCTCATTGAGCCGCGGCTAGGGCGCAAACCCACAACTGGCCACTGCCCAACCGCCCACCGCCTTCACACTGCCATGGATATCCACGCCTTAACACGCCAACTGTTCGTCAAGAACGACTCGAAAATCGTCATGTACGTCGCCGACGGCCTCGGCGGGCTGCCGCAGCAGCCGGGCGGGCTCACGGAGCTGGAGACGGCCCACACGCCGAACCTCGACAAGCTGGCCAAGGAGGGCGTCTGCGGCGGCAGCATTCCCGTGGCGCTAGGCATCGCCCCCGGCAGCGGTCCGGGACACCTCGGCCTCTTCGGCTACGACCCGCTGAAGTATCTCATCGGCCGCGGGGCGCTCGAGGCCACCGGCATCGGCTTTAAGCTCGAGGACGGCGACGTCGCCATCCGTGCGAATTTCTGCACAATCGACGCCGCCGGCAACATCGCCGACCGCCGCGCCGGCCGCATCCCGAGCGAAGAGAGTGCGCCGCTGGCGATCAAGCTCCGCGAGGTGAAGATCCCTAACGTCCAGGTGTTCGTCGAGCCGGTCAAGGAGCACCGCTTCGTCATCGTCCTGCGCGGCACGGGTCCGAACAAAGGCAAGCTGGGCGACGCGGTTCACGACACCGACCCGCAGGCGACCGGCGTCCCGCCCCTGGCCGCCAAGGCCGCCAACGCCGAGAGCCAAGCGACGGCCCAAATCGCCGACCAGTTCGTGAAGCAGGCCAAAGAGCTGCTCGCGGGCCAGCCGAAGGCCAACTGCCTCACCCTCCGCGGGTTCGCCAGCAAGCCCTCGCTGCCGACGTATGAACAAGTGTACGGGCTGCGGGCGGCGGCCATCGCCGTTTATCCGATGTACAAGGGACTGGCGCAGCTCGTCGGCATGGACGTCGTCGGCGCGGCCAAGACGCTCGATGAGCAGATGGACGTGCTCCAGCAGAACTGGGCGAAGTACGATTTCTTTTTCATCCACTTCAAGTACACCGACTCCACCGGCGAAGACGGCGCCTTCGACGCGAAGGTGAAGCGGACCGAGGAATACGACGCCGCCGTGCCGAGAATCATGGCCCTGAAGCCGGACGTGCTGATCGCCACTGGCGACCACTCCACCCCCAGCATGCTGAAGAGCCACAGTTGGCACCCCGTGCCGACGCTGCTATGGGCGAAGAACTGCCGCACCGACGCCTGCGAAAAGTTCGGCGAAACCGAGTGCCTCCGCGGCGGCCTCGGCCAGTTCGAAGCCAAACACCTCATGACGCTGGCCCTGGCCAACGCCGGCCGGCTGGGCAAGTACGGGGCGTAAGAAAACGCCACGTACCTCGGCATCGAGACGCTAACGCAGCGCCGCGCAGCTCTGCGTGTATAATCGTTTGTTAGATGAGCCGAACTGGGGGCGCCATGCAAAAGCAAACCGTGCAACAGCTTCTCGATACGTTCCCCGACGAGGTAAACGTCGATGCCTTTCTGGAGCGGATCTACCTGCTTCACAAGATCGAAGTTGGAGAGCGCCAAATCGAGGCCGGTCAGACCGTTCCACATGAAGAGGCCAGGAAGCGGCTTGAGAAATGGCTCGCCTGATTTGGACCGCGAAGGCGCTCGCCGATCTGGAGCGGCTGCTACAGTTCATCGAAAAAGATGCACCTGTTGCCGCCCGTAGGTTCGCACAAAGGGTCTTTGACCGGGTCGAACAGTTACAGCAGTTTCCCCATTTGGGGGGATTTGTTGCCGAAGACGACCTGCGGAGGTACCGGGAAATCCTGCAAGGGAGTTACCGTCTCATTTACCGCGTCGAGGGCGAAACGATTTACATCGTCGCCGTTCACCATGCCGCGCGCTTGCTGGACGTTACGGATCTTGACTGAGGCAGCCGCCGGGCGCTCGAATCGAGCCTCCGCCGAAGCAAGCTAGCATTTGGCCGCGCGCCGCGCGATAATCAGCCTCTGCCGCCGCACGCACGGCGGCCGTCTGCCGTCCTGTTCGGATTCCGTCGCCACAACTCGCGTTAGGTAGTTCACGCAGCGGAATTCAAGCCGCTGCACCCTCGAGCGGTCTCCGTGGAAAGCGGGGACCATGCGACCTGGTCCCATAGTCCTACGGTCCTACGGTCCCACAGTCCTACGGTCCCCAGTCCGTCCCGCGCGAACCAAACCGCACCCCATCGCGTACAATTACTCCCGTCCTCTCGCTCCGCACCCGCAACACCGTTCGGCGCCGCCGTCGCCTCGCCGCCCCAAGGCCTTCCAGGAGACTTCAGACATGAATCCTGCTGGCGTACGCGCCGCCACCGTTCTGGCCACCCTATTTGCCGGAGGCATCCTGATGGCGTCACTTCCCACGGCATCCTCGCAAACGCCCTCGAGCGCAACCGAGCAACCCGGCGGGCCCGCCGCCGCCGACGATGCCGGGCTTGAAAAGGCCACCTTCGGCAGCGGCTGTTTTTGGTGCACCGAGGCCGTGTTCTCGGAACTCAAGGGCGTCAAGTCCGCCGTCTCCGGCTACAGCGGCGGCCATGTCGAGGATCCCAGTTACAAGGAGGTTTGCACGGGGCTGACCGGCCACGCCGAGGTGGTCCAGGTCACCTACGACCCGGCGGTGATCAGCTTCGAAGAATTGCTCGGCGTCTTCTGGAAGACGCACGATCCCACGACGCTCAATCGGCAAGGCCCCGACGTCGGCACGCAGTATCGCTCGGCCGTGTTCTACCACAACGACCAGCAGCGCGACGCCGCCGAGCGCTACAAGCAACAACTCGACCAGTCAGGCGAGTTCGACGCGCCGATCGTCACCGAGATTACGAAGTTCGAGAAGTTCTACCCGGCCGAGGACTATCACCAGCAATACTACGAGCTCCATGGCCGCGAGCCGTATTGCCGCGTGATGATCCGTCCGAAGGTGGACAAGGTCCGCCGCGTCTTCAAGGACAAGCTCAAGAGCGCCGACGAGCGCAAGCAGTTCGAGAAGTAGCGATTGCCCCGTTCCGAGTGAGTCAAAGCTTCCACGGTTCCATCGTCGTCTCCAGGGGGAGTGCCGATTCATGACCAAGCCCATCGCCGCCGTCGCCCTGCTGCTCATGCTCGCCGCCTACGCGCACAGCGAGACCCACAAGGACCCTGCCGCTACCGACGCAAAACCGCAAGCGCCCCCTAAATCAGACCAACTCAAGGCCGAAGGACTGGCCGCTTCAGCGGCCAGTGGCGCCAAGGACGGCTCATCCAAGCCGGGCGACACCGCCGACCCCGAAAAAATCGACTGGTCCAAGGTCGATTGGAAGAAGCGCCTCACCCGCCTGCAGTACCACATCACTCGCGAAGCCGGCACCGAGCGGGCCTTCACCGGCAAGTACTGGGACTTCTTCAAGCCCGGCCAGTACCGCTGCGTCGGCTGCGGCCTGCCGCTGTTCGAGTCCGACGCCAAGTTCGAATCCGACTGCGGCTGGCCCAGCTTCGATCGCCCGATTTCCGACAAGACGCTGACCGAGCACGTCGATTTCAAGATCGGGTATCCGCGCACGGAAATCCGCTGCCGCCGCTGCCAGGCC
>QEVI01000193.1 GCA_003576855.1 Planctomycetota bacterium
CCGCCCGCCGACATCGATGCGCTGGTGGCGTACATGCAGTCCTTGAAGTAGGGTCCGCAGCCCGGCACCCCACGGCCGGGCGACCCGAAGCAGGGCGCCTACACGCTCAAAAAAGGCGAAAAGCTGCGGCTGCACTATCGCGTGCTGTTCTACGCCGGCGAGAAAACGCCGGAGGACATCGCCGCGATCTACGCAAAGTACACAGCGCCCGCCGTAGCGAAAACGGAGTGAAGGACGACGGCCAGCGGCGCCGGCGACGGCCCGCAGCAGCCCCGACCTGGCTAGATCGGGGCCAGGCGAGAGCGCAGCGCGTGGCGCTACCGAAACATCCGGTCGAGCTCGCGGATGTATTGGAGGGCTTCGTCCAGTTCCGGCGCTTCAACGCCCGGTCGGCGGCCGCCGCGGTCGCACTGGCCCAGCAGCACCAGGTCGTCGTAGTGCTCGCACTCGCGGAGCCGGCGCTGGGCCCGTCGGCCCAACGTGTTGTCCGCAATTGCATGGGCCAGCATGTGGTGTTCGATCAGCCAGGCGGTGCGCTCGGAAATCGTCTCCCCCAGCGCTTCCAAACCCGCGGCCACGTGCTGGTGACGATCGATCGCCTTGCCGACGTCGTGCAACAGCGCGGCCAGCAGGAACTCCTCGTCGTACGGCAGCTCGTGCCGTGCTAGATCGAACACTTGCAGACTGTGATACAGCGCATCCCCTTCGGGGTGATGCTTCAGCGACTCGCGGACGTTCTCCAACGGCAACAGCAGCGACTCGTATACCTGGAACCGGTCCACCTGTTCGCTGGCTTCGGCCAGCGCTTCGTCGAGGTCGAGGTCCGGGTACTGCTCGGCGAGAAACCGCCGCAGCTCGGCGATGCTGGCCCGCTCGATCGGCTTGCCGGTGATTGAGCTCTTGAAGACGTAATGGGCTTCTTTCGCCGAGTACACCGTCAATTCAAACGGAAACTCGGCCGTGACGTGAACGTGCGTGTAGATGCGGGCTTCGCCGTGCTTGCGGACGAGTTTGCGCTCGATCACGTAGGGCAGGCCGTGCTGCTCCAGGGCGTGGCCGACGGCTTCCGCCGCGTCGGAGAAGACATGGATATCGACGTCCGACCCTAGCCGCACATGCCCAGTGAGCACGCTGCCGATGAGCCGCGGGCGGAACCGCTCGAGCCGCTGCATCATCGCCAGGGCGGCCAGCCGCATGGCGCGAAGATTGTCCGTCCGGGCATCGCCTTCGTGGAGGCGGGCCAGCATCTGCACCTGGTCGCGGATTTCGGCGTTGGACGGCAGGTCGGCCGGCTTGGCCCACCCCTGGCAGATGCGGCGGGCGGCCTTCATCTTCGCCCGGTAGTACTCCGACTCCTGCCGCTGGTACATCATCCGCGCCGCTTCCCAAGCGATCTGCTGCCGGAGCTTCGAAGGGAACATGGGCGCTGCGCCAGCAGCGAGCGGCTGCGGCGCAAGTTCGGCGTCAAGGCAAGGGGGCAAGGCAGGGGAACGAGGCCTATTGTATGCGGCGCGACATTCGGCGGCCACCATCGGTTCGTCGTGTTCGCGACAGCTACCGGCAGCGCTCGCCGGCGGTTAGAATCGCGCCCAGAATGGTTGTCTCTTCTACGCTCTTGTTGCCGAGGTTGCCATGCCCCGATTCCGTTCTCTGTTCGCGCCGTTGATGTGCATCGCCAGCCTGTCGTCGTGTGTAGCGACCCCAGCGGCCGCCGCGGAAAAACTCCGCGTGTTGCTCATCGACGGGCAAAACAATCACCAGTGGCAGAAAACGACGCCGATTTTGGTGCAGCACCTCAAGGAGTCGGGCCGGTTCGTCGCGGACGTAGTGACGACGCCCCCCGCCGGCGCCGACATGGCCAGGTTCCGGCCGAACTTCAGCGATTACGACGTCGTGATGAGCAACTACAACGGCCAGCGCTGGCCGCGGGAAACCGAGGAAGCCTTCGTCGCCTATTTGGCCGGAGGCGGCGGTTTCGTGAGCGTCCATGCCGCGGACAACGCCTTCGCCGACTGGCCCGAATACAACGAGGCGATCGGCTTGGGCGGCTGGTTCGGACGAGACGAAACCTCGGGGCCCTACGTGTACTACAAGAACGACAAGCTGGTGGTCGACGACGCGCCCGGCCGTTGCGGCGGCCACGGCGCCCAGCATGAATTCGTCGTCCGCACCCGCGAGCCGGAGCATCCCATCGTGAAGGGCTTGCCCGAACGGTGGCTGCACGCCAAGGACGAACTGTACGACACGTTGCGCGGCCCGGCGAAGAACATGACCGTGCTGGCGACGGCCTACTCCGACCCGGCCACCGGCGGCACAGGCCGCGACGAGCCGAGCCTCATGGCGATCGAGTTCGGCCGCGGCCGGGTGTTCCACACCACGCTGGGCCACGCCGACTACTCGATGCGATGCGTCGGCTTCATCACGACGCTGCTACGGGGCGCCGAATGGGCGGCGACCGGCGCCGTAACCATCGAGAAGCCGGCGGATTTCCCGACCGAGGCCGCCTCGCGCAGCCGGGAGTGACGAGTGGACTGGCATGTTTATCGGAGCGCCCGGAGGTATAATTCGGACAATGGCCCGCGTGTACCTGGAAACGAGTTTTTTGAGCGCATGTGTAACAAGCCGCACTACGCCGCGTGCCCAATACGAACGTGAAATGAGCTTCGCCTGGCTGCATGGCGAGGGTCCTAGCCATGACATATTCCTATCAGATCCGGTGATCGCCGAGTTGTCAGCGCCAAGCTACCGTGATCGAGAGGCCGCGTTGGCGCTGGCCGCGCGATATCGGATCGACGCGATATCGTCGGCGATGGAAACGCTGGCAGAGGTACTCGCCACGCGGTTTGTAATGCCTCGGGACTTGGCAGGCGACGCCCTGCATGTTGCCGCGGCTGTCGTCTTGGAGGCGGATTTGCTGTTAACCTGGAACGTCAAGCACCTGGCGAATCAGAATAAGCAGCCCCATTTGCGAGCGGTATGCATCGAGTACGGTTACCAGCCGCCGCGCATCGCTCGTCCGGACATCATACTTGAAGAGCTCGAGCCATGAACGAAGCCAGCGCCTCGATTGTTCAAGAGCGACTTGGACCGTCGGCGGTTGATGACGTGCGCGCGATCCGGCAGGAACTCGACGACCGATGCGGCGGCGATCTCCGCCGACTGGCCGAGCATGCACGCCAGTCGGCGGAGAAGTTTCGGCAGCGTCAGGACGCCGGCCAGAGGGCTTCTCAGCAAGACGCTTGAATAGTGTGCGCCCATTGTCCGCTTGCCGGACCTGCGAATTGGCCGGTCGCCAGTCGGTTGCATTTGATTTTCGCGTCCATGAAATCGCTGACTAAAGAGCTGTGGATGGATGTGCCGCAGCGGCGGGCGATCGTGTCGATTCACGACGACGTCGAACGGCTTGTGGCCGCCAGCGACGTCCGCGAGGGACTGTGCCTGATCAACGCGATGCACATCACGGCCAGCGTGTTCATCAACGACAATGAACCGGGCCTGCACCGCGATTACGACAAGTGGCTGGAAGAGCTGGCGCCGTTCGATCCTTCGCCCCAGCGATATCACCACAACCGCACCGGCGAAGACAACGCCGACGCCCACCATAAACGGCAAATCATGGGCCGCGAGGTGGTCGTGGCGATCACCAACGGCAAGCTCCACCTGGGGCCCTGGGAGCACATCTTCTATTACGAGTTCGACGGCAAGCGGCGAAAGCGCGTGCTGGTGAAGATCATCGGCGAGTGAATGGCGGAGAGCCCGTAGCGCCAGCAAGGGCGAGTTATCAAGAACCCTCGTTGATTCGCCTTTGCTGGCCCTGCGGGCCCAGGCGCTAGCGGCGGATGGCGTGAGAAAAATCCGGGCGGTTCGCCGCCGCGAGGGCCTTGCCGTTGATGTACGCTCGCTGTTTGGTTTCTTCAAACGTGCCCTGGGCGACGATCAGGCCTTCCTCGTACGCGAGCTTGTCGGAGTACCCCGGCAGCAGCACGCGGTAGTCGTACGCCACGCGGTTCGGCTTGATCCGATTGATGTGGTCCACGAGGTTCGTGGTGCAGTTGTTGGTTAGCGTGTCGTAAAACTCCGGCCGCGCGGCGAGCTGGTTGGCCCGCAGCAGCACGTCGGTAAGCAGCGTTCGCGCCTGGTCGGGCGTGGCGGTGGTGCGATAGCGGTAGACCTCTTCGCCGCGATGATTCGTGCGAAGCTGGATCACGTCGCGTTCGTCGGCCAGCACGTACATCAGCTCGTACTGCCGCGCCGAACCCTTCCAAGCGGCGTACGTCTCGCCTTGCTCCTTGCGGATTTCGATGCTCACGGCGAGATACTCCCGCCGGCCGTCGGGCTCGACGAACTCGAAGCTCAGCATCGTATGGGCCAGCCGCGGCATGTTCTCGAACGGAATCATGAAGAAATCGACGCCCGCGAGGCGGGACATATCGTAGGACCGGTCTTCAAAGGCGACGACGTAGGCGTCGTCGCCCACGTACCGGCAATTGCGGACGTTGTAAACGACCACCTGGTTGCCGTGGAAATCGCAATACGGCAAGTGCGCCTGATCCGGTTCCCAAGCGCGCACGTTCGAGGGAGCGGCCATTTTGCTGATGGCCGTGCAGCCAGATAGGGCCGCGAGTAGGCAGCAGACCAGCGCTGGACGGCGCATCGGGCAAGCCGGTTGGGAAGACGAAGCGATGAGTCCTGGCGCGGACAAGCGATGCAGGCGGCGGAGTCTAGCTAGCAGCGTCGCCACGAGACAAGAGCGAGTTCGACTCGCCGAGGCGCCAGCACCGCGCTCGCCGCGCATCGTGAAAGTCCGAACGCCTAGCCAGACGGCCACGCCGTCCGGGAAGCCGCGGCAAGTGTGCGTCCGGCTAGACGATGAGCCGGCGCATGGCTCGAGGCATCATGCCGCCAGGCCGCCGGCGCCTACAGGCGGCAGTTGGTGATGGCCGTTTCCAGGACGGCCGTCGCGCCAAGCTGTTCCAGGCGCTCCATGACCTCGATGACTTCGCTCCGTTTGACCATCGCGCGGACGGCGAACCAGCCCGGCTGTTCCAGCCGATTGACCGTCGGCGAATTGAAGCCCGGCGTGATCTGCTCCGCCTCGGCGAGCTTCTCCTCCGGAACGTTATATTCCAGCAGCGACCAGGCCCGGGCGATGACCACTCCTTCCAGCCGGCGGCAGATACGGTCGGCGATGTGGCCGTGCGGCGTCGCCGGATTCTGAATCAGGACCGTCTCGTAGCGGCCCAGTTCGGCCAGCACGTGCAGGCGGTTGGCGGCCAGCGTGCTGCCGGTCTCCACCAGGTCGACGATCGCATCGGCGACGCCCAGGGCGATCATCACCTCGACCGAGCCGGTCAGGCGGACGATGTGCGGCGTAGCGCGGTGCTGGGCCAGGTAGCCGGTCGTAATCTGCGGAAAGCTCGTGGCGACCCGCTTGCCGTCGAGTTCCACCGGCCGTTTGACGTCGCTGTCGTCCGGAACGCACAGCGCCAGCCGCACGTTGCCGACGCCCAGCTTCAGCCGCGTGACGACGACGGCGCCGCTCTCGGCCACCAGGTCGCCGCCGGTGATGCCCAGGTCGATGGCGCCCTCGGCGCAGAGGATCGGGATGTCGTCGGTGCGGAGGAACGTGACGTCGATCGGCATGTCGCGCACCCGGGCGAACAGGCTCCGCTCCTGCCGGCGGAAACTGAGCCCCGCGGCGGAGAGCAGGTCGCTGGAAACCTCCGAGAGGCGGCCTTTGCTGGGAATCCCGATACGGAGATGGTCGGCCATGGGGGGTAGGCGAGGGGTGATCGGTGAACGGTGATCGGTGTGGGGGCGGCGCGAGCTGCTTGGCTCGCTACGGGGCGCCGGGCGGCTGGCGGGAGGCTTTCTCTTCCAGGCCCGACATGTGAAACCGGCTCGCGAGGTGCTCTTCAACTTCGCTCAGCTCGATCCTGCGGGCCGCCAGCAGTACGAGCAAGTGGTAGATCAGGTCGCCGGCTTCGCGGAGGGTGTGTTGCCGGCCGGCTTCTCCCGGTTCGCCCGCCGCCTCGACGACCTCGGCGGCCTCTTCGGTCACCTTCGGTCCGATAGCTGCAACCCCGCCGGCTAGCAGCCGGGCGGTGTACGACGCATTGACGTCGGCGTCGGCCTGCCGCTGACGGATGGTCGCCACGAGCTGATCAAGCGGACGCATAGGCCTCGCGGCGGCGAGAGGTCGCGGCTTCCCTAAGCCCGCGGCTTGCCGCACAATGGGGTTCACGTGAACGTAACTGGTTTGTAGCCCTGTAGTTTAAGTCGCCCAAGGAGCCTCAGCAACCGCCGTGCGTAGCCTGCCCCCTGCCCTCGATTGCTGGTTTCTGACCGGCGTCACCGCTACCGGAAAGACGCAAATTGCCCTTGCGCTGGCCCAGCGGCTGCAGGCCGAGATCATATCGCTCGACTCCATGGCCATCTATCGGGGCATGGACATCGGCACCGCGAAGCCGACGCCCGCCGAGCAGGCCGTGGTGCGGCATCACCTGATCGACGTCCTGGAGCCGCAGGAGGATTTCAGCGTCGCCCAGTACGTCGAGGCGGCCCATGCGGTCATTGCGGAGATCCGCGGCCGCGGGCGCGAGGTCCTCTTCGTCGGCGGCACGCCGCTCTACTTGAAGGCCATGTTGCGCGGGCTGTTCGAGGGCCCCCCGGCCAATTGGGAACTGCGGCAAGAAATTGCCCGGGAAGTCGCCCTGGTGGGCAGCGAAGCGCTCCATGCCCGCTTGGAGCAGATCGACCCCGTGGCCGCCTCGGCGATCCATCCCCGCGACACCCGGCGACTCATCCGGGCGCTGGAGGTGTTTCGCGCCACCGGCGAGCCGATTTCGCACCAGCAACTGCAGTTCGACGAGGCGCGGCCGGCCGACGAGTGCCGCGTGTTCGTCCTGCGCCGGCCGATCGACCAGCAGCGCCGCCTGATCAACGAGCGGGTCGAACAAATGATGGAACGCGGCCTGGTCGATGAGGTGCGGCGGCTCACGTCAGAAGGCCGGCGCCTCGGCCGGACCGCCAGTCAGGCCGTCGGATACCGCGAGGTGCTCGATTACCTGGCCGGTGCGACCAACCAGGCGACCATGACCGAGCGCATCAAGACGCGGACCCGGCAGTTCGCCAAACGGCAAGCGACCTGGTTTCGCAGCCTCTCGGAGTGCCGGTTCGTTGATATCGACGGCGCCGTCGACGTGGCGCCGCTGGTGGAACGAATCGTCAGCGCCGGCCGAAGGGGTCGGGATTCCTTGGCGACTGGCGACTCGGCCTAGGAGCCGGCTCTCCCGTCGCAACAGAGCCCCGACCCGTTAGCCCCAATCGCCGGTTACTGCACCGCGGTCTGCTGGGCCCCTTCCGCGACCTTGGGTTCCGCCGACGCGGCCGCCGGCGTCGGCCTGTCGTCGCCATGGACCTTCAACTGCGCCTCGCGAAGCTGCTCAATCACCGCGCGAACGTAATCGAATCCGCTCGACGCTTCCTCGCGGGCGACCTGGGCGTCGGATTTCGCCCGTTCGGCCGCCTTCCGCTCCACCGCCGCGATGGCCCGCGCCTGCTCGGCGGCCAGCTCGCTGATCGCCGCCGCTTCCTTCGCCGCCTCCAGCACCATGATTCGCTCGGCCAGCACGGCTTGCTGCCGGGCGGCCTCGGTTTGCGCTTGCTCGGCGGCCAGTTTCTTCGCCTCGGCCTTCGCCAACAGCGCCTCGGCCGCCGCGGCGCGGCGAGCCACGTCGTCCCGCTGGGCGGCCAGCTCGACCTGCTGGTCTTCCAGCGCCGCCCGCGCTTTGGCCACGTCCTGCTTCACCAGTTGAGCGGTTTGCAGGGCTTCGGCCGCTGCCTCGCGCTCCAGCCGCGCGGCTTCGATCGACGCACACGCCGCCGCCTGTTCCTTGGCCGCCGCTTTGCTCTCCGCGGCGATCAACTCGCGGGTCCGCGCGGCCTCGGCCAGCGCCGTTTCGGCGGCCCGGCGATCCTTCTCGGCCTGGTCCGCACGGCGGTTGACTTCGTCGGCGACGGCTCGGGCCGCCTCGGCCGCCAAACGGGCCTCGGCGGCTTCCTCGATCGTCGCCTGCGCCGCCCGCAGGTCGCGCTCAAGCTGCAGCCGGTCGGCGTCCGTGGCGGCCTGGAGCTGTTCGGCGGCGACGAGCTTTTCGGCAGCTTGCTGATGGGCCTCCTGCGCGGCCTGCTCTGCGCGCTGCGCCGCGGCCAACCGCCGGCTGGAGGCCTGGTTCAGCTCCTCGGCTTGGCGGCGAGCCGCCGCGGCCGCCTGCTGCTGCTGGCGGGCCTGGGCGAAGGCCCGGTCCGCAGCCGCTCGCGCGGCCCGGGCTTCGGACAGGTCGGCCGCCGCCTGCGTAGCCAAGGCCTCGGCTTGGGCGAGCTTCTTGTGCGCCTCGGCGGCTTGCCGGGCCGCGCTCGATTTCGCGGCGTCGGCTTCGGTTCGGGCGGCCTCGGCGGCCCGTTGGCGCCTGGCGACCGACGCTCGCAGGTCTTCCAGCTCGCTGCCGTGGCAACCTGCCAAACAAATCGCGCCGACCATGCCGGCGAGAATGGACTTCCGTTCCATGACCAACCCTCGTTCAGGGAGGAAGGGGGCGAAGGGTGGACGCAAGGATTAGATCGACGCGGCAATTCGCGTAGAGTGAACGGCCGCCACCAGCGCGGAGCAGGCGGCACAGCACGGAAAACCGGCATCACGACTGCAACGCGTCCGAAGCGCACAACCGCGCTCGGCGTGCAATCGGCGGCGATGCGGGCCGGCGATGCGGGCCGGCGATGCGGGCCGGCGATGCCATCGCCGGCTTTATGTGGGAGGGCGCTCCGCGCGTTAGCGGTTCCTCCGGCCGCAGCGCTGACGAGCCCGGCTGCAAGCGCGAAAACCGCGCCTGGCTCGCTCGTTCGATCAATTGCTCGGCGGTTTCGGCGCTGTCGGCCGTGGCGATGCCCAAGTGCAGTTCGTGGCGCGACGGTCCCTCGGCGGAGGTTAACGGCTGCGATTCCACGCGGGCCGCGGTGCGCTCGGCGACGATCCGGGCGGCGGCCGCGCCGGTGGACGGCAGCATGACGATGAAGTCGGACTCGCCCATTCGGGCCAGCAGGTCCATCTCGCGGATCGCCGAATAAACGGCCTGGGCCACGGCGTCGGCCTGTTCCTCGGACCAAGCGGCGTCGTCGTTCTCTGCACCCGGCGCAGGGCCCACGGTTATGCGAATCACCGACAGCGGATGACCGAACCGCCGCGACTCGGCAAGCTGCCGCTTGAGCAATTGGCCGAACAGCTCCGCGTCCGGCAGGTCGCCGCTGCGAATCCCGTCGTGCACGGTTTTCGGCAAGCGGGGCTGTTTCACGGCGGCAGCGCGAATTCATCGCCGCCGTACCGGCACGCCAGTTGTAAGCCGGTGACCGACGCCGCCAGCGACGCATAGCCGCCGCCAGCGACGCACAGCCGCCGCTCAACGAGCGGCCGGGGCGGTAATGGCAGCGTCTGTTGCCGCCGCCCCGGCGG
>QEVI01000194.1 GCA_003576855.1 Planctomycetota bacterium
ACCTGGAGATCGCCGAGGGCTTCGAACGCCGCCAGGTGCTGGCCAGGATCGCGGCGGTGGAATCGCGCTCGGAACATCCGATCGCCCGCGAACAGTCGATCGCGTACGTCAACGTGGCCGGCATTCTGGAGCTAGTGCGCCCGCAAATCGAACCCGCCAATCCCCAGGCGTGGCCGACGATCGAAAAACTGGGCCTGACCCACGTGACGGCGCTTCATGCCCTCACCGGTTACGACGAAGAGGGGTGCGCCAGCTTCCTGCATGTGGTGACGAAAGACGCGAGCCGGCCCGGGCTGCTCGGCCTGAAGCCGCACGCACCGTTGGAGGCGGCCGACCTGGCGCCGATCCCTCAGGATGCGCTGCTGGCACTTGCCGCGAGCATCGACGCCGCCGAGCTGTTCGACCGCGGCAAGCAGCTTGCCGAGAAACTGGAACCGCGCGCCGGCGAGCACTTGGAGCGTGCTTTGTGGGAAATTGAAACGAAGCTGGGCGTCGACGTTCGCAACGATGTTTTGGCTTCGCTCGACGATGCCTGGGTCGTGTATTTGCCGGGCGGCGACCTGATGACGGCCTGGTTGAATTCGGCGGCCGCCGTGCGGGTCAAGGACGCCGAGGCGCTCCGCGCGGCGATGGGCAAGCTGGTCCGCGCCGCCCGCGAGGAATTGGCTCGCCAGTCGGGGCCGGCGAGCATCGTCGAAACGGACCTCGACGGTCGGACGATGTATTCGCTGCAATTCAACGAGCCGGCGCCGGTCTCGCCCTCGTGGTGCGTGGGCGACGGCTGGCTGGTCATGGGGCTGACGCCGATGGCCGCCCGCGCCGCCCTGGAGCGGGGGGCCGAGAACTCGCTGGCCCAGTCCGAGCGGGTCGCCGCCGCCTTGGACGCTGAAGGGGGCGTCGCGGCGCTGGCGTACCAGGATACGCCGCGGCTCGTGCGGTCAATTTATCCCTGGATCGGCATGGGGCTGCAAATGGCCAGCGGCGAGTTGCGGAAGCAGGGCGTGAACTTCAGCATCACGACGCTGCCGACCGAGGAGGTCGTCGTGAAGCACCTTCGCCCGAGCATCGCCACGCTGGCGCACCGCGAGGACGGGTTCCACTTCACCTCGCACGGGTCGCTGCCTGGGGGCGGCAATCTGGCGGCCGCGGCGCCAATCGGGGCCGGCCTGCTCATTCCCGCGGTGGCCGGGGCCCGCGCCGCCGCGATGCGCAGCCAGGATATGAACGACATGCGGCAAATCGCGCTGGCGATGCACAATTATCACGACGTGCACAACTCGTTCCCCACGGACGTGTACAGCGAGGATGGCAAGCCGCTGTTGAGCTGGCGCGTCGAGCTGCTGCCGTACATGGAACAGCAGGGGCTGTATGAGCGGTTCAAGCTAGACGAGCCGTGGGACAGCGAACACAACCGCAAGCTACTAGCGCAGATTCCGGAAGCGTTTCTGTCGTCGGCCGGCGGGGAACCGGGGAAAACTCGCTATCAAGGGCTCAAGGGAGAAAAGACCATCTTCCGCGGCGCCAAGGGCGTAGCCGTGCGGGAGATCACCGACGGCACGTCAAACACCCTGATGTTCGTGCAGACAGATCCCGCGAAGGCGGTCGAGTGGACGCGGCCGGCGGACATCAACTTCGACGCGAAGAAGCCGTTGGCCGGCCTCGACTCGTCGCAGGGGGCGTTCTTGGCCGCGTTTTGCGACGGCAGCGTTCAGTATTTGAGTATGGCGCCCGGCGACGAGGCCCTGAAGCGGCTGGCGATTCGCGACGACGGCGAGACGATCGACCGCACGGCGCTACCCGGGCCGGCCGCGCCGAACCTCCCCCACTCGAATTCGAGCGACGCCGTGCCCGAGCCGGAGAAGTAAGCGCCCAGGGAGTTTTCGCTGGGCGCTGGCCGACGCGCATCTTGCCGCCGGGTTTTCGCTCAGTAATCGAACCACATCGCCAGGCCGATCTTCTCGACGCTGTTGTCGTAGAACGAAAACTGGTCGTCCTTGCCGTTGTAGTATTCGACGCCGATGCGGTAGAGCCCCGTCGCCGCCGCGCGGCGCCACGACCAGCCCGCTTGCGCGACGAAGTTTCCGCCGTAATTCACCTCCTGCCGCAGGTGCCCGTTGAGGGCCCAAAACGGCGCGCCCCGGCCGCCGGTGCGGCCGTACGGCGCCCGGTCGATGCCGAACTGGAACTCCCACGGCCGGCTGACGTCGTGCACAAACGCATAGCCGACTTCGCCGTACACGCGGACGCCGTCGGTGGGGTAAATCGAGTGGCCCCAGACGAGCACGTCGCGACTGTAGTTGAGGCGGTTGAATCCGGGGTGCTTCAGCATGAACTCGTCGCCGAGGTGCGAGCTGAGGTGGTAGTACGCGAGCTTTTCCTGGTAGATCGCGTCCCCCCAGGTGATGGGAATGCCAAAGCGGAAGTCGGCCGCATCGACGTCGCGGTCTTCGTCGGTGTCGAGCCGCACCTGGCCGGCGCCTTCGATGCCCAGTTGCCAGCCTTCGGGCCGCACGTCGCCGCGCGTGCCGTAGCGCAACAGGCCGACGTTGCCGCCCAGCGTGATATCCCAGACGTTGCCGTCGCGGGCGTCGTGGTGCCAGACGGAGCGAAAGCGCGACTCCTTGGCGCCTGCCAGGTAGCTGCGGTAGATGAGTCCCTGGGGCATGAGATGCCACTGGTAGGGCCCGCCGGTCCAGCTAGTGGTGGCCAGCGCGTCGGCGTCTTCGAGCGATACGATGCGGCCCTGGAGTTGGTCGCTGCCCGGTTCGCCTGGGCCCGATTCGTCGAGCGGTCCCAAATGGGGGACCGTTTCCAACGGGGGGCCCGCGAGCGACGAGTCGCCACTATCGCCGGCGGTCGGCGCCGCGTCGGCTGCGCCCTCGTACCACTGGAGCGGCGGCGGGCCTGCGGCGCGATCGCTGGGCATGGCCCAGCTCGCCCCCGCGCTGAGCAGCAAGCACGTTGCGGCGCAGCACAACTCGCGGTGCATGGTCATGGTCGGCGCGCGCCGTGCGGGTCGTGGCGCGACGGGGTCGGGGTGGGCGCAAACTCCCGGTGGCGCGAGCCGTCGAGGCGACAGGTCGGGAGACTGCTTTAACCGCTTATATCGGCAGATGTGTGCGGACTCGCACAGCTTGAGTAACCCTGGCAATCGCTAAATCGGCCGTCGTGCCGTCCGTTGCCGTAAAGTGGGCGAACCTTGCGGGCGTTTTCTTTAACGACGGTGGCGCCGGTCGGCAGGCATCAGCCTGAACTACCGGTGCCGCGCTGTGAAGCGGGACGATGCTAGGAACGCTGTCGTCCCATGCCGCAGAGCCAGGCCCAGCAGGAGAATCCCGGCGCCATGCTCCATGTATCATTGCGACGCGCGATCGAACGTTTCCGGCGCGGGGTCGCCGCTGGCATTGCCATCGGCAGCGCGCTGACCGCCGGCGCGGGTTTGGCCCGCGCCGAGTCATGTGGGCTATATCACATGCCCAGTCGGTTCTCGCAATACCTGGGCTGGGGCTACGGGGCGGGTCACCACGTGCCGATCGTCAAGACGCCGGCGCACGCTCGGCCGTGGGCTTCGCCATGCGCTTTTCCCGCGGCAGTCAGCCCGCCGCTTTACCCGGTCGCGTATCAACCGTTACGATGCAGCCACGAAGCGTACTACGGCGCCGCCTTGCTTCCCGCGGGCGCGACAATCGCTGGGTCCGCGCCGGCGACGACCGTTTCGCCGGCCCCGGCTGCGGCTGGCGATCACTCCATCGGCCCGTAGCGCGCGACTGGCTTCTCGGCCGGAGGCGCGTCGAACATGGGCAGATGGCTGATAGCCGCCGCCGTAGCGGCCGTCATCGTGGTGCTGCTGGCGATTTGGCGTCGCCGCCGCGCGGCGCGCCTGGCCACGCACCGCCGCGAGGCGATGCGCGAGTTCGACGACAACCGCAGCCTATTGGCGGCTGAGTTCTTCCATGCCGCGGCCACCAGCGGCAAGCCGCGCGGCCTGCGGTGGACGTCGTGCGATCTGGCCGGGCAACCCTTGTTTGCCGTCGATGAGAAGACGGGAATCCTTTACGCCCTGGTGGCGGCGACCGTGGGCTTCGAAGCGGTCGCCGGCGGCGGCATGGAAGAGGTCGAGGCGGTCGGCAACCTCCGCTCAGCCACCGCCGTGTTCATGCACCTGGGGGACCAGTGGTCCACCGAGGGCCGCGTCGTGTTCAATCTCGAGCCGCACGAGGCGGTCAAGCACTTTCACGCCACCTTGCAGCCGGTCGAACGCTAATAGTGCGGGCGCCGGCGATTCGCCGCCGGCGCACACCGCCTACAGCGCGAATGCCTTGGCTCTTCAATCGCCGCCGGCGATGACGAAGTTGCGGAGCGTGCCGAGCCGGTCGATCGTCACCTCGGTCACGTCGCCTGGCTTCAGGAAGACGGGCGGATTGCGGGCCATGCCGACGCCCGCCGGAGTGCCGCTGTAGATTAGATCCCCCGGCAACAGCGCACAGACGTGCGAAAGGTAGCTCACCAGGTAGTCGATCGGAAAGATGAGCTGGCGGGTGTTCGACTGCTGCATCACTTCGCCGTTGAGCCGCATGGCAATGTCCAGTTGGCCGGGGTCGCCGACTTCGTCCGGCGTCGCCAGCCAGGGGCCCAGCGGCGCGAAGCTGTCGAACGATTTGCCGAGCAGCCATTGCTTGCCCGGTTTGTCCTTCTGCCAGTCGCGAGCCGACACGTCGTGGCCGCACGTGTAACCGGCGACGAAGTCCAGTGCCTGCGGGCGCGAAACGCGGCGGGCGCGCCGGCCGATGACGATCACCAACTCCGCCTCGTAGTCGACCTGGCTCGACTCCGGCGGCAGTTCAATCGGCGCTTCCGGCCCGCGCAGCGCGGTAGGGAACTTGCAGAAGATGACCGGTTCGTCGCCGTGTTTGGCGCCGGTTTCGGCGGCGTGGTCGGCGTAATTGAGCCCGACGCAAATGATCTTCTGCGGATCGAGCACCGGCGCCAGCAGCTTTACATCCCGCAAGGCGACGCACGGTCCGGAGTCGATAGCCCGCTGCAGGCGCTGATGAATCGCCGGTCCCGCTTCCAGGAGCTGCTTGACCGAAGGCGGCAGTCCCGGGTCATGGGCCAATAGATCGACGACCTGCTCGTCGCCGTCGTCGCTACGCAGGGCGCCGATCCGCGCGGCGCCGCGGCTTTCGAACGTTACAAGTCGCATGGGCGATTCCCAAGGTTCCGGTTTTGCCGAATTGAGGACGCATGCCAAGGCTATCGCCCGCAGCCGCGGCGCACAAGGCGGCCGCCTGCCGCCGGTCCCGCGGCGGCGGGCCGTTTCCACGGCGCCGGCGGCGGCTCGGCCGACGTGCGGTCGCGTTGCCGGAGCTGAAAACGTGCGCCCCGACGGCCCGTTACGGTCCTAACGCCGCGACGTTTCAATAGCAGGAGCACGTTTGCCGCCGGCGGCTGCGTGACGTAGTTTTGAGCGGGCAGTGCACGGATCCCCCAGGGGCGC
The DNA here is from genome assembly GCA_003576855.1 of Planctomycetota bacterium. GTDB lineage: Bacteria > Planctomycetota > Planctomycetia > Pirellulales > Lacipirellulaceae > Lacipirellula. The sequence continues at coordinate 5,498 of QEVI01000194.1, forward strand.
CCTGCGCTTAGCCGTACCGCCATGGGCAATGCTTTGATCACATGACTGACGTTGCCAAGTCCGTCGTCGATCCTGCCGCGAGCGGACTTGCTGCGCCGGTCGACGCGCGAGCGGCGGTCGAGGTTCGACGCAAAGAAACCGAGTCCCGCGTCGCGGAGATCAACTCGCTGCTGTGCGCGCTGGAGGAAGCCGCCGCGGCGACGGCGCCGTCCACTACCGGCGGCCGGTCGCCATCCGACGCCGAGCCGACGCGCGGAGCACCGCCGGCCGCGGCCGGGCCGGCTTCCGTTTCCGCGCACCGCCCGCTAGACGACCATGAAAACCGGATGGCGCAGGTACGGCTCGGCCTGGCAAGCAGCTTGTTTACCGCGCTGCAGTACAAGCATCCGGCGACCGCGTCGCACAGCGTGCGGGTCGCGCTGGGATGCAGCACGTGGGCGCTCTACAAGCGACTGGACGACGAAACGCGCGACGTCGTCGAAGTCGCGGCGCTGCTGCACGACATTGGCAAAATCGCCCTGCCCGACAGCCTGCTGGCCCGCGAGCACGACCTGACTGCCGACCAACGCCCGGCGTACGACGCCCATCGCGAGGCTGGCGTCCACATCCTGTCCTGCTGTTGCTGCGAGCCGCGGGTGCTCGACGCGGTGCGCTACGCCGGCCGGCGGTTTGACGGGGCGAGCGGAGCGCTGCCGTCGGGAGGCGACGATTTGCCGCTGGAAGCGCGGATGATCGCCATCGTCGATGCCTTCGACCAACTGACCTCCGGCGAAGGCTTCGGCGAGCGGCGCACGCGCGAGCAGGCCATTCGCGAGCTGTCCCACGGCGCCGGCTCGCTTTACGACCCGATCCTGGTCAAGCAGTTCGTCGAGCTCATCACGCACGATCAGCAAATGCTAATGCGCCAGGTGGCGGTGCGGTGGCTCAACGACCTGGGCAAGCGGCAGCGGGAAGTGCCGTGGCAGCGCGACGCGACGTCCGCGGACCCCGCGCCGGCCGCGGCGCCGCAGCTCGATTTGCGCGCGCTGTTCGAGCAGCAGCTCATCGACTCGATGCACGACGGGGTGATCTTCGTCGACCAGCACAAGAACATCTTCATGTGGAGCAAAGGCGCCGAGCGGCTCACCGGCGTGAGCAGCTCCGCGGCGATGGGCCGGCAATTCACGCCCGGTCTGCTCGACCTGTGCAACACGGCGGGCCGGCGCGTACGGGACGAAACGTGCCCCGTGGCGCGGGCCCTGGCCAGCACGGCGCAGTTGCGCCAGCGGCTGGAGATCCTCGGTCGGCAAGGGGAGCATGTAGCCATCGACCTGCACGCCATGCCCGTGTTCTGCCGCGACGGCAACTTGCGGGGCGCCACGGTGCTGCTGCAGGACGCCCAGCCGGAGGTCTCGCTCGAGGAGAAGTGCGAGGCGCTGCACGCCGAAGTGACGAAGGACCCGATGACCAAGGTGGCCAACCGCGCCGAGTTCGATCGCATGCTGGCGCTATTCATCGAGGCTCACCAGCAGGCCGGGCTGCCGTGCAGCCTGATCATGACGGACATCGATCACTTCAAAAGCATTAACGACACGTTCGGCCACCAGGCGGGCGACGAGGCGATCATCACGGTCGCCAACTTGCTCAAAGCGATGTGTCGTTCGGGCGACCTGGTGGCGCGGTACGGCGGCGAGGAGTTCGCGGTGCTGTGCTCGGACTGCACGATGGAAGACGCGGCGGCTCGGGCCGAACAGATTCGCCGCAAGCTTTCCGAAACCCAGCACGCCTATTTGGGCAACCGCAAGCTGACGTCGAGTTTCGGCGTCGCGCAACTTCAGCCCTCGGACACCGCGGAAAGCCTTCTACGCCGATCGGACCAGGCGCTGCTCATGGCCAAGGAGCAAGGCCGCAACCAGGTCGTTCAACTGGGAAGCGCCATGAAAGAGCCCACGACGCGGAAAAAACGATGGTGGCATCTCGGTATGTTCCGCAGTGAGCCGCTCGTGCAGGCGACGCTGACCACGGAGGTGCCGGTGAACATCGCCATCGAGAAGCTACGCGGCTTCGTTACCGACCAGAAGGCCCGCATCGTCTCCATTCGCGACGCCCGCGTCGAGCTGGAACTGACCAGCGAGAACATGGGCGCCTATCGCCGCCGCGGCGACCGCCCGTCGGTGTTCCGCATCGAACTGGAATTCAGCGAGCAGCGCCAGGATCGGACTAACGCCTTGGGGCTGGCTGCCGGAACGTACGTCAGCACGTTGGCCGACGTAACGATACGCGGCAAACGGCGGCGCGATCGGCGACACGGGGACCAGGCGGAACGGGCCCGCCTCATATTGCAGAGCCTCAAGTCGTATCTCATGGCCAAGGATTTCGAGCACGCCGCCGAGCTCGCGGGCACGGCTCGCTAACGCGATCGACAAGTATGCCTGGCCCGCTCCGCAGCGAGCCGCGCGAGCTGTCTGTGCGAGGCGTCGGAGGCGGCAGCCGCGCTCGGCAGGGCAACCGTCATCGAATTCGGCTTGGCCTCGCACAGCGGGTATCGTACGGGGCGAGAAATCCTGGATTGGGGCGTCAACATGCGAAGCGAGATTCATGAACCGGGAGGGGCAGGACTATTGGGGCGAACCCGCCGCCGAGCGTTCCCGCCGGCGATAATCGGCGGACCGGCGAGGGCGGCTTTGGAGCCGCTAGCCATCGACGAAGCGCTAGCCGACGCCGCCACGGTCGAGCTTGCGGATCGACATGTCCGATGCGACGGGGCCGAGTCATTCCGGGGCGGCGCCGCCGTCCGAGGCGACGCGCGGCGCCACGCACACGCCGCGTCGATCAGAGAACCGGACGACGACGAGGCGCTGCTGCGCTCCCTTTCGGCGCAGCTCGACGAGCTAGCCGCCCAGCAGCACGAACTGCGCAGGCTGCTCGACGCAGCCGGCCGGCGGCGGATGCTCACGGCGCGCGGCTAGACGCTCCGCCGCCAAGCGGCCCGCGCCGCGCGTGCCGCCGATTGTGCTTGCCGACGATGTTCGGTATGTTGAAGCGCGCGGGCCGCAAGCGCGGCGTGTCTCGCCACGGCGCGTATTGTCGGCTCGCTTCTTGCCGCAGGGATTTTGCGCGGCGCGACTGGGATCGTTCACGCGCGAAGCTAACGAGGAGCTTACCATGCCGTATTCATTACCGGAGTTGCCCTACGCCAAGAATGCGCTGGAGCCGCACATCGACGCGATGACCATGGAAATCCACCATGGGAAGCACCACGCGACGTACGTCGCCAAGCTCAACGAGGCGCTGTCCGGCGCGGGCGTGCCGGAGCAGTCGATCGAGGAGCTCTGCCGCAATATCAATTCGGTGCCGGAGAAAATTCGCGGCCCGGTGCGCAACAACGGCGGCGGCCACGCCAATCACTCGATGTTCTGGACGATCATGAGCCCGCGGGGCGGCGGACAGCCGGCGGGCGCCCTGGCGGCGGCGATTGATGCGGAGTTGGGCGGGTTCGAGAAGTTCAAGGAGGCGTTCACCAGCGCCGCGCTGACCCGCTTCGGCAGCGGCTGGGCCTGGCTTTCAGTGGATAAGAGCGGCAAGCTGCTCGTGGAAAGCACCCCCAACCAGGATAATCCCTACATGGACGGCCGCACGCCGATCCTCGGCGTAGACGTGTGGGAGCACGCCTACTACTTGAAGTACCAGAACCGTCGTCCCGACTACGTCGCCGCGTTCTACAACGTGATCGACTGGAACGCCGTTGCCCAGCGTTATCAGCAGGCCAAGGGCTGAGCGAGCGCGGCCCGGGCCTCGAGAACGACTTCACCTGCACGGAGCGGTGCGGCGTCCCGCCTCGCACGCTGCACGGTTTCGCGACCGCCAGTCCCTGCTGAAGGCGAGCTAGGGTGCAAGTCGCACTTTGTTTTTGCGCGGCGGTGTGGTAGCAACGGCAGCGGGGGAGTCGCTTGGGGCGTTGTTTCCAGAATCGGCGGAGGACATTGG
>QEVI01000195.1 GCA_003576855.1 Planctomycetota bacterium
ATGACACTGCGTGCGATGTACGGATGCTCTGATTCCGCTTGCGAAAACTGCCACGCGTGAGAAACGCTGTCGCACCGAGTGTACCGCGGTGCGTTTTCAAGCGCCGCCGCTCAAGTGGACTGAAGTATACATAACCTCTCCGCCGTTGCAAGCCCCGCGGCGTGCGAACCTGCGGGATGCCGCCGTCAATTAGGGATATTACAAGTCCGCAATATCCGGCGCGACTGCGAAGACTTTACCGTCGGCAACGCACCTGCACGGTTGGGCAAACTTTGCGAGCGGCAGGCAGTGCCACGGGCTGCCATTTATGCCGCCGCTCGCCGTTCATGCCGCCACTCGCCGTCATGCCGTCACTGGCCATTCATGCCACGGCTCACCGTATGCCGCCACTCGCTCTTCACGCTGCCGCATCGGGTCGCATCGCCCATGCCGCGGTCGCTTTGCTCGACCGTTAATTCCCCGCCAGTTCAGCGCTTCGCCGTTTCGCGTCGCTCCTCGACGCGGCGCGTTCCTTCAACTCGTCCACGTCTCGCGTTGCCGCGATTCCGCTCGATCCGCATCTCCGCTCCGCCGCTTTCGACGCCGTTGGCGACTGTTCATAATGTCCGCAGGCGGCGGGCGCCGGTTCCGCCAAGCATTGACATGCTCCAGACCTGCGGCCATGCATATCGCCATCGGTTCCGATCACGCCGGTTTTCGTTACAAGGAACTTTTCAAAGAGCGGCTGGCGGCGCTGGGGCATGCGGTGCACGACTTCGGCACGCACTCGCCCGCGCCGGTCGATTACCCGCGATTCATTCGTCCGGTGGCCGAGGCGGTTGCTCGCGGCGAGTTTCAGCGGGGCATCGTGCTGGGCGGGTCCGGCAACGGCGAGGCGATCGCCGCCAATCGCGTCCGCGGCGTGCGGTGCAGCTTGTGCTGGAACGTCGAGTCGGCCCGGCTGGCACGGGCCCACAACGACGCGAACGTGCTCTCCCTGGGCGAACGACTGGTGGACGAGGCGACGGCGCTGGCGATTCTGGAAGTTTGGCTCGAGACGCCGTTCGATGGCGGGCGGCACCAGCGGCGGATCGAGCTAATCGACGACCCATCGCTGTAGCGCGACGGCCTCGCACATCGCCGGCGGGAAATGCGGTCCGACTGGCGCAACGTTGACGGCCGCCGCCTTCGGGCTAATACTGGTTCGTTGCGGCCTGCCCGGGCGCGGGGTTCTCGCCAGCCGTTGTTTCGCCGTGGACGTGCAGCCGCGTGACTTGTCCGATAGCTCGTGGGCGATCTCGTGGTTTTCGCTGCCGCCCGGGTGCGTACTCGGCGCGGCCGCGGGAGAGGAGTTGTTCGCCATGGCCCGTAGGGAGCAATTGTGCGCGGCGCACCTGCTGCGCGGCGAAGGCGTGCCAGGCGCCCCGGCGTCCCGCAGCCGGCGCGGCTTCACGCTTGTTGAACTCTTGGTCGTCATCGCCATCATCGGCGTGCTTGTGGCGCTGCTCTTGCCGGCCGTGCAAGCGGCGCGCGAAGCCGCCCGGCGAAGCCAGTGCACGAATAATCTTCGGCAGTTAGGGCTGGCGATGCTCAATCATGAAAGCGCCAAGAAGCGTTTCGCCCAAAATGAGCAACTGGTGTGGGTGAACAAGCAGAACAAGGTGGCCGGCCGGCGCGATTTGGCGTCGCACCTGGTGATGGTTTCGCCGTACTTGGAAGCCGCGGGTCTCTACGGGCAGATCGACCTGCGTCCAAACGCCCCGTTGGTGCCCGGCGACCAGATCGTGCAGGGGGTTCGGCTGCGCGAGCTGCCGCTGCCTGCGCTGACGTGTCCCACGGACGACAAGACCGGCGTCGTCGAACCGCAGAATGGCTTTGTAAAGGTGTGGACGGGGCTCATCAAACCCGGCCGCGTGGCGACGACGAGCTACGCCGGTTCCATGGGCGCTCAATTGATGGGTTGGAACGGCTGCGACGTTCGCAAGATCGTCGGCTACACCGGCAGCGTCTACGGGCAGAACACCGTGTATCCGGGAGACGACTGGTTCAACACCACCTCGAAGCCCGACAACTGCGGCAATCCCAACAACCAGCGAGGCGACTGCGGCGACCCCGCGACGATTTCAGGCGTCTTCAGCCGCAGCAATTGGGCGGCCAGCATTCGCGAGATTGAGGACGGCACGGCCAACACGATCATGATGGGCGAGATCCGGCCGTCGGCCGCCGCGTTCAACTGGATTCACGGCTGGACGAAATCCGAAGGGCTATGGTTCGCCACGACCGCGCCGCTGAATTTTGAAACCGATCCGGCCATCGTGGCCCCCACGGGCGCCCCGCCGCTCTGCCGCAATTGGGAGGGCGACTTCAACACGGCCCAAGGATTCAAGTCGAAGCACGTCGGCGGAGTGAATTTCGTATTCTGCGACGGGTCGTTGCACTTCCTCAGCGAGTCGATCGACTACACGACTTACCAACGCCTCGGCGCCCGCAACGACGGCGAGGCAATCAGCGAGGCGCTTTGATGGTAGACCGGTTCACGCCGCGCATGGCGATGCTGATGATCGGGCTCAGCGCCGGTCTGCTGGGCGGCTGCGGCGAGCGCAGCCAGCGCGTGGAGACTTTTCCAGCGGCCGGCATCGTCGCCATGGGCGGGCAGCCGGTCGATGGCGCTACGGTGGAATTCACGCCGGTCGCCAGCGCCACGGGCGTCGCCGGCGCCCAGGCCCGCACCGACGCTTCCGGCAGGTTTGAGATGAGCATCATGCTCGACAACGGTCGAACGACCCAGCCAGGCCTGCCGGCGGGGGAGTACCGTGTGACGATCACGAAGTACGAAGCACCCGCTGGCGAGGCGTCGTTGGCCCGGCCGCCTCGGAACATTCTGCCGGCGAAGTACCAGTCGCCAGATTCCACGCCCTTCTCGGCTACGGTAAAACCCGAGAGCGAGAACCACTTCACGTTTTCGCTCTGACAGGTTCGCCGGAGCGGCCACGTTGGCGTGTCCGCGGCGCCTGAATTAGCCGCCTCACGGCGACGCCAGCGCCGAAAACCGCGCCGCGGCGTTCCACACCGGTTGCGGCGCCACGAACAACAGCACCGTGGCGGCCGAACAGGCCGCGCCGGCCACCGCCGGCCCCAAGAAAAGCTTGCCCGGCTGCCCTTCGGCGGCTGGGGGATCAAGGAACATGACGGCTATCAGCCGCAGGTAGTACCACGCCGCGATGGCCGCGTTGATCGCCATGACGATGGCCAAGGTCCGCCCAAGCGGCGTGCCGTCGGACCAGCCTGCAAAGAACAGGTTTAGCTTACCCGTAAAGCCGGCCGTCGGCGGCAAACCGGTGAGCCCGAAAAGGCAGATGGCCAGTCCCAGCGCAACCGCAGGATGAACGCGGCTGAGGCCGGCCAGGTCTCCCTGCGTCTGCAGCGGAGCCCCCTTGCCCGCGACGCAGGCCAACAGGGCGAAGATACCGATCGTCGTGACGCCATACGCGGCCAAATAGAACAGCAAAGCGCCGACGCCGCTAATCGGAGAACTCGCCGGACCGACCGCCAGGCCGACAAGCATATAGCCGGCGTGCGCCACGCTCGAATACGCAAGCAGCCGATGCAGGTGCTGTTGACGGAGAGCCAGCAGATTGCCGATCGCCATGGTGACAATCGCCAGTGCGGCCAGCAGCGTGCGTATCGATGCGCCGTCGCCCGAGTCGGCGGCGGGCCAAAGCTCGCCCGCCAGCGGCAAGACTCGCAGGATCGCGACGAAGCCGACCACCTTGGGCACGAACGACAGCATGGCCGCCGCTGCGGAGCTGACGCCCTGAAACACATCGGGAGCATAAAAGTGAAACGGCGCCGCCGCAATGCGAAATGAAAGACCGGCCACCAGCGTAGCCGCCGCCACCCGGGCGAGCGTAGCGGACGCTTCCGGGTGCTGCGAGCGGGCTGCCATGATGCCGGCGAGATTCGTCGTGCCGCTGGCGCCGTAGAGCAGGCTCATTCCGTACAGCACAATCGCCGAAGAAAAAATGCTGAGCAGCATGTACTTGGCCGTGGCCTCTTGATTCGCCGCGCCGCGCCGCGGCAGGTAGAGCAGCACGTACGTGGGAATGCTCACCAGTTCCAAGGCGAGAAACAGTCCCACCAAGTCGTTTGCAATCGCCGTGAGATTCACGCCGGCGAGAATCGCCAATAAGCATGCCTGCCCTTCCGCGGCATGCCCGTCGTCAATCTGCTCGGCGAACAGCACTGCCAGCACGGCGCCTGCCGCGAGCGTCAGGCCCCGCACGTAGAACGTCAGCTCGTCAATGCGAAACGGCCCCGCGCCGGCGGGCGCCGTACGTGTCGACGTGTACCAAACGAACGCGGCGCACCCGATGGCCGTCAGCGACAACGCCGTCCAACGCTTGCGCAGCCCCGGCGTCGCCACGCCGGACTCGGTGACGAAAAACGGCCCGGTAATGAACATCACGCAGACGGTGACCACCAGAATGAGTTCCGGCGCGATCAGGTACACCGCGGCGTTGAGCTGCTCAATCGCCGTCGTCATGGTTGCTGCTCCGTAGCGAGAGAACGATCGGCGACGGCGATCTCCGTATAGGCGCGACGCCCTTCATAGAGCCGAGCGACGGCCTCGACGTCCGGGCGGATCATATCCACCAGCGGCTGCGGCCGCACGCCGATCAACAAAATGGCGATGGCGATCGGCGCCAGGGCGCCTAGCTCCCGCAACGACAGGTCGCCCACGCTGTGGTGCGCCGCCGATTCGCCGCCGAGCGCCGGTTCCTTGAGCGGACCGAAAAACACGCTCTGCAGCATCGTCAGCAAATACCACGCGCCCAGGACCAGCCCCAAGGCGCCCGCCGCGGCATAGAAGCTGTTCCGCCGGAACATGCCGGCCAATGACAGCATCTCGCCGGGGAATCCATTGAGACCCGGCAGCCCGACGCTCGCCATCGAGACGAACACCATCGCCGCGGCCATCAGCGGCAGCCGATTGGCCAACCCGCCCAGGTCGTCGACCATCCGCGTGTGATACCGGTCGTAGAACATGCCCACGATCAAAAACAGCGCGCCGGTCGAAAGGCCATGGTTGATCATCTGCAACACGCCGCCGGTGATGCCTTCCGAATTCAGCGCGAACAAACCGAGCATGCAAAAACCCAGATGCGCGACGCTGCTGTAAGCCACCAGCTTCTTGACGTCGCGCTGCACCAGGGCGCACAGCGAGCCGTACACAATGCCCACGACGCCCAAAATCGCTGCCATCGGCAGGCCTACGGCCAGACAAGCCATCGGCAGCATCGGCAAGCACAGGCGGAGGAAGCCGTAGGTTCCCAGCTTCAGCAGTACGCCGGCCAGCAGCACGCTGCCGGCCGTCGGCGCTTCGACATGCGCCAGCGGCAGCCACGTATGAAACGGAAACACAGGAACCTTAATCAAGAACCCCGCCGACAGGGCGAGAAATACGCCGATCTGCCAGGCCTGCGGCAGCGGGTTGTCGCGATACCACGCCGCGAGCTCCGGCAACGAGCAAGGCGACGCCAGCCCGCTGGCCGCCGCGCTCCCCACGAGGGTGACCAATCCCAGCAATGTCACCAAGCTGCCAGCCAGCGTGTACAGGAAGAACTTGACCGCCGCATAGCGCCGCTGGGGTCCGCCCCAGATGGCGATCAAGAAAAACAGCGGTATCAGCGTCAGCTCGAAGAAGACGTAAAACAGCACGGCGTCGAAGGCGCAAAAGACGCCGATCAGCCCCGTTTCGAGAATTAGCAGGGCCGCATAAAACTCCGATTCCCGCTCGCGAATCGCCTCCCAGGAAATGAGCACGCACGCCACGGTGAGCAGCGCCGTCAGCACGATCATCGCGACGCTGACGCCGTCGAGGCCGAAGTGGAATTCGAGCGTCATGCGCTGCCCTTCCTCCCCGGCCATGGTGAGCCACGGCTTGCGGAATTCGACCTTCGGCTGCACGGGCGACGCGACGCCAACGGCGCCAGAACTCTGCGGCAGTTGCCGATACTGGCCGGCCAAGGCCAGCGACATCGCCAGCACGGCGATCGAGCCGACGGCGGCGATCCACCGCGCGCTGCGCGCCTGCGACGCCCCGGCGAACAGCAGCAGCAGGCCCCCGGCCGCTAGCGGTATCAACAACAGCATGAACAACAGCGACGTCATAGAACGCAAAAAACTCCTTCGCTCAACGTCCGCACGCACGGCCAGTGCGGGTCAGCCCATCATGCCGAGCACGTAGCCCAGGCAGGCCAGCAGCCCCACCCACATCATGAGCACATAGTTCGAGACCAGCCCCGTGTGGAGGAGGCGCGGCGCACGGCTCAGTAGTCGAGGCACGGAGCCGACGACGTCCACCAACCGATCGATGATGTACAAGTCGATCAGGTAGCACAGCTTGGCCGCGGCCCATAAAGGCAGCACCAAAATCGACAAGAACAGCTCGTCGAGGAAGAATTTCTTGAACGAAAGATCGTACAAGAAGCTCGCTCGGCGGCTGATGCTGGCCGCCAGGCCAGGTCGCCCGACGTACATGAGCCAGGCCAGCGCAATGCCGGCGAACGCGACAAGGCCGCTAACGACCATCAAATCGAGATGAAAAACATGCTCGCCTTCGTGCGCCATCGCCGGCGTATGGGCCATGTACGTGGCGAACCAGTGACCTGCCGAGGCCGCCGCGCCGACGCCCAAGGCGGCGACCGCCAGAATCCGCAGCGGCCAGGCCATCGCCGGCGGGGCGTCGTGAGGGTGATGGCCGGCCTCGGGCGGAAACCGCTCGGCGCCCCAAAACGTCATGAAATACGCTCGGAACGTGTAGAACGCCGTGAGGAAGGCCGTTGCCGTCGCCACCCAGTAGATAGCCGTGAAAAAGCCGCCGACGCGCTCATGTTCTCCCGCCTCGTGCAACACCGCCAAGATCTCGTCCTTGCTCCAAAAGCCCGAAAGCAGCGGCACGCCGGCCAGCGCCGCGGCGCCGCACAGGAACGTCCAATGCGTGACGGGCAGCGCCTTCCGCAGGCCGCCGAAGCGCCGCATGTCGATCACGTCGCCCATCGAGTGCATCACGCTCCCCGCGGCGAGAAACAGCAGCGCCTTGAAAAACCCGTGCGTGAACAAATGGAACATGCCGGCCGTGGCGCCGTCAGTCGCCAATTCCACCCCCGCGGCGCCGACCCCCAAGGCCATGAACATGTACGCCAATTGGCTGACCGTGGAATATGCCAGCACCCGCTTGAGGTCCATCTGCGTGAGCGCAATGAGCGCCGCCAACAACGCCGTCGTCGCGCCAATGCCGCTCACGAACATCTGCGCGTCGGGCGACAGCGCAAATAGCGGCGTACTGCGGGCGACCAGGTACACGCCGGCCGTCACCATCGTCGCCGCGTGAATCAGCGCGCTGACGGGCGTCGGGCCCTCCATGGCGTCCGGCAACCAAACGTGCAGCGGGACTTGGGCGCTCTTGCCCATCGCGCCCAGCAACAACAGAAAACAGATGATCGTAATCCGGCCCGGTTCGGCCGCACCCGCCTGCCGCAGCCGATCGGGATCAAACAGCACGGAGCTGAAGTCCAGCGAGCCGAACGTCGTCCAGATCAGGAAGATGCCCAGGATGAACCCCATATCGCCGATGCGATTGACGACAAACGCCTTCTTCGCGGCGGCGGCGGCGCTGGGCCTCTGAAACCAGAACCCAATGAGCAAGTAGCTGCACAGGCCCACAAGCTCCCAAAAGATGAATAGCTGCAAGTAATTCCCCGACAGCACCAGGCTCGCCATTGAGAACACGAACAGCGAAAAGGCGGCGAAAAAACGCGCATAACCGCGGTCGCCGTGCATGTACCCGGCCGAAAAAATCGAGACCAGAAAACTCACGCTCGTCACCATGGAGAGCATCAACGCAGACATCGCGTCGGCCCGCAGGTCGATGCGAACCTGCATCTGGCCGATGTCAAGCCACGGGTAACCTGCCGCCACGACGCTCGCCGCCGCGCCGTGCTCGCCGAAGGTCGCCGGAACGACGTCGGCCAGCAGAATCACCGCGCAGACGGTCGAGGCAGCCAGCGCGAGCCAGCAGGGCCAGTGGCTCCGCTGGCGCAACACCCTCGGACCAAATAGCGCAATCACGATCGCCGCGACCAGCGGGGCCCCGGGGATCAGCCACAGCACAAGTTGTTGAGTTTGGGGCGACATGCAGCGTGGGCGTTAAGTTCAGGCAGTCGCGGGGGTAATCACCGGTATTCCCCGTCGTCCGTCGGCGACGGCGTGACGATCGTGCGGGCGTCCACCGAGGCGGCCATCTCCGCCGGAAAATCATCATCGATCGTCGGCGGCAAACCGGCCGGCGTCAGCCGCGGCAGCGGCGGCTGCGGCGGCTCTTGCTCCACCGGCGGCTCGGCGGCGTCCAGCGCGAGCGCCGCGGCAGGCAAATCCGCCTCGCGGAGCGTGCTCCACAAGTCCACGTCCAGCGACTTGCTCCGCTGGTACAGCGCCAGAATCAGCGATAGTCCCAACGCCGCTTCGCAGGCCGCCACCGTCAAGATGAATATCGTGAACGCCTGGCCTTCGAGATTCTGGTGAATCCGGCCGAACGTCAACAGCGTCAGCGACACGCCGTGGAGCATCAACTCGGCGGAGAGAAAAATCAGAATCAGGTTCCGCCGCGTCGCGAAACCAATGCCGCCCAGCACGAACAACGCCGCGCCGACGGCCAGATAGCTCGCCGAGTCAGCCGTCATATCGTCCCCTCGGCCCTACGCGGTGCGATGGCGATCGCCCCGATGGCGGCGATCAGCAGCAACGTGCCCGCGATTTCGACGGCATACAAGTAATCGCCGAACAGCGACCGGCCCAGCGCTCGCATGCTGTGCGCAGTTTCGTCGCTGCCGGGCTGACTGAGCGGATTCGGATTTGCCTCGGCCGTCAGCGCCGGCCCGGGCGGCGCCGCGCTCGGGGCTTGCTGCCACTGCATAAAACTCCACAGCAGGCCGCCCAGCAGCAGCCAACTGGCCGTAATCGCCATCACCGGCGTTCGCGCGCGTTGATCGTAGAAGGCATAGCCTTGCTGCTGCGCGAGCATGATCACGAACAGAAACGTCACGATGATGGCGCCGGCGTACACGATCACGGTCGCCGCCGCCAAGAAGGGCGCCGACAACAGCATGAACAATCCGCACGCGCCGAGCGTCGCCAGGGCGAACCACAGCGCCGCGTAAACCGGATCGTGGCTGGTCACCATGTACACGCTGCTGAGAATCGCCGCGCCCGCGAACAGCCAGAACAGAATCCGTTCATCCAGGGAACCGCGCGGCCCGGCCAGCGTCGTCACCGCCGCAATCAACCCCGCCGAGGCCAGCGTCGAACCGACGACGCGCAATCGCAGCGTGTGCGGCGACATGGCAAGCCACATCCCCACGGCGCCGGCGACGACCGACGCAAGCATCACGCCT
>QEVI01000196.1 GCA_003576855.1 Planctomycetota bacterium
CCGCCGAGGCTTTTGACCTGCTGCCCTTCCTCCTTCATCTTTTCGCTGCGCTCGATATGGGACACCAGTTGGGCCCATTCTTCCTTGGGCACTTCGAGCCGCGTGGGATACTTGTCCTGCAGTTGAGCCCAGGCCATCGTTTCCGGGTTGCCGCCGAGGATGATGTCGGTGCCGCGGCCGGCCATGTTCGTGGCGATGGTGACGGCGGCGAGCCGGCCGGCCTGCGCGACGATCTCCGCCTCGCGCTTATGGTGCTTGGCGTTAAGGACCTCGTGCTTGATGCCGCGCTTGCTCAGCAGGTTCGACAGCCGCTCGCTCTTCTCGATGGAGACCGTGCCGACGAGGATCGGCCGGCCCGGCGGCTGGATTTTCGCAATCCGGTCCCGCGAGATGGTCTCGATTTTGCGCGACTCGTCGAGTTCGATCGTGACGGCGCCCTGGTCTTCGCTCTTGAGCTTGCCGACGAAGTACTCGCCGTTCTTGCATTCGATCGTCGTGTGGCGGTTGAGCCGCTCGATCTCCTCGGCGATGGCGATGTACTTCTCGCGCTCGGTGCGGTAGATGACGTCCGGATGTTCCAGCCGCTGCAGCGGCTTGTTCGGCGGCACGCCGACGACGTCGAGTTTATAAATCTTCCAGAATTCGCCCGCCTCGGTGAGCGCGGTGCCCGTCATGCCGCAGATTTTCTTGTAGAGCTTGAAGAAGTTCTGCAGCGTGATCGTCGCCAGCGTCTGGTTTTCCTCCTTGACCTGCACGCCTTCTTTCGCCTCGACGGCCTGGTGCAAGCCATCGCTCCACTGCCGGCCTTCCATCAGCCGGCCCGTGAACTCGTCGACGATGACCACGCGGCCGTCCTGCACCACGTAGTTCACGTCCCGCTTGTAGAGGTGATGGGCCTTCAGCGCATTGTCGATCAGATGCGGCCACTGCATATTGCCGGCCGTGTAGAAGCTTTCGACGCCGGCCAGCCGCTCGGCTTCGCGAACGCCTTCGTCGGTCAAGTGAGCCGTATGCTCCTTTTCCTTGACCTCGAAGTGGGCGCCTTCGCGGAGTTGCCGGGCGATCTTGTCGGCCTTGGCGTACTTCGTGACGTCGTCCCGCGCCGGGCCGGAGATGATCAGCGGCGTCCGCGCCTCGTCGATCAGGATATTGTCCACTTCGTCGATGATGGCGAAGTTCAGCGGGCCCTGCGCCTGCTGTTCGCGCTTTGGGTAGCGGTCGTCGCCCCGCGCGGCGATCCGCATGTTGTCCCGCAGGTAATCGAAGCCGAACTCGTTGTTCGTGCCGTAGGTGATGTCGCAAGCGTAGGCGGCTTGCCGCTCGGCGGAATCCATGCCGCTCTGGATGGCGCCGACCGTGAGCCCCAGTCCGGTGTACAGGGGCCCCATCCATTCCATATCGCGGCGGGCCAGGTAGTCGTTCACCGTGACCACGTGGACGCCCTTGCCGGGAAGCGCGTTGAGGTACGCCGGCAGCGTGGCGACCAGCGTCTTGCCTTCGCCGGTGATCATCTCGGCGATGTTCCCCTCGTGGAGGATCATGCCGCCCATGAGCTGCACGTCGTAGTGTCGCATGCCGAGGTAGCGGCGGCCCGCCTCGCGGGCCACGGCAAACGCCTCGACCAGGAGGTCGTCGAGCGTTTCTCCGGCGTCGAGACGGCGTCGAAACTCCGCCGTCTTGTCACGTAACGCGTCGTCGGAAAGCTGCTGGTACTTCTCCTCCAGGGCGTTGATGGCCTCGACCTTGGGCTGCAGTCGTCGCAGAAAGCGGGCGTTCGCCGAGCCGAACAGGGCCGTGATGCCCCGTTCGAAGCGGCCCAGGACGCCGTTGCCCAGCCCGGAGACAACTTCCCAAGTACGTTCCAGAACTTCCATCGTCAACTCAACAAGTACTCATGTGGGTATGCTGCCGCCGATATCGCTGCGATGCAGCCGCGCGGGCGAGGTCGAGCTTCCGCTCACGCCGGTCTGGCCGCACGGCTTGACGACAAGCCATTGCTACCCCGGCGGCATTCGTCAGCGTCAAGACCTCAAAGGCATGTCAAACGTATGGCGACGCCGGTTCGCCGCTCGCCGCGACGCGCAAGCTGCGAAAACCATGCGGCGAACAACGCCAGCGGGTAGTAGCTTCACCCCGGGGCCGACGCGCAAAATGAGCGCAACTTCGCCGCAGCAAAAAGTTTATTGCGATTTGCGGGAAGGGTCAATGGCGACTGTATCGTGCGCCGCCGCCCACATAGCCGAGCCGGCCCGGCCTGTGATTGGCCAAGTGCTCGACCGGTAAGCTGCTTTCGCCCACCGCCGTCCGCTCGGCCAGGATCGTCGGGCTATACTACGGACTGCGGTCGTCCGCGGTTCGCTCCAGTCGGGCGTCGAGCCAGTCGGCGTAGTCCCGCTCGTCGCCGCGGTCGGCGTAATCGACGACGAGCTTGAGCCTGGCGGCCCCGGCGAGCGGAACCGACGCTGCTACTGCGGCCCCGCCGCCGCGCAACACGCCGCTGGCGAAGGCCTCGCGCCAGGCGCCGCCATCCTGTTGGAGCAGCACCCGGGCAATGATGCTCCCGCCCCCCTCGGCCGCGTCGTCCACGGCAATGGTGGCTGCGAACGTGTCGAACCGGCCGTCCAGCGCGTAGGTGATTTCCGAAGCCGAATGGAGCCCAAGGCCCTTCAGATAAGTCTTGCCGCCGACGCGCAACAGCCCGCCAAGTACATTGCGGTCGCTCGTGAAGGACCACGGGAGTTCCAAATACGGCGTATGCTTATAACCGATCGGCGTCGCCTGGGAGAGGTACTCGCAGCACTCGCCGAAACCTTGTAGCGAGGTGATCTCTTCCGCCGCGACGCGCACCTCGCCAAGCGAGCGGCTGCGGAGCAGCACCCGCTCGCCGTCAGCGGCCATCGAGTCAGCGGCGATGAGGCTCCCATTACCCAGTCCCACGAGGATCCGCGGCACGCGAGGGGGTTGCGTGCCGGTGTTAGCGCCCGCGCCTTTCGCCAGCGCTATGCCGCTAACGCGAGCCAGTGGGACCTCTAACCGGCCGATTTCACTGTGTAGGACGGCGACCTGCGGCGGCCCCCCGGCTTCTTTTAGTTCGCCTGCCAATAAGTCGCCGTTGTCGAGCACCAGCAGGTCGGACGCCGGGTGCTCCGACTGCCGCCGCAGCAGCTCATCGATTCGCCGGCGGCGTTCGACTTCGTTCGGCGGCAGCTTCAGGCCCATGGCCAGCAAGCGCTCTCGCGGGACCTGAAAATCGCCCAGTTGATGGCCCGTTATGCTTGCGACATCGGCGCCCACCGTCCAGCCGCGGTTGCCCGCCCACGCCGGCGCCAGCCGAATGCGGCTGCCGTCCGTCAAGTAAAGGTCTTCGCTGCCGCGCGAGGCGGCGGGCGTGGACCAGCGGACCAGCGCGTCGGCGTCGACGGCGAGCGGCGCGTCGCCGCCGGCATCAAACCGCAGCGAACCGTCGCCGGTGCAGCCGAGAAATTGCGCCGGCGCCGCGGGACGCCCCGCCACGACAAGCTCGCCCCACGGCTGATCAGCGTTTACCCCCGGCGCAGCGCCGGCGACGGCCAGCAGCAGCACCAGCGGGCCAAAGCGACGGCTGCTCAGCGCCGCCAGCCGTGGCGGAGTCGCCGCGTCGCGGACCGCTGCCGTTGCCGACCGCCCTGCACGAAGATAGCCGTTTGGCATGGCGCCGTCGCTCAACGTTGCAAAATCGGCAGGTAATTGTTCGGCGTTTGCAGAATGATGCAGGCCATCGCCGTGCCGTATTGGCGCCCCACCGCGTCGAGCCACGACCCGTCGTCGGCCTGGCGGGCCACAAGTTGGTCGCGGATCGCAGGGTACCAGGCGCCCCACCGCCGGCCGCCCGCGTGCCACATGGCTTGCACGGCGTAGTACTGTCCGTAGAAGTAATACGCCTGCGACTCGGCGTCCTGTTGCTGCGGCATGTATCGCTGCAGGTAGTCGAGGCCGCGCTCGACGTCTTCGCCCTGGTACACGCCGGCGTTATTGAGGGCCACCAGCCCGGCAGCCGTGCGGGCGAAGCCGCTCACGGTCGGCCCTTCGGCCAGCATGTACCGAAAGCCGCCATCTTCGTTCTGGCAGCGGCGGACGTACTCGATGCTGCGATCGATCGTCTCCTTCGGCACGGCGATGCCCGCGTTGCGAGCCGCGCGGAGGGCCATCACCTGGCAGACAGTCACCGACAGGTCGGCGTCCAACGGCTGGGGGGTATAGCGCCAGCCGCCTTCGCGATTTTGCGCCGCGACGATGAGGTCGATCGCCGCCGAAAGCTTGTCGCGCAGCTCCGGATGGTCGCTCATGCCGTGCGCTTCGGCGAGGAACAGCGCCGCGAACCCCTGGCCGTACATCGGACCGCGGGCCACGCCTTCGGGCCCGGCGATGAGCCCCGTCTCGGCCGTGCTGTCCAGCAGAAAGTCGATCGCGGCGTCGATGTTCTTGCCGTAGTCGCCGCGGCCCGGCGTACTGCCGGCGGCCAGGAACGCCATGCCGCACAGCGCGACGACGGCAACGTTGCGGCCGCTGCCGCTCGTGGCAAACGAACCGTCCCCTACCTGGCATCCCGCCAGGTAGGCGAGGCCGCGGTCGATCGACGCGGCCGCCTCCGGCGTAATGTGCTCCGCCTGCGAGAAGAGCGGCTCAGCGCCGCGTGCCGCGGCGCTCACGATTTGGCCGGCCAAGGCGACGGCTAACAGCACGCGGCCAGATGCAACGTGAACGTTCATGGCGCGTTCTCCACGTCGGCCTCGGCGCGTCGCCTTTCAGCAAGGGCCTCGAAATAGGCCTCGATCTCGGCCGCGTATTGCGGCAAGAACTGCTCGGCGAGCGGCTGCAGCAGTTCGTCCCGTTGCCGCGCCGGGAGGTGGCCCCACAGGTCGCGCACCAGGGCGTCAAGCGCCCCGCGATCGACGCCCTGCGCCTCGGCGACCGACGGCGTCGTGGCGAACGATTCGGCAGGCGCTGCGCCCCCGTTAGGCGACTGCCGTAGAGACGAGCTGCGAGCGGCCCGTTGCTCGGCCGCGCCCGTGGATAACCGCTCGCATTGGCTCTCAAGCTCCGCCAGCAGCGCATCGAGCCCCTCGACAGCCGCCTGCTGCGCCGCCGTGGCGCGGCCGTAGACATCGTGTTCCGCCAGCGCTTGCTCGGCAACGCGCATGCTCGCGCTGACGCGCTGAAGCTTCAGCGACAACGGTCCGCCTGGCTGCGGCGACGGCACGCCCGTGCCCTCGGCGCTCAAAAGCTGCCGCGGCAGCATGCGCCATACCAGATTGAAATATGTCTTGTCCAGCGCGTGCTGCGCCGACGCTGCCCCACTGGCCCCGATGACCGCGGCCGCGATAACGCCCGCTTTCACCGACGCGCCTCGACTACTCCACCGCATGTTCACGACCACTTGATTACGTCTCACCGCAACGTAGCGGCTTCAACGCCCGCAGCCGGACGGCCGCGCCGTCTGCGCCGCCCCGCCGGGCAGGCCCCCTGCCGTCGCCGTTTGTATCGGAACCACTACTCCGCAGCCCCCGCCTCGCCCAGTTCGGGCAGGTTCGCCGCCGCAGTCAGCTTCTCGGCCATGACGGCCAGTTCGCGCTGTTGGTCGGCCAACTCCGTCGATTGCCGCGCCCGCTGCGACTGGCTGATGCTTCCCGCCGCCCAAGCCCGCTCCAGCGCCGTCGCCTGGTCCTGTAACTGCCGCTGCCTGGTTCGCAGCAGCGAAAGCTGGGCCAGCGTCATGCGCAACTGCTGTACTTGTTGGGGCGTTGCCCGGGGCGGCGCCGGCCGATCGCCCGGCTGCCTGCCGCTGGATGCCGTTGATCCCTGGCGATGCTGGTGGACGGCTTCGGACAATTGCCGCAGTTCGTCGTAGGCCCGCCTCGTCAGGACGGCCGTGTCCTGGCCGACCGGCTCGGCTTCGAGTTCTCGCACGGCGCCGGCCATTGTATCGCCAATCGCTCGCAGCGACTGCACAAACACGGGGTACGCCGTGATCGATCGGGCCAGAACGCCTAACCGTAAGGCCACATCGGATTGACGGTTCCGCACCGCAGTCAACCGCTGGCGGATTTCGCCGCTGGGCGAAGCGCCCGCTTCAGTTGGTCGCCCTAGCCGCTCGACTTCCCGTACCACGCCGCCCTGCTCCGCGACGAGCTCCTTGAGAACCCGGTCGAGCGCGGCAGTCGGCGCAGCGTCGGTTTGGGTCTCGTTGAGCACTCGCTGCAGTTGTTCGCTGGCGCTGCGCTGGGCGGCAGCCGCCTGGCCGAACTGGCGACTCGCAAGCTGCTCGGCCGCGGCTCGCGTCAGGGCCTCCGCCCTGCCCTGCTCTGCCGCTTGGACCGCGGCGCGCAGCGGTGCGGCGTCTGGCGAGCGTTCGTCCGCCAGTCGAGCGGCTGCCTGTTCCGCGCGGTGGAGCGACTGGCCTAACCTGGCCGCGAGCTCTCGCTGCTGGTCGGCGGCCTCGCTGGCTTGCCGGGCGAGTTCCCCTTGCGCGGCGTCACCCGGCGGGCCCCATGCTGCGCGGGCCATCTCGGCCGTGCGGGCCGCCAGGGCGTCTTGCTGGCGCTGGAGCCGGGCAACCGCTTGCTGGAACTGGCGCAGCTCGCTCCATGACTCCAGGTCTTTTAGCGCGTCGGCGAGAACCCGCTGGACCTCGGCCTGGGCGGCGTGCACTACTGCGAGCGACTGTTTGTCGGCGGCAGTCAGCGACCCGCCTGGCGCCGTCTGCGGCATCCACCGAACGAATGCGGAAAGACGCGTTTCGATGGCGCCCAGCTCCGTACGGTCAAGCTGCTCTAGCGTCTGCGTAAGCTGCTGGATGCGGGCGGTCTGGTGCACGTCAGGCCAGCGGTTCCGCTCGTAGACTTCACGCGCCTGTTCAGCCAGGCGCGCCGCCGAGCCGCCCTCGCCGGCGATTGCTTCCCGCACCTGCCGCTGCCGTTGAACAAGCGACTCGACCTCCTCCGCCGACGGCCGTTCGACGGCGTGCGTTTGCCATTGCGACACGCGCTCGGCGACGGCCCGCTGTTCCGCGAGGGCCTGCTGCAATAAGTCGCTCACGTGATTTAAACGCTGGTTGGTCTGCCGCAACAGCTCCTCCGGCGTGATCACTCGCAAGGTTAATCGCCTCGTCGAGCTGCCCGTCTGCCCGCGGCTGTCTTCCGCCTGCGCGTACGCCGACCAGGTCGATCCGACCGGCAAGGCGTATTCGGCAATTGCCAGCGAATAGTCGGCGGCCGCGGGTCCGGGCGTTTCCAATCCCCGTTGCACGACGACATTGATTTGCCGCGTCCCAACCTGAGGGGCCGCGGCGGTCGAATCGGGCTCGAGCACGAGACGGAGCGATTGCACGGCGACGTCGTCGCGCGCCTGCAACGACAGGTCGACGACCGCTTCGGGCAGCACGGCGAGATCCTCCGTGGGCTGCAGCAGCTCGACCGTCGGCGGATCGTCGTTCAGCACTTCCACGCGCAATCGCCGCTCGGCGGCGGCCCTCATTCCCCGCGGCGTGGTCAGCACAATCGCCCACTGGCCGCTGGTCGCGGGCATCCAGCCTTCCGGCGGCGTGTCGAACGTCCGACCGCTTTCGCCAACCGCCAGCGGCACGGGCGGTTCGCCTTCCCGCAGCAGCGCCGCAGCGGAGACCGGCGCATCGACGCGGCCGCGCACTTGCAGGCGCGAACCGGCGAGCATTTGCACCGGATCGGTCGCTGGGAATGCAGACTGGCCAGCGTACTGCGGCGGGATGACGGTTACGGCCAGCGACTCCAGTCGCGGCGCCGGCGCCACCCGCACGCGGCGCCAGGGCATCGTATGGTGATCGCCCCCCACGGCCCGGATTTCGAACGGCTCTTGCACGTTGCCGCGGCGGACTTTCAGTTCCCGCGTGCCGGCCGTCGTGTAGGTCTGCCGATCGTACTGCAAGCGTCCCTGGCGGCGCGTGCGGAATTGCACTTCGACCGTCGGCGGCAGCTCGCCGCGGCGATCGACCAGGGCGGCGACGAAGTCGCCGCCGGCAGGGGCGACCGTCGGCAACGAGGCAAACGCCAACTGGTGACGGTGCGGATACTGCCGCTCGCACCACGGGTTTCCGAGCCGCAACAAGCCGGTGGCCAGGCCCTCGGGCGACGTGACGGCAAATGCGGCCAGCATCGCGCCGACCGTCGCCAGCGCCGCCACCGCTCGCCGCAGCGGAGCCCGCGGTACAACGGCGGCGAAGTCAATCGAGTCCGCGACGGCCGCGGCCTGCAGGATCGCCGCCCGCCGCAGGTCCGCCGAGCCCGCGGCCGGATCGCCGTCCGGCTGACTGCTGAACTCAACGCCGCTGGCCAACAAGCTGCGATGTTCAGGATAGCGCCGCTCGAGGTCCAGCGCTGCGCCTAGCGCCGTTTCCGATGGGGCGGGACCCGGGCGGCGCCACCGCCACAGCGCCGCGGCTGCGGCCAGCAGCGCCGCTGTTAACAGCAACCGGGACCAACGCTCATAAACGCCCAGTCGCCAGTCGACGACGATGAGCGCCAGCGCCGCCGCCGCCGTGCCGGCGATGACCCAGCAGCACGCCGCCGCCCGCCGCCGGCGCCGCAGTCTGCGAGCCAGCGCTTCAATGTCTTGAACAAACGACAGCCCCATCCGATTCCTCGACGTATGGTTCGGCTCGCTACAGCATGCCCGATCGCCCGCGTAGCAGCCACTCGCCAGCCAGCGCCGCACACAGCCCGCCGACGAGCCAGGGGCTGTTCCACAACGGCGTGGCCGGCAGCCGCTCGACGACTTGCGAGCGGGGCGGCGGCAACTCGGTTTCGAGTCGCCCCGCGGCATCGAGCCGGTAGAACTTGCCGCCGGTCGTCGCGGCCAACTCGGCCAGGGCCTCGGCGTCGACCGCCAGCCGCGACAGCTCGCTCGGCGGAGCCTCCACGACGAACTCCGCCGTAACCGGCGGCTGCCCGTCGAGCGCCATCCTCGCCGTGTAGCGATCGGCTGGCAAGTCGCGGAGCACGGCGTCGAAGTCGTGCCGGTGCGACGGGCTGCGCGCAAGCTGAACGACGCGCGTCGGCGTGCTTTGGCCTTCGATCGTAACGTCCAGGCGCTCGGCCGGGGATGCGTCCCCGCCGGCCGGGCGCAGGCGAGCCCGTAAATGCACCGGTTCGCCCGCGGCGTACTCGACCCGATCGGTCGCCAGAGAGGCGGCGCCGCGTAGCGTGCGGCCCCGCGCCAGGCGCCGCACCGCCTGGCCCCAGTACCGGGCGAAATAGCGGTCGTCGCTTCTCCACCGCCAGCGCCATGACTCGTCCGTCGTGTGCATCAGCACCTCGCCCGCGCCGACGTACTGCCGCACTATC
>QEVI01000197.1 GCA_003576855.1 Planctomycetota bacterium
CCAGATCGACGATGTCGATTGATTGGCGAATCTGTTCCTTGGCGTCCTGCAAGCTGGTGAGCGACATTCGGTCCTTCACATACCAAGGCGGACGTGACAGGGCTGATGGTTCTTATGCGGCCAGCGCGGCTAACCGCCGGATGCGGCGCAGCCAGCGGCGCTGGGCGGGTCAACGATTCCGCGGTCGAGCGGCCACTTTTACCTTGAGGTCGAGCGCTTCCATGCCTCGCCGCGTGCGCCGCAATATCTCCACCGGAACTTCGGTTCCGATCGGCGTGGCCGCGATGGCCCGGCTGAGCAGCGTGGGATCGGAGAACTTTTCGCCGTTCCAGGCGAGAATCACGTCGAACGGCCGCATGCCGGCGTCGCTGGCCGGCGAGTTCGGCTGCACGGAGACCACCAGTACGCCTTCGTTGGCGTCCAGTCCCAGTTCCCGTGCTACGCCTTCGGGCACCTCCTCCGGGCCGATGCCCAGGAAGCCGCGCAGCACATAGCCGTGCTCGCGGAGTTGCTCGTAGCTTCCCTTGGCCAACTCGCTGGGCACGGCGAAACTGATGCCCTGGTAGGATGGGCCAATGATGGCGGTGTTGATGCCGACGACCTTGCCTTCATAGTTGACCAGCGGGCCGCCGCTGTTGCCGGGATTGACCGCCGCGTCGGTTTGCAGGAACTCCTGGATGACGCGGCTGCCGGTGATGCCCCGCCGTTCCTTGGCGCTAAGAATGCCGAACGTAATGCTCTTCTGCAGGCCGAACGGGCTGCCCAGCGCCCAGACGATGTCGCCGACTTGGAGCTGCGTGCTGTCGCCCCATTCGGCGGCCACCAGGTCGCCGAGCTCCGTCTTGAGCACCGCGATATCCGTCAGGGGGTCGACGCCGATGACGCTCGCCGAACCGCGGCGCCCGTCGCTAAGCTGAATTTCCGCCGTGTCGACGCCCTCGACCACGTGGTTGTTCGTGACGATGTAATCCGCCGGATCCACGATGACGCCCGAACCTTGGCCTTCGCCGGGCCCGCGCGCGGTTCGCACGTTGACGACGCTCGGCCCCACAAGCTGGGCGATCATCCGAAACGCGTGCGACACCTGGTCCAGTTCGAAGTCCTGAAGGTTCTCCTTGGCCGCCTGCAACCGGGCGCGTTCACGCGCGTAGGTGAGCGCGTACTCCACCCGGCCTACCACCGAAGGGGTCACCAGCACGATCGTCAGGATGGTGAACACCCACAGGAGGCGCCGCAAGCGGAGGCCATCCTCGTCAGGCATCGCTTGCTCCCGCCACGAGCCCGCCGCGGCAGGCATGCTGCGGGCCGGCGGCGAAGCTGGCGCTGCGGGAGCGCCGTCGGGCTTGGTCCAGAAACTACCAGCCGGATGGTAAGATTCCTGCTCCATAGTGCGTGCGAATCCTGAAGTGCCTGCGGGAGATCATCCGGCGAGCGCTTGGGCGAACGAGCCGTGCGGCCGGTCGCGGCCATCCAGCGAGCCATTATACTGCATTCACCGCAGACCGGCAGCGGCGCCCGGCCCATCGCCAGCAGGCCAGCGCGATGCCGCTGGGCCGTGGTCCGCTCGTCCGGCCGACCGGCTCGCCGCGCGTGCTCGACAGCCGGCAGCGGCGCCGGGTTCGACCAGGGCGCCGCGATTACATTTCCTTGGCGGATGCTTGGCAGACGGGAAAACGGTTCCATGCCTAGTCGGTTTTTTCCGTCTGCCGCACGCGCATCGCGCGAGGGACTGGTCGCCATCGGCGGCCGCCTGACCGTTGACCGGCTGTTGGACGCCTATCGCCACGGAATCTTCCCCTGGCCGATGCAGCCCTACGAGCAGATGCTTTGGTGGTCGCCCGATCCGCGGGCCATTCTGCCCTTGGACGGCATGCACGTCTCGCGCCGACTAGCGCGGCGCTTGCGCAACGGGCAGTTTGATGTTCGCGTGAACACCGCGTTTGAACAGGTGATTCTCGGCTGCGCCTCGGGGCCAGGCCGGGAACTCGGGACGTGGCTCACGCCGGAGATGATCGCCGCCTATGTCGACCTCCATCGGCTTGGCCACGCACACAGCGTGGAATGCTGGCAGGGAGATCGGCTGGTTGGCGGCGTGTATGGCGTCGCCGTGGGGGGCCTGTTCGCCGCCGAAAGCATGTTTTACCGGGCGACCGACGCCTCCAAGGCCGCCCTGGCACGCCTGGTGAAGCACCTCCGCCGCAAAGGGTACGAGTTGCTCGACGTGCAGCAATGGACCGGCCACACCGGCCGATTGGGCGTAACCGAAATCAGCCGCCGCGAGTACTTGCGGCGCCTGGCGGCAGTCGTCGATTTGCCGATAACGTTCGGCGACCGATTGGAGCCGCTGTAACGCCGACGGTCCTCGCAGAAATGCCGCCGGTGCGGCGAGCAGCCGCCCGCTTTCAGCCGTCGGCTTTCAGCCTGACAGAATTGCTTTCTCTGCGCAGGGGTCACTGAAAAAACCGCGGCCTTACTCAGGGAGGCGCCGGCGGCCGAATACTGGCGTCTTGACATTTAGTGTACATTAGTATATATCAGCAAGCCGTAGACAGCTAACTTGCTGTCGGACTCTCATTCAGCGGAGGGTGCGTCATGGCGGCTTTCGGGAACGGTTGTCGGTGCGGCTTGGTCGCGGCCGCGATCGTGGCAGGATTCATGCAGAACGCCTTGGCAGCGTCCCCCGACGGCTGGGCCGGGTATGTCACGCATAGCGTGACGACCGAGCCGGGCAGCGACCTGACCGACTTCACCTTTCTGGTGTCACTGGACCAGTTGCCCGGCGAGTTCTGGCTCATGGTGAAAAGCGACGGCGCCGACATTCGCGCCTCGAAAGACGCCGCGGGAACGCAACAACTGCCGGTCGACGTCATTCTGTTCAGCGACCAGGGCCGCACTGGCAGCGGACTGATTGCCGTCAAGTGGACGGGAACCAAGAGCAGTTCCGCCAACGAGCCGCTGTATATTTGGGCCGGCAACCCGACCGCGGTGCGGCCGGCTGACACGGACGCTTACGGGCCGGAGAACGCCTACGCCGCGCACGTGCGGGCGTTTTGGCCGCATGGCGGCGGCGAAGACCGCACGGGATATGACAACGATCTGACGATGAACGGCAATCCGGTCGTCGGCGGCGTCGCCGGGCCGATCAACGGCAGTAAAGCCACGGAGTACAACGGCTCGACTCAATGGGGCGTGGCCAACGCCAGCGTCCCCACGGCCGTGCCGCTGGCGATGATTTATCACGGCGTGGCCGACGTAAACACGCTCCGCATGCGGAGCATGGGCGTCGGCGGCACGACCGCGGATGACAACAACTACTTCAATCTTGAGTGGCGAGGGGACTTCGCCAACGACCTCATCCACGCCCAGTCGGGACACGACACGGCAGCCGCCTCCATAAGCGGGTTCACCGCCGGCGCTTGGCATCAAGCCGTCGGACGATTCCCAAGCGCGAGCTCCCGCTATGCGGGGATCGACGGCGTCATGGGCAACGAGAATATCGCTACTGCCACGCCGAACCTCAGCAGCATCAGCGTTGGAGCCTTGAAGCAATTGACCGGGCGCGATCCGTTCGACGGCCGATTGTCGATGGTGTTCTTGCACACCAACGCCAGCCAAGTAAACAACGCCTGGATCGCCTACCACAAGGAGATGCGCGACCAGCCGACGCAGGCGGATTTCTACGGCATGTGGAGCTGGCGAGGAGTCGCCGCCGACGCGCTGGCGCTGGGGTTTAAGCCCAACGACCCGGCCGCGGCGGCCGCCAACGCGGCCCTACTCGCCGAGGCGTGCAAGGCGCGGCGGCTGATCGTCTGGCCTGCTGGCGACTTTTACTTTGGCAAAATCAACACGGCCGACATCAACTCCTTCCGCCAGATCGCCTGGAAGGGGGCCGCCTCGGAGTACGCCTGGCAGCACCAGGAGGAGGGTACGCAAGGCGACAAGCAGCTTACGCGGTTCGTCATCCGACGTGTGGCTCGACATGAGCGCCCACGCGGCGACTCGCATCGGCCCCTGGCGGATCGAGGACATTACCTTTCAGATTCCCGAAATCGAAGGCTCGCCGAACATTATCCACAGGGGCAGCCTGTTCCGCATCGGCGACCCGGCCGACGTCGTGCCAGGGGGCCAATCGATTCGCGGCCTCAGCGTCGACGATTGCTACTTCACGTTCGAGGGGCATCTGTCCGCCGGCTACCTGATCAACCCCAGCGAGCCGGCCAGCACCGACGCCGGGTGGTATCTCAACCGCCCCTATGGCCGCAACTTCGCCTGGCAGGTCACCAAGGGCTACGACGTCGCGCTGGAGGACTGTTCGTTCCGCGGCTGGTACGTCGGCGGCGAGTTCCGCCACAACGACCGCTTCCTGGCTCGCAACTGGCGGGGCGGGGCCAATGGCCGCGTCATCGACGTGTACGCCATCCCCGGCGCCGGCGCCCCGGTCCCGGCCGCGATCTTCGGCCTGTGGAGCGAAGGGCACTGGGCCGTCGGCGCCAATTTGGAGTCGTGCGAAGTCCATGGACTGAACGCCGAGTCGGGTTATCGCGGCAGCTACGCGCCCGACGTCGGCGAGCAGGACCAGGCCGGCGACGGCGTGGTCCCGCCCGGCGACGCCGACCCCTACGACGACGACCCGCGGCGACTGGTCGAGACGGTCACGTGGTCCATGGCGACGGGCGCCAACAAGGTGAAGTTTCCCAAGAACAACATCCCGCCCACGGTGAAGCTGAGCGACTATTTCGAGCCGCGCACGGTCGTCCGATTCGAATCGAGCGGCCAGCCGCCGCGGTATCTGTACATCGAGGCGATCGACGACGCGGACCCCGACAGCGTCCATGCGACGCTGCAGTTTCGCAACGCCGCGACCACTTCGTACATCCACGCCCCCATGAGCGGCAACGGCCAGCAGATCACCCGCTTTTTCGGCACTGGCGTAAACCTGGTGGGCGACAAGACGGCCGTGTTCGGCCACAACGTGCACGTGAACTACAAGCTGGGCAACATCGATCATGACCTCGGCAATAATCTCGACGCCCCCGGCGACTTCCCGCTGGGTTTTGTCGTGCCAGGCGCTGCGCTGACGCTGGTCAGCGGGGGCGTCGAGGGAGCGACGGACAACATCGAAGACCCGTCGACGTTCTGGAAGCTGGTCGCCGACGACTACGGCGACATCTACCGATTAGCCGGCGGAGTGCGGTGGATCGGGCCGGCAGCGCCGAACCACCCGCTGGTGCTCATGGACGGCGACCAGCACCTGGAATACAGTCACTACGTTCGGCCGATGGAGATCACGCGAATGACGGTTCCGGGCGACACGTCCGACGCCAACAGCACGATTGATCCTGGTGAATACGTCGCCAGGATTCGCCATCGGGCGTTTCCCGGCCGAGGCGTGGCAAACACATCCGGCTCGGCGCGGTTGCTGCGATTCCGCGAGCGCGACGATACGGCGCTGGGGCGCCTCGTTCCCGTGCACTGGCTGCAGGACGGACCAACGCAAAGCTATGGAGGTGGGGCCCGGCGTACCTGGATGATCCCTGGGCTGAGCCGTTCAGGGCAGCCGGTGGATTACGTCATTCGGCTGTTCGCGCGTAGCAGCAACAGCGCCGACAACGATTTCGTAGTCTACGGCGGGGAGGGCGCCGTCGACTCCCACGACGATCTTCCATTTGGATGGCGAACGATTCGGGGACATCTTGACGCGAGTCAAATGCTTGGCAAAGACGTCTGGTTGAGCGGCGGCCCCAACTCCACAGCTAATATCGACGTGGCCTGGACTGAGTTCTGGCAAGACGAAGAGAACTGAACCCTCGCACGCGTCACTAGGCAGGAGCGACTTGCATCAAATGCGTGCGTTCCTGAATCTCCCTGGATGGTAGAGTAGGTATCCAACACTGGCGGTAAGGTGGAGTATTGCTGTCGTTGGTTGAGGCACCCGCGGCCTAGGCGGTTCAACGGCCATCGCGGTGATTAGCAGACCGTTTCCTACGGGGCCGATCAAGGTTGCTGCGCCTGTCTGCTGACTGAGAATGTAGAAGTTCGAATGTGTTTGTCCGGCGAGCAAGAGCGCCGCGTAGATAACGTCGGTATTGAATTCGGTAGCAGCATCCATGGCGCCTGGGTCGTCGAAGTCGCCGCCCAAAGAGCCAATCGTACTGACCTGAAGGGGGTTGCCGCTGCCGGGAATCAGCGTCGCCAAAATGTCTAAGGCCGTATCGACGGCGAAATCGTTGAACAGATGAACGAGACGCGGCAGTTGGCCTCTATTAGGGTCGCTTTGAGCGTACTCCAATCCGCCGCTTACGGCGCCGCTGTTCGAACTTGTACTGTACCCAGACCAGTGACCAAAATCGTCAACCGATCTGAGGGAATAACCGACAGATGAGGTAACTCCGTAAGTCTCTCCAGCAGCGTCGGCGGGAGGCGCGGCCGATCCGGGCAGTTTCAAGACGCCGGCAGTGGTGGAGTTAAACCCCAGGAAGTAGACGTTGGCAAACTCGTCGCTGCCGGCGCCGATGGCGTAGAGATTCCATTGCCCAAACGGAGCGGCGAAGTCGATGCCGCGGATGGTTTCGCCCGGCGGCAGGTTGGTGATCGGCACGTCCGAGAGGATTGTGCCCGGGTTGGCTGAGTCCCAGGTCACCAGCCGCTGGGCGCCGGCGACTTCGGCGATGCCGTAGATTTTCGCCGCCTGCACGGCTGGGGCCGCGGTTGCCACGCCGATCAGCGCGACGCCCAGCGTCGCTAGTGAGAAGCGCTTCATGGCCAGGTCCTTTAGTGTTCTTTGCGGGGCCTATCCCGTCGCCGCCGGCATGCCGGGGACGCCTAGCCTAGTTTATTCAGCAGCGCGGCGGCGACGCAACTTTCTAGAACATCGGACGCCGCTGGATCGACCTCAATGACGCGCCATGGCGAAGCGCGGTCCGCGCGACGACAGCCGACCGGACGTCGATTAGCGCCAAGCCGTGACGGCTAAATCCGGTCGAGCAGCACGAGGATGATCACGACGATGAGAATCGTGCCCAGCAAACCGCTGGGGCCGTAGCCCCAGCTTCTGGAGTAGGGCCAGGCCGGAATGGCGCCCAGCAGCAGCACGATCAGCACAATGAGGAGCACGAGGTTCATAAACAGTCCCGCCATCGCCTAGGAATGTGATGTGAACGCCCCA
Organism: Planctomycetota bacterium; assembly: GCA_003576855.1. Classification (GTDB taxonomy): domain Bacteria; phylum Planctomycetota; class Planctomycetia; order Pirellulales; family Lacipirellulaceae; genus Lacipirellula. The sequence goes on from QEVI01000197.1 coordinate 7,166, forward strand.
CGGTCGCGCACAAGTCATTGCGCCTCGACGTCGCCCGTGTCCCGATCGCGTGCGACTTCCACGTCGGCGCCGGGGACGTCGACGTCGACGACCGTTTCGTCTTCCTTGGCGGCGTCGACGTCGACTTCGCCGGTATCCCGATCCCGTTCTACTTCGACCTGGCCGCTGGAAGTTTCCGCATCCAGGACTTTTTCTTTGTTCTCACAGCCTGCCGTGACGGCGATTGCCAGCGCCAACAGCGCCGGCGGCAACGACACGGCGGTGGCCAGTTCAGTGAGCTTCATCGCTGTAAACCTCGGTCGTATTCGAGTGATTTGGCGGCGGGCCCCGCGATGGGGCGACCGGCGCAAAAAGCATGCAACCGTTGTGCCAATTTGCGTGCGTCTCATGCCGACTACGCGGCGCAATGAGAGCGTGGCGGCCGTCGGAGCAAGTTGCAAGGCTGCGCCGTGAGGCGAAAGAGGGGCGCCATTTATGTCGCCGAGGCGCTTGAAGAAGCTTCGTCCGGCAAGCGGAAGCCGCCGTCTCGTTCGTGGCTTTCCGGCGGAACCGAAGCCGCGGGCAATTCGAGGGTGAAGCGGCTGCCGCGGCCGACGGTGCTCTCAACGCGGACCTGGCCGCCATGTTCTTCGAGGATTTTGCGGGTCACGGGCAGGCCCAGCCCCGTGCCGCGGCCCCCTTTGCGGGAAACGAACACGGAAAAGATCGCCTCGAGGTCGTCCGGGGCGATGCCCGCGCCGTTGTCTTCGACGATCACCTGGGCGAGCTTCGCCTGGTCGTCGTACCGGGCGGTGACGATCACGCGGCCGTCTTCTTTTTCGTCGCACGCGTCGATGGCGTTGGTGACGACGTTGAGAATCGCCCGGTGGAGCGCTTCGGGATCGAACAAGAGCGTCGGCATGTCGCGGGCGGGCCGCCAGGTGAGCTCGACGGACATGTCCTGGGCGCGGCTTGCCATCAGGTCGACGACTTCCGCGGCGATTTCGTTGAGGTTGGCCGGTCGCGGTTCCGGTTCGCGTTCTTTGCTGAACGTGAGCATGTCCAACACGAGCGAGGAAATCCGCTCTTGGTTTCGCTCGACGATGCTCCAACCCTTCCGGATTGTGTCCACCGCCTTCTGGGCGGCCGCGTCGTCGCGCTCTTCGCCCTTGGTGGCCTCGTCGTGATCGCCCAATCCCAGCTCGATGAGATAACTGCCGCCGCGGACGCCTTGCAGAATGTTCTTGATGTGGTGCGACAGCGAGGCGATCGTCTGCCCCACGGCGGCGAGCCGCTCGGCTTGCACCAGCGCCTTGTAATAGGACGTGTCTTCGACGGCCAGCGCCGCCTGGTGAGCAATGGCGATCATGAGTCGCAAATGCTCTTCATTGAAGTGATTCTCGCCTTTGGCGGCGAGCATTTTCTGCGGCGTCACGGCGGTGTCGATGTAAATGACGCCCACGACTTCGTAACGTCCCTGCATCGGTACGCACAGCGCTTCGCGAACGCCCAGGCTGACGATGCTCTGCGCCGGATCCCAGCGGGAGTCGTCGCGGGCGTTGCTGGTCAGCACGCCTTCGTTCTGCTCGACGACATAGTCCAGGATCGTCTTGCTGATGCTGATTTTTTCGTCGCTCCGCACCCCCCGCCGATGCCGCCGAACCTTTGGCGTGAGTCGTCCGGTTTGCGGGTCCTTGAGCATGATGCAACCGCGGTCGGCCTCGACCCAGTCGAAGATCATATCCATGATCCTCGCCAGCAGTTGGTCGATGTCCATCGTGTGGCTGACCGCCAGCGCCGTGCGGTACATGATTTGGAGGTTGCTGCGGGCGCGGGCCAGCCAAGGATTCGACGAGCTCCGCGCATCGGGCATCAACCATTCGCTGCCGCCGGTTTGGCTCATCGAGGCGACGATCCGAGAGCCGTCCTCCTCGGCGCCGGCCTTGGGCACGATATCCACCTTATCGGCCAGGTCCTCGACGCGATCGTCCAGAAACCCGGTGTACAGCAACAGCGATCGCCCCACCTGCACCTGGTCGCCGCTAACCAGCTCGTGTTCCTGGATCGCCTTGCCGTTGACGAACGTGCCGTTGGAGCTGCCCAAGTCGCGCACGACGTAGCCGTCGCCGCGGCGCACAAGCTCAGCGTGGTTGCGCGACACCTCGGTGTCGTGCAAACGGATCGAATGCGTGTGGGTCCGGCCGATCGTGTGCACCGCTTCCTCTAAGTGGAAGCGGGATCCCTGATCACGACCCTGAATGACGAACAACGACGCCACGCGGATTCCGGCTCTCTCGAATCGAAGAGTTGAATCGCCGACTGGCGGGCGATCCCTTCAAAAGCTCTTCGATTCTACGGACGCGCGCCGGGCCGTGGTAGGCCTGGGCGACGAACTCGCCAGCCGGCAAACGACTTGCGGAACGCCGAAACGTTCCGCGCACAACGATTGGGTCGCCGTTGCGGGCGGCCGCGTCGGCCGGTTGCGCTGCGGAGGCGCCGCAGGTGGGGGGGCGGGATAGCCTGCAGGAATGCAGAAGTGGTACGGGCCTTGCCCCCGTGCTGCTGGCCGCAGGCTGTTTGCTCAGTTTTGTCGGCAGTCCTGTCAGTCTGCTGCAGCGTTCTATGTGCGAGAGTGCGCGCTGGTGGTCCGATTGGGCGCACCTTCTCAGTTGTTCTTTTTTCGAGTCTTGCCATGAAATCGCTTACCACGCTGGCGATGGCGGTCGGTTTAGCGGCCGCGACCGCGCTTGCCGACCATGACGAGCCGTCGAACGAGGCCGCGAGCGGTCCGGTCGAGGCGCCGGCCGCCCGCGCGGTGTGCTGGCTCGCGACGTCGCTCGAGCGCGTCTTCCCCCAGTCGCCGCCGAGCGCCGCCGACCTGAGGCTGCTGGCCGCACGCAATAGCATCATCGCGTATCAAGCCTGCGTCCGGAACAACAGCGAACGACCGCTACGGGTCACCTGTGCGGCCGACGGCGCCGACGTATTCGCCCCGCGGGTGCGCTTCGTCGGTCTGACGCCCGTTCAGCACGTGACGCTCGACACCCCGCTGGACGAACTCGACGGCGGCGGAAAGTACGTACCCGGTTTGGTCCCGGATCCTCTGTGGCCGAAGACGACGGCCGAGGTCTGCCCCTTCGAAAGCCGCTCGTTTTGGATCACGCTTTCCGTTCCGAAGGACGCCGCGCCTGGCGAGCACTCGTTTCGCGTCTGCCTGACGCTCAACGAAGCGGGCGAGCAGCGGGTTGAACTGCCCGTTCGGCTAACCGTGGCGCCGCTTGTTTTGCAACCCCGTCGCGGTTTTCCCGTCACCCATTGGTGGTGGGCCAGCTCCACTTGGGAACAGTACAAGACGGAAATGTTCCACGAGCGGTGGTGGCAAATCACCCGCGCCCAGATGGAGAACTTGTTCGCCCACGGCAACGACGTGGCGTATGTGCCGATGTTCGCCTTCGCGTTTCCGAAGGCCTTTGAGCGGCCCGGGCAAATGCTCATCGTCGAAGAAGGCCCGCCGGGCGTCTACCGCTTCGATTGGTCGCGAGTGAAGCGGTTTACAGATATGTGCCGCGAAATCGGCTTTCGCCAATTCGAGTGGTCGCACTTGTTCATGCAATGGAGCGTCGATCAGCCGCCGTTGGTCTACAAACTCGAGCAGGGAAAGCACGTCCCCTTGTGGCCCATTGGCGAACCGCTGTTGTCGCCCCGGTATTCCGCTTTTCTGCAACAGCTACTGCCCCAGTGGAAGAAGTTTCTGGACGAGGAGCGGTTGCTGCCGCACTGCTACTTCCACCTCGCGGACGAGCCGCAGAACCTGGAGAACTACCGCGCCGCGCGGGAGTTTCTGCGACGCGAGGCCCCCTGGATGCGAGTGATGGACGCCGTGCAGGACGTCGCCGTCGCCCGGCAGGGCCTCACCGACGTACCGGTCGCGCTGCTGAACGTCAGCCAGTCGTACGCCGCGGCGGGCATCCCGCATTGGGTTTATTACTGCTGCGTTCCGACCGGCAGGCATCTCAACCGGTTCATGGACACCCCCTTGCCCAAGATCCGCATGGCAGGGTGGACGTTCTATCGCCTGCAGGCCCAGGGCTTCCTGCACTGGGGTTACAACTACTGGAGCAAGTTGAACGACGATCAGGAGCAGCCGATCGATCCGTTCACCGACGCGGCCGCCGGGGCTTCGCCTGGAATTCCGGCGGGCGACCCCTTCGTCGTCTATCCGGGGCCCGACGGCCGGCCGCTGGACTCCATTCGCTGGGAGGTGTTTGCCGAGTCGCTGCAGGACTACGCCCTGTTGCAGTCGGCTGGCATTCGCCCGGATGACGCGCTGCTTGCCCCGATCAAGTCCTACGAGGAGTTTCCGAAATCGCAGGCGTGGCTCGACGAGGCGCGCCGAGCGATTCTGCTTTCGGCGCCCCCAGCCGGGAACGGCGATGCGCCTGAACAGCCGCCATCGCATCCGCATCGCGCGGTCGCCGAGTGACGCTGCCGGGCCCTGCCCCGGCGGCGCCTTTCGGCTGCCCGAGCATGCCCGTCGCTGAGCGGAGGCGCCTTAGGCGTCGTCGAAGTCCGGGTCGTCGGAAAACGGCGACTCTTCTTCGTCGTCCCCTTCCAGCGGTCCTTCGATCCTTTCATCGGCGTCTTCGTCTTCGCCGCCGAAGGTATCGGGGAACTCCTCGTCCTCGGTGAGATCGTCTTCCCAGTCTTCTTCGAAGTCGTCGTCGAAGTCGTCGTCGAAATCGTCCTCGTCGAAGTCGTCAAAGGGGTCTTTCCCTTCAGCGGTCTCAAGCGCCAGCGCGTCGCGCCATTCTTCCCGGACGACGTCATCGCCGATGAACTCTGACGCTCCGAACAGCGGATCGACCGGGAATGGCTCCGTGCCAAAGAAATGCAACGTATTCAGCGGGCTGGCCATGCAAAGCATTTATAATCGAGCCTTCACGCGAGACTGGCTGAGGTAGGGGCCGTCGGCAGAGCAAGGCGCCCACGAACGGCCTCGATGCTCCCCGCCATCGGTCCAAAGCGATAGCACAAACTCTTCAGAATCGCCTGCCGCCGCCGATGAGTCAACCGGCGGAAACCGCACAATTCCCGGTTTCAGCGGCCCCGCGGAAACCAACGGCCCGGTGGAAGCGGATGTTGCTAACTGTGCCGCACGGGGAGGCCGCCGCCTGGAGCGCCGGAGCGCCGAATGCTGGCACACTTGTCTAGGCCGATTGTTCCGGCCCCGGTACACTTTCCCTATCGAGCGCCGCCGCCGCGGGCTTCGCTCACGCGCATGGATGTCGAGGAGTCTACACATGGACGGGGCCGCGCTTCTCCTCTTGGCCGCAGGCGTAGGCGTCGGATTCGGCTGGCAGCCAATGCCCGACGGCAGCGATCGCTACGAATACATCGTGCAGCTTGAGCCGGAACTGGCGCAACGGCTCGCCGAGGGCATGTCGGCGCCTATCGCCAGCGAGATTCCCGCGGATATCCGCCCCATCGGCCGCGTCAGCGTGGTCGTGGGCGACGCCCCGCCGCCCCGTCAGCGGCTCGTCACCCGGTTGAAGCCGGCGACCGACGTGCCAGTTTTGCGCACCGCTGGCGATAGCGTGCAACTGGCTCAGTACAACCAGCAGGGGCAGCCCGCCGACCCGCGGTATGCCGTGTTGCCGCAGCAGGATGTTCCCGGGGGCCAAGTGAGCGCCGCCTCAGCGGAACCGGGCAGCGGCGATCCGCGGCAAACCAGCCAGCCTTGGAACGCTCCCGCGGCGGCCGGTCCGGTGACGCCCACGCCGGGCAATCCTCCCACGCCCCAGCAACTCTTTGGCGACGCCTCCAGCACGCCTGGCGCCGTCTGGAACGGGCCGCCGTCGGCCGCCAATGCGGCGCCCATCACGGCGGCCGCCGGCGACGCGGTGACTCACATGGGCCAGGCCGTCGGCCAAGCGGCCCAGCAGGCCGGCCAGCAACTGGCCGACGGCCTGGGCGCCGAAGCGGGCGCCGCCGTCCGCCAGACGGCCGACGCGATCGGCAACCGCACGCAGGGCCTTAT
>QEVI01000198.1 GCA_003576855.1 Planctomycetota bacterium
CCCCGACAGCAGCGGGCCGCCGCCGCAGGCATCGCCGCAGGCGACGTCGTCGCCGCAGCAAGGATCGTCGCAGCCGACGCCGTCGCAGCAGTCGCTCGCCGTCGCCGTATCGTTGTTCGCCGTCGCTGCGCCCTGCAGCGAGGCGTAATACTCATCGCCTTGCCGGTAATAGGCGTCGTACTGGAATGCCACGGGCTGAATCGCACCGGCCGGCGCTGCCAGGGCAGCCGAGCCGCCGCAGAGAAATGCTGCCGCAGCAGCGCAAGCAACGAACCGATTCGGCATGCGATCAAGCTCCTTCTAGATACGCTAGCGCGGAGTTTCTGGCCAGGGAGCGCAGCAACGCCATAAGCGGCGACAAGCTGCCGTAAGTGCTATCGTCCACCGTGAAGGAAAGCGTCCAGCGCAACTACGCGACGATGGCGCGAGAGCGGACGCCGCCGCGAGAAGCTGTATCGGCTATGCAAAGAAGTCCGCCGTAAATCGACTGCACGTCTGGCGCAGCGGGGCCGCTGGCGGCGCGTGCATTCATGGCGTGCGCAGCGGCGAGACGATGCCCGGCGAGCGCCGCAGCCGCCGGCTAGGCGCCGGCGCTAATGTCCGAGAAGAGCGCGTCGACGAACTCGCCCGGCTTGAACAGGGCCAGGTCCTCAGGCTTTTCGCCGACGCCGACGTACTTGACGGGCAATCCGACCTGCTGGCGAATGGCTACCACGACGCCGCCTTTTGCCGTGCCGTCGAGCTTCGCCAGCACGATGCCGGTGCAGTCGACCGCCTGCGTAAAGTTCGCCGCTTGGCTGATGCCGTTCTGGCCCGTGGTCGCGTCGAGCACTAGCAGCACTTCATGCGGGGCGGCCGGCACGAGCTTGCGAATGGATTGCTGGATCTTGGTCAGCTCCGCCATAAGGTTCTTCTGGGTTTGCAGCCGGCCCGCCGTATCGACGATGCACACATCGACGCCACGCGCCAGGCTCTGTTCGACGGCGCGATAGGCGACCGACGCCGGATGCGCTCCCGGCTCGCCGGTGACGATGTCGAGTTCCAGTCGCTTGGCCCAGATAGCAAGCTGCTCCACGGCCGCGGCTCGGAACGTATCGCCGGCGCCGAGCAGCACGCTGCGGCCTTCGGCTTTGAACATCGCGGCCAGCTTGGCGATCGACGTCGTCTTGCCGGCGCCATTGACGCCGCACACCATGATGACCGTCGGCCCGCTCTCGGCGTAGCGAATCGGCGAGGCGTCCTGGGCCATCAGTTCACTGAGTTTCTTTTTCCACGTAGCGACCACGTCCTCCAGGTGCACGACGCGGCCGCGAAAGTTCTTGGCCACCTCGGCGACGATTTGCTCGGTCGAGTCGTAGCCCATATCGGTCTTGAACAAGATGGCCCGCATGTCGTCGAGAAAGTCCTCGTCGATGAGCCGGCCCTCGCTCTTAAACAGGTCGCGAACGTCGGTGTTGAGGACGCGGTAGGTCTTTTGCAGACCTTGTTTGAATTTGTCGAACAGGCCCATGGCGAAGGGGGGAAGGCGGGTGATCGTGGGCAGTGGGCGGTCACGGCGGCGGGAAGCTTCTATTTTACGGGGTTGGAATGGGTTGCGGAATGCGGCGCCGGAAGAACGACGAGCTCGTTGGTCACTGGGCGCCGATCCGCTGCCTGCCAGCACGCCATCGCAGGCGCCGCGAGCGACTCTGCTTGACTCGACGCTCTCATCTGCTTCGCGGCGGCTCGGGCAGTGCCAGGAATTTGCACCCGCCGCGGCGGTCGGCTAGGTTTGCAGGCTGACCGGCGGGGTAGATTGCTGCCAGCGAGCAGGTCGCGTTACGCGGCATGGCACGCGCCGGCCAGGTGGCCGCACGGCGGCTATGTTCGTTTTCGTAGGAGGGCCCTTTTCGTGAAGAACTCATGGCGAGTCGGTTTATTCGTCGCCGCGGCGACGTTGGGCGTGGGAAGCGTGCTCAGCGGTTCGGCCCTCCTGGCGGCTACGTTCCACGGCGCAAGCGGGGTGGACACGAACTGGAGCACCGGCGCCAATTGGGCCGAAGGCGCGCCGCCGACCAGCGGCAGCCCGAACCTGCAGGTGATTTTGGGTTCCAATGGAAGCGGCAACGTCCTTTCGTCGAATCAAGACCTCGCGGCGCCGTTTGAACTTCAGCAGCTCTCCATCGGTCCATTTGGGACTTATACGCCACACGCCGTTAATGGGTCTCCGCTGGCGTTCAGCAACCTGGGCGCCGCCCCGTCGATTACCAGCCTCGACTTCTTGTCTCCACCGTTGACGCTCAATAACGATCTGATCTTCAACGCTGACGTCGACGTGGCGCCGCCGGGGACCATTCCGACGATCATTCAATACTCGCTCAACGGCGCGATCTCCGGCGCTGGCGGACTGCGACTTATGCGCGGCGGCTATTTGTATCTGGGCGGGACGGCCGCTAATACCTATGCCGGTTTGACCACGGCGGCCGATGGCGTGCTCTACCTGAACAAGCCCGCGTCGGTCATTGCCGTACCGGGAGACTTGGCGATCTACACCGGCGGCAGCACCCGCAGCGTTCGCGGCTCGGCGGTCGTGATGAACGACAATCAGATCGCCGCCGACGCGTCGGTCACGATCAATCGCGGACTGCTCTCGATCGAGGGGGGGAACCAAACGCTGGCCAATCTGACATTTATGGGCACCGACGATCCCGTGATGCTCTGGAACGGCGGGGACGTGGCGATCAGCCCGACGCGAACACTGACCGTCACTGGCCTAATCAACCGCGCCTCGATCAACGTCCCGCCGTTCTTTCCCCAAAGCACGTCGGTTATTTCCGGCGGGACGCTCGACCTGGCGGGGGCGATGCGCGAGTTTCGCGTTGATAACGTGAATCCATTTGGCTTACGCACGTCTCTGACGGTCAGCTCGGCAATTGCCAACGGAGGCATTGTGAAGACTGGCGCGGGCCTACTGGCACTCGCTGGCGCGAAAAACACGTTCACCGGAAATGTGCTGGTAAATGACGGCACGTTCAGCGTGATACACGACGCCGAACTGCGGTTCCGCCTGGAAGACGGCGGCGTAAGTAACCGCATCTTGGGCACAGCGAATGTCGAGCTGCATGGCGCCTTTACGATTGACGCCGCCTCGGTTACCGACGCGTCTGGCAGTTGGAACCTGGTGGAGGTGGCCAATCTGAACGAGACCTTCATTCCTGGCCTGAGAATTCAGTTTGTTGACGGGACTCGCTTTATTGACAACGGCAACGGCGTCTACACCAGCGGACGGTGGCGCTTCACCACTGCCGACGGCAACCTCACGCTGGCGATTCCCGAGCCGGCCGGCGGGCTACTGGCGTTGCTTGCGGTCGCCGCCGGTGGCGGTTGCCGGCGGACATCGCGCTCAGTCCCGTCCCGCCGCGAGCGGCGGGGCTAAATCGGCGGGAGTGCTGGCGATGCGGCGGCCCTGGGGCTACGGCGCGGTCTTCCGCTCGATTAGCTTGTCGAGGATGCCGTTGATGAACTGCGAGGATTGGGCCGTGCCGTAGCGCTTGGCCAGTTCCACCGCTTCGTTGATGGCCACGCGGTCGGGCGTGTCGGCGTAGCGGATTTCATAGGCCCCCAACCGGAGCAGGTTGCGGTCGGTCGCCGCCATGCGCGAAATCGACCAGTGCTCAGCCTTCGATTGCAACAGCGCGTCGAGCTCCTCCTGGTTCCGCTTCACGCCCAGCACAAGCTGCTTGGCGAACTCACGGGACTGGTCGTCGCGCAGCCGCAGCGCCAGAAACGCGCCGAGATTCTCCAGCGAGTTCTGCGGGTTGAGGTCTTCTTGGAACAGCGCCTGCAAGGCGATCTCGCGGGCGCGACTGCGGCGGGACATGGCGAAGGGTGCTGGTTGCTGGATGCTGGATGCTGGTTGCTGGATGCTGGTTGCTGGATGCTGGTTGCTGGGTGCTGGAAAGGGGCAGGGCTGGCGGACTCTCGAGGCGCCTGGGGGCGACCCAGCGCGGCACTCTCGGTTCAACTCTACGCCAATTTTATGCCGAGGGGAGATTGCGGAGCAATCCGACCATGTGCAGGGCGGCCGCGGCGCATTCGCTTCCTTTGTTGCCATGCGCGCCGCCGGCGCGGTCGATCGCCTGTTCCATGCACTCGCAGGTGAGGACGCCGAACAGCACCGGCAGTTCAAAGTCCAGCGCAATCTGGCTGATCGCCAGGCTGACGCCGCGATTGATGTGCTGGTCGTGCGAGGTCTCGCCGCGAACCACCGCCCCCAAGCAAATCACCGCCGCGTAGCGTGCACTGGCCGCCATGCGTTGGGCTGCGAGGGGGATTTCCCACGAGCCGGGCACCCAGGCCACGTCGATGGCGTTGTCGGCAATGCCGGCGTCCAGCAGCGTGGTCAGAGCCCCGTCCAGCAGCTTGCTAGTGACCGAGTGGTTCCACTGGGCGACGACAATTGCGAAGCGATCGCCATACTGCGGCGGCGCAGCGGGGATGACGTTGGGCATTGGGCGAAGTTGTCTGCGTGACGGCGGCAAAAACTGGCCGAGCGGGTCGCCAGGAGTTCACCGGCGGCTCGGACAGCGCCGAGGGCCATCCGATCTCCCCGGGGGCCTCCAGCGGCAGTACATGATATCAAGCCGATTCCGGCAAGACGACCGCCTGCGGACAGGGCGCCTATGCGCAGCGTTCGCGCCGCGCTGCGGCCGCCGCCCAGAGGCCCATGGACAAGGCGCCCCACCACGCTGCAGGCTCAGGGACCGGCGCCGCGAGGTTCGCTTGGCCGAATTGCTGCTTCCAAATCGCGAGATCTTGGCCGTTTACGTCGTGGTCGCCGTTGGCATCGCCGGTCGCGGCGGAACCAGTGCCTGCCGCGACGCCCCGCTGCCAAATGAGCAGGTCGGCGCCATCGACGTCTTGATCGCCGTCGAAGTCGGCCGAATCGCCTTGCGGCAGCGGCGTCGCCAGGCCGATGCCGCTCAGTCCGTTGGCCAGCACGTAGTGGAAGGCGATCTGGCCGGCCTCGTTGATGCTCTGATTGGAGACGGTTGCCGTGGCCAGCGAAGAATTGAACAGGGGATCGCCGTAGAAGACGACCGCGTCGCTGGACGGATCCATGCCGGTAAAGATGCCGTTGCCCACGCCGGTGCCGTCCAAAAAGGCGTCGAACGCGATTTGGCCAAGGTTGTTAATCGCCGGCGACTTGCCAAAGTGCGCAAAGGGGCCGCTGCCGTCCAGGAAGACCAGCGGCTGGCCGCCGCCGGCGGCGGAGCTGGTAAACAACGCGTCGACGAACGGTTGCGGCTCGGCCCAGAAGATGATGTCGCCCGCGTCGTTGATGGCGGGAACGGAGAAGTTGAAGCTGGCGAAGTCGCCGGAACTGGTGTCGGCGATGGTGGCCAGGCCGCCGGCGCCGACGACGAAGATCCCAGACGAATTGTCGTCGCGCGCCGCCTTGAAGACGACGGCATTGTGGTTGTTGACGTCGAGCCCCCGGCCGAGCGAATCGGCGAACGACGCGAAGGCGCCGAAATCGTTGGCGACCAGCGCCGTGCCGACGTACAAACCCGCGCGAATCCCTTGCAGCGGAGGGCCGACGAAGGCGCCGGCGAACGCGGGCGTCCCTTCGTCGTTCATGACCACGGCGGCCGCACCGGCGAAGTCGCCCGGCTGCGGGGCGGTCGTCGTCGGCGTAAGGATGTGGATCGTGGTCGAGGGGCCGTTGCCGATAAACACGCCCTCGCCGCCGCCTCCCTCAGGACGCCGTACCGCGGTAAAGGCGACGTTGCCGTTGGCGTCGATGCCAGGCGTCTGGTATTGAAAGCCCTGGTACGTTGAGCCGGTTTCGGCGATCGTCGTCAGGGCGCCGCCCTGTCCGCGATAAACGCCGCCCCCGCCGTTGTCGAGCGACGCGCGAAACGCCACCTGGCCGCTACTGTTGACCGACGGCGTGTTGAAATCCAAGAAGGCGCCGGAACTGTCGGCGATGCTGGTGAAGGCGTACGCCGACCATGATTGCGTCGCGGCGCTTATGAGCAAACCATGCGCCGCCACGAGCCAGACGAGAAGCGAGCGTCTCATGTTGCAGTCTCCGCAGTTGCACAGCACGACCGGCAACTAGTATAAGCCGCCGGTTGGCCTCGTGCGACAAAAGGGACTGCCGGAAAGCGAAGTCGGGCTGCGGCGCCATGGTCGCGCCGCAGCCACTCGCCTCGCTGTTCCGCGGTTTTATTCCTTGATGCTCATCAAAAACTCGGCGTTGGACTTCGTCTTCCGCAGCCGCGTCGTAAGCAGTTCCATGGCGTCGGGGCCGTTCATCTCGTTCAGCACCCGCCGCAGCAGGCATACCCGGCGATGTTCTTCGGGGTCCATGAGCATCTCCTCGCGGCGAGTGCCGCTGCGGCCGATGTCGATCGACGGCCAGATGCGGCGGTCGACCAACCGGCGATCCAGGACGATCTCCTGATTGCCCGTCCCCTTGAACTCCTCGAAGATGACCTCGTCCATCCGGCTGCCCGTGTCCACTAGCGCCGTGGCGATGATCGTGAGCGAACCGCCTTCTTCGACCTTGCGCGCCGAGCCGAAGAACCGCTTCGGCCGCTGCATGGCGTTGGCGTCGATGCCGCCGGAAAGGAGCTTGCCGGAGCTGGGGCACTCGCTGTTCCACGCCCGGGCCAGCCGGGTGATCGAGTCGAGAAAAATAATCACGTCGCGGCCATATTCGACCATCCGCTTGGCCTTCTCGATGACCATTTCCGAGACTTGCACGTGGCGGGCCGACGTTTCGTCGAACGTGCTGGAGATGACCTCGCAGTTGGGGCCCTTCACCTGCCGTTCCATGTCGGTGACTTCTTCCGGCCGCTCGTCGATCAGCAGCATGATGACGTAGGCCTGCGGATAGTTGGCGAGCACCGCCTTGGCCATCTTCTGCATCAGCACCGTCTTGCCGGCTCGCGGGGGGCTGACAATCAATCCGCGCTGGCCGAAGCCGATCGGCACAATCATGTCGACGACTCGCATGTCGATCTCTTCCGGGGTCGTCTCCATGCGGATCCGCTCGTCCGGGTGGACGGGCGTAAGGTTATCGAACAGCACCTTCTTATTGACCAGGTTGGGGTCCTGGCCGTTGATCGATTCGACCCGCAGCAGCGCGAAGTACCGCTCGTTCTCCTTGGGAGGGCGGATGGTGCCGGAGACTGTCGCCCCCGTGTGCAGGCCGAAGCGGCGGATCTGGCTGGGCGAGACGTAGATGTCGTCCGGGCAGGAAAGATAGTGGTAGTCCGGCGAGCGGAGGAAGCCGAAGCCGTCGGGCAGGATTTCGAGCGTCCCTTCGCCCGACATCATGCCGTTGAACTTCACGCGAGCCTTGAGGATGCGGTAAATCAGATCCTGTTTGCGGAGGCCGCTAGCTTCCTCGACGTTTTCCTGTTCGGCCACGGCGATGAGCTCGGGCATGCTCATCCGTTGCAGGGCCGCGATGTGGATGTTGGGATCGGGCTTGTCGGTTCGCTCGATGGCGCTGCCGACGCGGCGGACGCGCTCGGCGGCCTTATCCAGCTCCTCGGCGAAGGACAGCGGCTCTTCTTGTTCCAGCTCGAACAGCCGCTGGCGGTCGATGTGTTCCAAATCCGGCGCGTCGAACGAGCGCCGCTGGCGGGCGAAGGCGGGATGGGGCTTGGTGAACCGGGGGCCACGATTGCCGTTTTCTGGCATGGCAGAACTCCTGATGTTCCGAAAAGAGCGTGAGCGTCGGCGCACCGACGGCAGCCGACGGAGGGATGTTGACCAACGGGTGGGGGCGCGACCGGCCGCAAGCGGCGACCGCCGCGCCAGAACGCGCATGGAAAAACCGGGAAAACTCTGGAAGGCGACGACGCTGGCAGCGGCTCTGAAGGAGCCTGCCAGCACTAAAGCCGAGGCAGTCAAAGGCGGGGACCTCGGCGACAATCCGACCAAAAGCAAGTTCTAGTATTGCAAGCCCCTGGCCAAAAGGGAAGCGCCAGGCGCCGGCTTTTGCCGACGATAGCGGTTATCCGCGAACGACTTGCGACCAGACGCGCGCGACCTGCTGGTCCAACTCGGCGAGCGACCCGGAGTTGTCGATCACGTGAGTGCACCACCGTCGCTTTTCTTCTATCGGCGCCTGGGCCGCCTCCCGCCGAGAGAATTCCTCGGCCGACCACCCGCGTTTTGCCTGTGCCCGGGCGAGGCGTTGGGCCCGCGGCGCATCGACGAAAATCACCGCGTGGCAGTCGCGATGCCAGCCTGCTTCAATCAGCAGCGGGGCGTCCACCACCATCGCCAGGATCGAATCCGGAAGCCGGCGGGTCTCGGCTTCGATCCGTTGCCGAACGCGGGGATGGAGCAACTCCTCCAAAAAACGCCGCTCTGAAGGCGCTTGCGGCTGGTCTCCGAAGACGATGGCGGCGACCGCCTGGCGGTCCACGCGCTCGGCGCCAGCGAGGACGCGCGGGCCCCAGCGGGCGACCAGCGCGTCACGAACTTCCGGCTCGTCGATCACCTGGTGGGCGATCTTATCAGCATCAAAGACCGCCGCTCCCCGCCGAGCCAAGGCTGCGGCGACGACCGACTTCCCGCTAGCAACGCCGCCTACTAATCCGATGACGAGCACGGCCAACCACGACAAGGGGGGGAAAAGAAACTACCGCGATTCGTTGGACATTAAACCACCGAGACACGGAGCGCTCGGAGATACGCGAATCGATGTCCCGGAGTTCAAACCGCCTCGCATTCCGCCCAGGTGGGCCCGACCTTGACGTCGACCTTCAGCGGCACGCTCAGCTCCGCCACGGCCGACATCTCCTCCCGAACCAGATGGGCGAGGTCCGCGGCGGCGTCCGCCGGGGTTTCGAACAGCAGCTCGTCGTGGATTTGCAGCAGCATGCGAGCCGGCGATCGCTCTTCGCGCAAGCGGCGATGGATGCGAATCATCGCCAGCTTGATTAAATCGGCCGCGGTTCCCTGGATGACGGCGTTGACGGCCGTTCGCTCCGGCACGTTCAGCATCCGCAGCGTCCCGGTCTTGGGCTCCCGCAAACCAGGCGGAGCCGGCCGCACGCCCTGAATGGCCCGTCGGCGCTCGAACAGTGTTTTCACATAGCCCTGCTGGCGGCACATGGCGAGCGTGTCGACGAGGTATCCGAGCACGCCGGGATAAGTCGCGAAGTAGCGCTCAATGAAGTCGGCGGCCTCTTCTTTGGTGATGCCGAGCCCCTTGGCCAGGCCGAAGGGACTCTGCCCGTAGATAATGCCGAAGTTGACTGCCTTCGCGCCGCGGCGCATGTCG
>QEVI01000417.1 GCA_003576855.1 Planctomycetota bacterium
GAAACCCCGAAACCAGCGAAGCCATGATCTACGCCGCCATGATCAGCCTTATGTCACGACGCTTGGCCAATGCAAAGTTCATTTGAAGACACGCTCTAACGCGCCGCCGTTCGTTCGCGGCGTCATGAACCTGCGCGGCACGGTGGTGCCGATCATCGACCTGCGGGCGCGGTTTTCGATGGCCGAGAAGCAGTACGACCAGTTCACCTGCATCGTCGTGGTGAACGTCGGCCAGCGGGTGGTGGGCCTGGTGGTCGACACCGTGTCCGACGTCTTGAACATCCCCAATGACTCGATCGCCGACCCGCCGGAACTGGCTTCGACGGGCGACACGTCCTGCATCACCGGCATGGGCAAGCTCGGCGAGCGAATCGTCATGCTGCTCGACACCGGCCGGCTGGTCGGCCTCGACAAGCTGCCCGGTCTCGCCGAAACCGCGGCGTAGTCGTCCGCCGGATCGCCCTTCAATTCCCACTCGCATGTTTTTTTGTAATCGGAGCAAATTATATGTCCTGGATCAATCGCCTGAGCGTCAGAGCGAAATTGATGTTTAGCTTTTTACTGGTGTCAGCGCTCACCGTCGGCGTCGGCCTCTTTGCACTCCTCAAGATGAGCACGCTCAAAGAGCTGATGAACGGCCTGTACGATACGAACCTAGTAGGCGTTTCCTCGCTCAAAGAGGCGAACATGAACATCGTTCGCGCCGGCCGGGAAACTCGCCAACTCCTTTTGGAAGAGGACGAGAGCCAATACCGGTCGATCGCCGACAGCGTCTTCGAAAACCTGAAGAAGGTGCATGAGCAAATCGCGATTGCTCGGCCGCTGATCACCACGGCGGCGGATAAAGAGAACTTCGAGAAGATGTCAAGCGAGTTCTTGGAGTGGGAACGCGATATCAAACGGATCGTGGAGCTCTCCCTTCAGGGCAAGAAAGAGGAGGGCAAGGAGGTGCTGCGGGGAACATGGCAGCAAGTTAAAGCCATCGGCGCCACGTCGAACGACCTGTGCAAGTCGCAAGACAACGCCGCGAAAGAAGCGGATGCCAACGGCGACGCCGTGTACGCCAGCACCCGAAATCTGTTTGCGATAATCATCGCCTTGGCGGTCGCCTTGAGCACGGGCTTGGGTTACCTCATCGCTCGTTGGTTTACGCGGGCCGTGGTGGAAGTGGACGACATTTCCAGCGCTGTGGCGTCGGCGGCGCAGCAGCTTGCGGCGGCGAGCGAGCAGCTTTCCAGCGGGGCGCAGCAGTCGGCGTCCAGCCTGGAAGAGACGGCTTCCAGCCTGGCCTGGAGGAGATCACCGCCACGGTCCGCCAGAACGCCGACAACGCCGACCAGGCCAATCAACTGGCCAACGGCTCCCGCGAAACGGCCGAAAAGGGAGGCGCCGTCGTCGCCCAGGCCGTCGAGGCCATGGGCGAAATCAACCGCTCCAGCCGCAAGATCGCCGACATCATCACCACCATCGACGAAATCGCCTTCCAGACCAACCTCTTGGCCCTCAACGCCGCCGTCGAAGCCGCCCGCGCCGGCGAGCAGGGACGCGGCTTCGCCGTCGTCGCCGGCGAAGTCCGCAACCTGGCCCAGCGCTCGGCCACCGCCGCCCGCGAAATCAAGGGCCTCATCGAGGACTCGGTCCAAAAGGTCGAAACCGGCTCGGAGCTGGTCAATCGCTCCGGCGAGACCCTCGGCGCCATCGTCGCCAGCGTCAAGCGGGTCACCGACATCGTCGCTGAAATCGCCGCCGCCAGCCGCGAGCAGACCGCCGGCATCGAGCAGATCAACAAGGCCGTGGCCCAGATGGACCAGGTCACCCAGTCCAACGCCTCCCAGACCGAGGAAATGAGCGGCACCGCCGTCGCCCTTTCCAGCCAGGCCGAGCAGCTCCAGCAGGTCGTCGCCCAGTTCAACCTCAAGAACGACGACGCCCGCAACAAGCCCGCCCTCGCCGCGACGAGCCCGCACGCCGCCCTGCCCACCGACCCCGCCCCCCGCGCCGCCAGGCGCACCAGCCCCCGCAAGCCGGCCGCCAAGCCGGCCCCAACGCTCGAACTGGTCGCCGCCAACGTCAGCGACGGATTCGAGGAGTTCTAAGCCGC
>QEVI01000199.1 GCA_003576855.1 Planctomycetota bacterium
TCCGGGCGAAGTCCGCCTGGGATCGATCGCCGGCGCCGGCGAGCTCATCATCGCCAATGCCGGAACGCTCCGCGTTCAAGATGCCGAACAGACGGACGGGGGATTGCATTTGGGCGGCGCCGGCACGGGCGTCCTGCGGGTGCTGCCCGGCGCCACGCTTACCGTGGATGGCGCCCTGACTAGCGCCGCGACCGCGGCCAACGTCGTGCAGCTCGGCGCCGCCGCCGGCGCCGGGACTGCCAACGTCGCGGTCGGTTCCGCCGCGCTGGGGGGCGTCACGCAGGTACATCGCAATGCGGCGTTTAACGCGTCGTCCGCCATCGCCCTGCAGCCCTCCAGCGTGTACCAGCCGGTGTTTTCCGGCGGCTTGGGCGCTATGCTCCAAGCCGGCGGCGCCGTCAGCGTCGCGGGCACGCTCCGGCCCGATTTCGGTGGCGTGGCGCCCGCGGTCGGAAGCTCTTGGCGATTGCTCGAAGGGAGCGCCGTCAGCGGGTCGTTTGCGAACATCGATGTCTCACTTTCTGGGACGCTGGGCGTCGGGCAGTCATTCGTCGTGTCCACGGCGAGCGTCGCCGGCAATCGAAAAGCGGTTCAGCTTGCGCTTCGTCAAATGGCGGTGTTGAGCGTGAACCGCGACACGGGAGCCGTCTCCCTCACCAACCCTGGTACGACGCCCGTTTCGCTCGACGGCTACACGATCGCGTCGGACCTGGGCAGCCTGGCCCCCGCGGCTTGGAACAGCCTGCAGGATCAAGCCGCCCTGGGCGGGACCTGGCGGGAGTCGCCCGCTTCGAGCCAGCGCGTGTCGGAGCTCAAGCGAACCGGCCTGGGCACGCTCGGCGCCGGGCAGACGATTTCGCTCGGAGCGCTCTTCGCGCCGATGCCGACGCAGCTCGGCGCCCCCACGGAAGACCTGGCGCTGAAATTCACCGCGCCGGACGGCACGTTCGATGGACTGGTCGCTTACACCGGCACGAAGGTGAACAACATCTTGCTGCAAGTGGACCCCACAAACGGCGCCGCCCAACTCCGCAATACGTCAAGCTTTACCGTTCAGGTGGATGGTTACACCATCAGTTCGGCCGCCGGTTCGCTCACCCCTGGCACATGGAACAGCCTGGATGACCAGAACGCCGCCGGCGGCGATTGGCGCCAGTCGCCGGGCGCCCTCAACCGGCTTAGCGAGCTGAAGCGGGCATCGTTCACCACGTTAGCCCCGGGCGCCGCATTTGATCTGGGAACGATCTTCAACCCGTCGAAGGCCAAGGACCTCGTCTTTCAATACCTCCGATTCGGCCAGTCGCAGCCGAGCGACGGACGCGTGTTGTTCTCGCCGATCTCCAGTCAGATTCCCGGCGACTTCAACGACGACGGACTGGTCAATGCGGCCGACCTGGCGATCTGGCGAACCGCGTTTGGCAGCAACGCCAACGGCGACGCCGACAACGACGGCGACTCCGACGGCGCTGATTTCCTGACCTGGCAACGGCACGTCGGCGGCGCCGCCTCGGGGGCGGCTCACGGCAGCGCCGCGGCGATTCCCGAGCCGTGCGCGCTCGTCCTGGTCCTCGGCTGGCTGGCTTATACCTTTGGCGGCCGGGTCAGCAATAAGGCTGGCCGGCCTTATGTCAAACCATGGCCCGCCTGACCGCAGCCAACGGCGACAAAGGAGTCTGTGCGATGACTGCCTCGCTTACTTCGCAGCGAAGTCGTGGTTTCACGCTGGTAGAGCTCTTGGTCGTTATTGCCATCATTGGCGTGCTGGTGGCCTTGCTGCTTCCCGCGGTGCAGGCAGCCCGCGAAGCCGCTCGGCGGTCGCAATGCATCAATAACACCAAGCAGGTCGCCCTGGCGGTGCACAACTACGCCGCGGCCCACGGGGCGCTGCCCATGGGCTACGGGCTGCTTCCCGAGGGGGGCTACGGCACGGGCGTCCCGGAAGGGGCGCCAGGTCAAACCCAGTACGCCGAGTGGCCATGGTCGACGCGCATCCTCGCCTATCTCGAGCAGAACGCCATCACGACGAAGATCAATTGGAAGTGGAATCCGGGGAACGCCCAGAACTTCCCGGAAGTGATTATGAGCGTCGTGTCCGCCAAGATTGCGGGGCTCCACTGTCCGTCAGACGACACGGCGAAAATCAACTTCGCCGAAAACGGCAACTGCTACTCGTCGAACCTCTTCCCCGCCGGCTTTGGCCGAATCTCCTATGCCGGCAACTTCGGCAACGCCGAGGGCTCCAATCCCGACAACAGCCGGCTCGAAGCGCCGTTCGAAGGCGTCCGCGTTGGCGCTCGACGCATCCATGGCGTTTTTGGATATAACCACGGCGACAAGTTCAGCCAGATCACCGACGGCGCTTCCAATACGCTGCTCACGTCGGAGCTTATCATTGGCGGCGTATGCACCATCCGCGGAAACCTCACCTACGACGAAGGCCCCGTGTTCATGCAGTTCTATCGGCCCAACGACTCGACGCCCGACGTGGTGCGGTGGTGCGATCCGCAAGACAAGGCGCCCGGCGCCCCGGCGCCCTGCATCGATCCGGGGCTGCCGCTCAATATGGTTCTGCACACGTCGCGCAGCATGCATCCGGGGATCGTCGTGGCCAGCACCTGCGACGGCGCTACGCACGTCATTAACGACGGCATCGATCTGGCCGTGTGGCGGGCAATCGGATCGCCCCGCGGAGAAGAGCCCGTATCCCTTCCCTGACGGCCGAGCCATGTCCAACCGGCCTTTGTCGCGACTGCTACTGCTGCTGCCGCTATTGGCCGCGGGTTCTTGCGGCGCTGACGGTCGGTGGTCCACCGTCGCGGGGACGGTCGCCATCGACGGCAAGCCGGTCGACACGGGCACGATCCACTTTCAGTCGCACGCCGATTCGTCATCCAGCGGCGGCGGGCTCGTCACCGACGGCAGATTCCAGGTCCGGACCAGCGACGGATTCGCGCCGGGCCAATACTCGGTCGTGCTGCAGGCGTTTCGCCGCACGGGCCGGACGCTCAAGGATCCGCAAAAGGGTCGCGTGGAGGAAACGGCGTCGGTCCCGCTGCGCGACTCGCCGCAGGAAGTCGCCGTCACTCCTGAAAACGCCGGCGGCCTCGCCCTGAACTTTTCCTCCGCCAAGTGAGTAGCGGCGCCCCGGCGGCTGAGCGGTGCTCCACGAACGCCGGGGCGGCGGCAACCTGGCCGGTTGCCATTCTTTGCTCACGCCGCCCCCGCGATTCAACGTTTCCGCGGACAATGCGAGCGTTTCCTGCGGTAAACAGCAAAGTGAATATTTATGCCGAATACACCCGCTCAAGCGGCTGAAAACGCGGGCGAACTCGGCCGCACTCCGCTCGCGCCCGCCGCGCGCTGCGCCAACCGGCAGCGCCGCCGGCTTTGAAGTCATTGCCCCCGATGACTAGAGTGAATCGGCCGCGGGGGCGCGAGCGCCTTGGGCCGAGCGAGGCCCGTGGCGCGGCGGCCTGCGCATGCCCCTGGCTTACACCAACGATTGACGCCCTTTGAATCGGAGAGCTTCGCTAATGTTGTGCAACGGACCTTGTCGAGCCGCCCTAACTGCCTGCGCGGCCTTGCTCGTGATCGCCAGCGTAGTTCCCCAAACACCGGCTGCTAACCTCCACGACGGGTTAGTCGCCTATTGGCCGCTCAGCGGCAATGCCGCTGACGCCGCTCCCGCCGGCGCCGTGGCCGACAACGGCGAGGTCCGCAATTCCCCCTCTTGGATCAGCGGCCAGTTCAACGCGGGCGTGCAGTTCGACGGACTGACCCAAGGAATCCTGGTTCCCGCCAGCGCCGATCTCGACATCGGCACATCCGGCGTGACCGTCTCCGCCTGGGTCAAGCTCGACGTGCTGCCCAGCGCGCTGGCGACCAGCTTTGGCGGGATTTACGACGCAACGGCCGATAACTACGTGCTGTACCTCGACAAAGGCAACAACGAGCTGCGCTTCAAGGCGACCACCGCCGGGGGCGTCAGTTCCGGCGCTCACGCGGGCGTGCCGGCCGCCATGCTCGACACGACCGGCTGGCACCACGTGATGGGGACCTTCGACGGCACGGCCGGTGCATCGAAGATTTATTTCGACGGCGCTTTCGTCGACATTTCATCGGTAAACACGACCAACGGCCTGGTTCGCGCCGGACAGATCGCCGGCATCGGCGCCCAGCCGGGCGCGGCCGCGGGCAATCCCTTGGAGTCGTTCTTCCCGGGCGCAATCGCCGACGTCGCGGTCTGGAACCGCTCCCTGGGCGCCGCCGAAGCCCAATACCTGTACAACGGCGGCGCCGGCAACGCCGTCGGCGCCGACAACCCCAACCTGACGCCCGTCGCGCTGCCGCCGGTAAAGCCGTTGGCCAAGCCGGTGATTCGCTACGCCTTCGACGGCGACCTCAAGAACTCCGGCACGGGCGGCGCTGCGTACGACGCCGTATTGCATGACGCAACCGGCCGCAACGACGACTTGTTCACCACGACAACCAAGGGGCAGGGCCTGGACCTGCGCGGAAATCCCGACGAGGCTTCGACCGTTTCCAACGGCGACTACCTGTCGGTCGATTACATGCTGACCGACGCAGGCACGATCGAGCTGGAGTTCACTGCAAACAACTACTACGACTTCCAAACGCTGTGGAGCAATTCGGTCCACGGCAACGCCTGGGAAAGCTGGGTCTACGCCGATGGCCGGCTCTCCGCCCGCGCGAACCAGGGTACTTCCAACGCGGCTCTCGATTTCTTTCTGCCTCTTCTGGGCGGTCTGAACACGCCGCACCACATCGCCTACACCTGGCAGCGCAACGGAACGCAACTCAATAGCCGGCTCTACGTCGATGGCGTGCTGCGCGAGCAAACCGTAGAAACGTGGACCGCTCCCGGCGCGACGTTGTTCATTGGCGGCGGCGTCGGCGCGACCGGCGGCGCCAACGACCTGGGCCGCGGCATCTACGACGAATTCCGCATCTACGACGTGGCGCTTTCCGAAGCGGAGATCCTGTTTCGGGCGACCCACATCCCGGAGCCCGCGAGCCTGGGCCTAATGGCCTGCGTCGCCGCGGCGCTGGGAGCGGGCGGCGGCCGCCTGCGTCGGCGGGCGGCCTAGGCGGAGAATACTGGCATTGTTCGACTTGGCAATTCGGAAACGGATATCGGAACTGATGAGGAGTTACATCATGAACAGGGCGCGGTTATCAGCGCTTGCGGGGACGCGGGGCGCAGTAGCGTGCATCTTGTTGGCAGCACTATCGGAGGCGGCCAGCGGCGTCGCCCTCCACGACGGGTTGATCAGCTACTGGCGGCTCAACGAAGGGACAGGTTCCGTCGCGAATGACACGGGCCCGGCCGGCTCAACCGCCGACGCCGGAACATTGCGCAACGGGCCGACGTGGATCAACGGAAAATTCAACGCCGGCCTGCAGTTCAACGGCGTCGACCAGGACGTGCTGATCCCCGCCAGCGCCGACATGGACGTCAACACCAGCGGCGTCACCCTATCGGCGTGGGTGAAGCTCGACCAATTGCCGTCCGCCCTTGCTGGCAACTTCGGCAGCATCTTCGATTCGCAGCCCGACAACTACGTTCTCTATCTCGACAAGGGCCGCAAGGAGCTTCGCTTCAAAGCCACTAACTCGTCGGGCGTCACCACCACCGCCGACGCACACCCTGGCATCCGCGAGTCGCTGCTTAACACGACCGATTGGCTGCACGTCATGGGCGTTTACGACGGCGTCAACGGGTTCTCGAAGATCTACTACAACGGCCAGCTCGCCGACGTCACTTCCAACACCGGCAATGCGAACCTACTGGCGGGGACCGTCCGCGCCGGACAAGTTGCGGGCATCGGCGCGCAGCCTGCGGCGACCGACCCGTTTACTCCGGGAAGCTTCTTCACCGGCGGCATTGCGGATGTCGCGGTCTGGAATCGCCCCCTCGGCCTCGCCGAAGCCCAGTACCTGTACAACGGCGGTGCGGGTAACCCCGTCGGGGCGGAGAACCGGAATATCAACCCCTTGCCGCCTGTGGCGCCGGTGAAGCCGGCCGCGCAACCGGTAATTTATTACAAGTTCAACGACAGCCTCGCCAATTCCGGCACGGGCGGCAGCACGTACGACGCGGTCGTTCAAGGGCCTAACCCGACGAGCTATGCCGCGGCCGCCTTCGGCAACGGGCTGGACCTCTCGTCCAACCCCAGCAACGGCGCCAATGGCATTGCGTCGAACACTGGGCAAGGCAACTACCTATCGGTTGATTATAAGCTGGCCACGAGCGGCACGATCGCCACCCGCTTCACCGCGGTCGAGCTGTACAACTGGTCGACCGTTTGGAGCAACTCGGTCGGCATCGATGATTGGGAATCGTGGGTTTACGCCGACGGCCGGTTTGCGACGCGCGCCAAGAGCGGCACGCCCAACAATCTCGCCTATAACATCTTCCAGTTGGTCGATCCCACCGGATCCAACCACTTCGCGTTTACCTGGCAGAAAATCGGCGAGGAAGTGCTCACGCGGTTGTTCGTCAACGGCCAATTCGTGGACGAGCGCCTGACGGCCTGGGCCGAACCGGGCGACTCGGTGTTCATCGGCGGCGGCGTCTCCGGCACGGCCGCCAACCACTACGGCAAAGGCATTTTCGATGAGTTCCGCATTTACGAGACCGCGCTGACTGAAGCGGAGCTGCTGTACCTGTCGCAAAACGCCCCGGAAACGGTCACGCCCACCTTCGCGGCCGATTTCAATGCCGATGGCGTCGTCAACGGCGCCGACTTGGGTCTGTGGCGCACCGGCTTCGGCAAGGCGACTGGCGCCGTCCGCGCCGACGGCGACGCCGACAGCGACGGCGACGTCGATGGCAGCGACTTCCTAACGTGGCAGCGGCAGCGCGGCAGCGGCGCCGCGGCGCCCGCGGCCGGTGCGGCGCCCGAGCCCGGGGCCGGCGTCCTGGCCGTGCTGGCGACAGCGATGGCCGTCGTTGCTCGCCGCCACGTCGGCCAGCGCGAGCGCGTCGCGCCGTAGCGGTTCGTGTTTAGGCGGATCGGTCGTACACGTCGCTTCCATCCGCGCTTTCCATGCCGTAAGGTACCGGGAGCGCGAATGGAAGACCCCACAGCACGTATGCAGCTTTGGCTCGCAGGTCAGGCATTGTGATCGTTGAGAATCGATGGAAGGTCGCCGTGCTGGCGATGGCGGCCGCAGGCGTGTTCGCGGCCGCGTCGAGTGGTTGGGCTGCCGGCGTTCCGCTCCACGACGGCCTGATCAGTTACTGGGCGCTCGATGAAGGGCTGGGCGCCATCGCCCACGACACGGCGCCCGGCGGCGCCGTCGCCGACCACGGGCAGCTTCGCAATTCGCCCGCGTGGATCGACGGCGTCTTCGGCGCCGGGCTCCAATTCAACGGCGTCAACCAGGACGTGCTGCTGCCCAGCAGCACCGATATGAACATCGGCGCCAGCGCCGTCACGCTTGCGGCCTGGGTGAAGCTCGACGTTCTGCCGGCGAGCATTTCCGGCTCGTTTTCCGGCATCTTCGACGCCAACGACGACAACTACGTGCTGTACCTGGACAAGGCCGCCAATGAGCTGCGTTTCAAGGTGACGACGGCCGGCGGCGCCGCCGAGCGGCCGGGCGTGCCGGGCTCCATGCTCAACACGACCGACTGGCATCACGTCATGGGCGTGTACGATGGCGAAGGCCGCGCTAAGATATTCATGAACGGCCAACTCGTTGACACGCATGCCGCCGGCGCTTTGGTCGGTTCGGTGCGGCCGGGCCAGACGAGCGGCATCGGATCGCAGCCGGCCGAAACGGCGGGATTCCCGCCCACGAGTCTTTTCAAAGGCGCCGTCGCCGATGTGGCGCTCTGGAATCGGCGGCTCGGCGCGGCTGAGGCTTTGTACTTGTTCAACGGCGGAGCAGGGCGGGCCGTCGGCGCCGCCAACCCCCTCATCGAGCCGGTGACGCCCGTCCCGCCGGCGAGCGGCTCAACGATCATCTCGGCGCATCGCGGCAACTCCATCGCCGCTCCCGAAAACACGCTCTCGGCCTTTTCGGCCGCGAAGGGGTTTGCCGATCGCGTCGAGTTCGACGTGTACATCGCCAAGGACGGCGAGCTGGTCGTCATGCACGATAGCACGGTCGATCGCACCACCAACGGCACGGGGTCCATCGCCAGCCTCAACTACGCCGGGCAGATCGACGCCCTGGACGCCGGAAGTTGGTTTTCGCCGCAGTTCGCCGGCGAGAAAGTCCCCACCATGCGGCAGTCGATCGAGCAGATTTTCGCCGACGGCATGACGCCGCTCATCGAACGCAAGGCCGGACCCGCCGCGGCTTACGTCGACGAACTTACGGAGCTGGGCGTGTTGGACGACGTCGTGATCATCTCGTTCGACTGGAATTTCCTGAGCCAGGTGAGGGCGCTGGCGCCGAACGTGGAGCTGGGCGCCCTGGGAAGCGGCGCCCTCAGCCCCAGCGTCATCCAGAGCATCGCCGCCGCCGGGGCGGATTTCGTGAACTGGGGCGACAGCGCCTCGATTACCGACGCCATGGTTGACGCCGTCCACGCCGCCGGCATGGAACTGCACGTTTGGACCGTCAACAGCATGGGACGCATGCAGCAGTTGATTGATTTCGGCGTTGACGGCATCACGACCGACGATCCCGAGACGCTTCGCTCGCTGGTTCCGTTTCCCACCGCTGGCGACTTCAATAACGACGGCGTTGTCGATGGCGCCGATTTGGAATTGTGGGCGACTGGTTTCGGCATGGCTAGCGGCGCCAAGCCGGCCGACGGCGACGCCGATGGCGATGGCGACGTGGACGGCGGCGACTTCCTCGCGTGGCAACAGACGTTCCCCAGCGGGCTAGCAGCGGTCCCGGCGCCAGAACCGCACGCCTTGGTTCTGGCGGTCTTGACCGCGGCGGCAAGCGTCGCGCCCCTGCGGCGGGCACGGGCCGCCCCGTCGCGCAACATCGACGCCCCCGCGTGAGCGACGCCGCGAGCCAGTAGGCGGGCGGCCCTGGAACGGCCAGGCCGGCCTTGACGCTGCTGCACGATCCCTGCAGATTGACGCGCATTTCGCAGGTCGAGCGCCCACATCGGCGCCAACCGCATTAATCCTGTCGATAGATCAATCCATCCAATCCATGAGGCTGCGGCGATGCAACGCCTAGGTCGCCCTGTTGCTGCCGGCGGTGCAGGCGGCCCGCGAGGCGGCTCGGCGCACCCAATGCGCTAACCAGCTCAAGCAGATCGGCTTGGCCTGGCAAAATCATCACGACTCCTTCAAGCACTTCCCCACCGGCGGCTGGGGATGGAACTGGCAAGGCGACCCGGACCGCGGGTTCGGCAAGGAGCAATTCGGCGGTTGGCCCTACAACATCCTGCCGTTCATGGAGCTTGCCAACCTTCGCCAAATGGGGGCGGGCATGGCGGACCCGCAAAAGCGAATCGCGCTCACTGACCTTTCCAAGCGGCAACCGGAGCAGTTCATCTGCCCCTCGAAGCGCCCGGCCGTTCCCACCGCCCCCAAGGACCATTGGGCGCCGCGGAACATCAATTTCACCATCGGGCAGCTCGCCGGAAAAAGCGACTACGCCGCGTGCAGCGGAGACCCGGCTGTGCCGGAAGAGGGCGAAGGTCCCGCGAGCGTGGCGATCGCCTCCAGTTCCTTGTTCCGCTGGCCTAACCTGGACGCCCACAACGGGGTGTGCTTCATGCGAAGCGAGGTGAACATCAAAGCCATCACCGACGGCACGACGAACACCTACATGGTCGGCGAGAAGTACCAGCTCCCGGCGAGCTACGGCGGCTCGTTCGCCTCCGGCAGCCCCACGTACGATTTCGGCGACAACGAGTCGATGTTCTCCGGCTATAATCGCGACCAACATCGCAGCACCAACCCGGCGCTGCTTCCCCACCGGGACCAGGACGGCTTTCCCGACGATTACGCCTTCGGCAGCTCGCATCCCACGGCGTGGGGCATGGCGATGTGCGACGGTTCGGTCCACTGGATGTCGTTCGACATCGACGCCGTCACGCATCGCTGGCTCGGCGTGATCAACGACGGCAATCCCACGACGAAGTAAACAGTCTTTATCGCCCCGCCGAATGCTCAGGTCGCATCGGCCGGCGCCCCGCCAGGTACGCACACACATGAAGTTCGCCCTGCAGCACCACAAGGTCATCCCTTCCGTCGCGCTGTTGGCGCTGTCGGCCAGCGCAGGTTGCAGCGGCCGCCCGTCGCGCCTGGCGCCGCCGGTAATCCCTGACGACGCCGGCCAGCAAGCCGTCGCCAAGTACGACGCCAGCGGCGACGGCGCCATCAACGGCGACGAGCTGGCCAAGGCGCCCGCGCTCAAGGCCGCCGTCAAACGCATCGACGCTAACGGCGACGGCAACGTCACCGCCGAGGAGATCAACGCGCGCGTCGCCGTTTGGAAAAACTCGCGAGTGGCCATTACCCGCGTGGCCGTGAAGGTCCGCCGCGACGGCCTTCCGCTGGCCGGCGCGACCGTGAAGCTGGTCCCCGACGAGTTCCTGGGCCCGGCCGTCAAGCCCGCTCAAGCAGTTACCGACGCCAGCGGCACGGCCCACTTGAAGATCTCCGATGACCCGGCCGAGCGCGGCGTCAATCTCGGTTTCTATCGCGTCGAGGTTACCAGGCCGGACGCCAGCGGCAAGGAAACGATCCCCGCGCGCTACAACACGGCCACGGAACTGGGCACGGAAATCACGCGGGACGACCCCAACGCAGATCGCCTCGCCATCGACTTGACGGGCAAATAGCGCCCCGACGATCTCGTAGCGCGCGTCAGCTAGCCGGTCAAGGGCCGCGCGGCCCTCGTCGCGCTCGTCATCCCGCAGCGGCGGCAAGTCGCCGTACCGCCCGTTGCGCCCGCTTGTGCGCCCTTCGGCAAACCGGTAATTTGACGGGTTCTACTCAGCCGCACGCGGGCTCGCTTAACCGTCCATGATTCGAAGTCTCGAAGATACCGAGCGGATCGTCATTACCGGCGTGGGGTTGACCGCTCCGAACGGCGACACGCTGCCTGAGTATCGCGCCGCGCTGTTGGCCGGCCGGAGCGGCGTCGAGCCCTACCATATCCGCTACGTGGGCGACACGCTCGCCGGCGTCTGCCACTACGACGAGCTTAAGTACCAAAGCCGCAAGGACCTCCGCCGCGGCACGCGGGCCGGCAGCATCGCCATTTATTGTGCCCGCGAGGCGGTCGCTGATTCCGGCGTCCCGTGGGAGCGGATCGATCGCGAGAAGGTCGGCGTGTACGTCGGCGTCACCGAGCACGGGAACGTCGAGACCGAGAACGAGATCTACGAGATCACGCAGTTCAATTATGACACGAAGGTCTGGTCGCACCACCACAATCCCCGCACCGTGGCGAATAACCCGGCCGGCGAAGTCACGCTCAACATGGGGATTACCGGTCCGCATTACACGATCGGCGCCGCCTGCGCCGCCGGCAACGCCGGGTTGATCCAAGGCGCCCAGATGCTGCTGCTGGGCGAATGCGATTTTGCCATCGCTGGGGGCGTTTCGGAGAGCATTCGCACGTTCGGCATCTTCGCCGGTTTTGCCAGCCAGGGCGCCCTGGCTACGCACGAAGACCCCGCCAAGGCGTCCCGTCCGTTCGATCGCAGCCGAAACGGCATCGTAGTTTCCGAGGGGGGGTGCCTCTACACGCTCGAACGCTACAGCGACGCCAGGCGTCGCGGCGCGAAGATCTACGGCGAGCTGGTCGGCTACTCGATGACCAGCGACGCGACCGACTTCGTGCTTCCCAACCCCGCGCAGCAATCGCGGTGCATGGAGCAGGCACTGCGCCGCGCCGGTCTCAACGCCGAGGACATCGACGTCATCAGCACCCATGCCACCGCTACCCCCAGCGGCGACGTGCAGGAGTGCCAGGCGATTCGCAAGGTCTTCGGCAGCTCCACCCGAACGCGAATCAACAACACCAAGAGCTTCATCGGCCACGCGATGGGCGCCGCGGGGTCGCTGGAGCTCGCCGGCAACTTGCCCGCGTTCACTGACCGCGTGTGCCACCCCACGATCAACGTCGACGAGCTCGACCCCGACTGCGATTTGCCGGGCCTCGTTCTCAACCAGCCGCAGGAAGCCGGCGAGGTGAATTACATCCTGAACAACTCGTTCGGCATGCTGGGCATCAACTCGGCCGTGATCATCAAACGCGTCTAATAATCATATTCGAAGCACGACGACGTTACGCTTTTGACGTAAAGCATCCAATTCACTTGGAGCCCTTTTGCGCCTTCGTGCCTTGGCGTGAGCCTCGTACCTATACGAAAAGACCTCACGCCAAGGCGCTAAGCCGCAAAGAGCTCAGCATGCTCGGCGTCGCCGTGATGACCTAATGGGAACAGACATGACCAGAGATCAAATCCGCGACGAAGTCCTCGACATTCTTCGCGACATCGCGCCCGACGAGGACTTGTCCCAACTCAAGGACGACCAGAGCTTTCGCGAGCAACTCGAGCTCGACAGCATGGACTTTTTGGACATCGTCATGGAGCTCCGCAAGCGGCACCGCATCCAGATTCCGGAAGACGACTACATGAACCTCCGCAGCATGGACTCGACCGTGGCGTACCTCGAGCCGTTGATGAAGGATATTGAGAAGGTATAAGGAAAGCGGGCAGGGGGCTGCGGGCAGTGGGCAGTCAGGGGAATGGTTCCCTCGTCTTCACCGCCCGCTGCCCGCTGCCCGCTGCCCGCTCCCATGTACGACACGCTCATCATCGGCGCCGGCATGAGCGGCCTGGCCGCGGGCATTCGCTTGGCCTATTACGACCAGCGGGTCTGCATCTGCGAGCGGCACTGGACGATCGGCGGCCTTAACTCGTTCTATCGACTCCGCGGCCGGGACTACGACGTCGGCCTGCACGCCGTCACGAACGTCACGCCCAAGGGCGCCAAGCGCGGCCCGCTCGCCCGGCTACTCCGCCAGTTGCGCCTCTCCTGGGACGAGCTTGCCATTTCGCCGCAGCTCGGATCCGAGATCGTCTTTCCCGGCGTGCGCTTGAGCTTCAACAACGACCTCGAATTGCTTCGCGAGGAGATCGCCCGCGCCTTTCCGGCGCAACGTGACAATTTCCAGCGACTCATCGAAACCGTCGTCGATTACGATGATCTCGACGAAACCCACGCCGCGCAGTCCGCCCGCTCGCGTCTCGGCGAGATCATCACCGATCCGCTGCTGATCGAGATGCTCCTCTGCCCGCTGATGTTCTACGGCTCGGCCCGCGAGCAGGACATGGACTGGGGGCAGTTCTCGATCATGTTCCGCAGCATCTTTATGGAAGGCCTTGGCCGGCCCCATGCCGGCGTGCGCCTCATCCTCAAGCTGCTGGTGCGGAAGTTCCGCGCCCTCGGCGGCGAGCTGCGGCTTCGGTCCGGCGTCGAGCGGCTGCACGTGGAGAACGGCCGCGTCGTTGGCGTACGACTGGAAAACGGCCAGACGCTCGAGGCCAAGCGAATCCTCTCGTCCGCCGGCTGGCTGGAGACGATGCGGATGTGCGACGACGGCCAGCCTGTCCCCGCCGAGCGCCCGCCGGGCCGGCTCAGCTTCTGCGAAACCATCGCCACGCTCGACGTCGAACCCAAGCGCCTCGGCTACGACCGCACGATCACCTTCTTTAATGATTGGGACCGGTTCGATTGGCGCCAGTCGCAGGCCCCGTGCGACACGCGCAGCGGCGTCGTCTGCAGCCCCAACAACTTCGACTATGACGAGCCGCTCGATAAAGCCGGCGCCGGGGTGATGCGCATCACCGCACTGGCCAGCCACGACTACTGGCGCCAGCTCGACGGCGAGTCCTATCGCCTGGAAAAGCTCCGCTGGTATGATCGCGTCACCGATTCGGCGGTGCGGTTCATCCCGGACTACCGCGGCCGCGTCGTCGATACGGATATGTTTACGCCCAAAACCATTGTCCGCTTCACCGGCCATGAGAACGGCGCGATCTACGGCGCCCCGCAGAAGCAACTCGACGGCCGCACGCACCTGGAGAACCTCTTTGTCTGCGGAACCGACCAGGGGTTCATCGGCATCATCGGCGCCGTCACCAGCGGCATCAGCATGGCCAACATGCACTGCCTCAAGTAGCCGCGGCAAGCGCATGGCCGCAATTTGCGACATAGCCGCGGCTCAACGAGCCGCCGGAGCGGGCTAGAGAACGCCCGCGCCGAGCCATCCCTTTTGATTCGCTTCGAGAAGCGGTAGCTTAACGTCATGCCCCGCGACTTCCTCAAAGGCGCCCGCGACCGTTATGACGTCGTCGTCATTGGCGCCGGCCTGGCGGGACTAACCGCCGCCAATACTCTCGGCCGCGCCGGCCGCTCGGTCCTGCTCTTGGAGCAGCATTACAAGCTTGGCGGCATGGCCACCTGGTTCAAGCGCCCCGGCGGCCACATCTTCGATATCTCGCTCCACGGCTTTCCCTACGGAATGGTGAAAAGCTGCCGCCGCTACTGGACGGCGGAAATCGCCGACTCGATCGTGCAGCTCAAGGGCATCCGGTTCGACAACCCGATGTTCTCGCTCACCACGACGTTCAATCGCGAGGACTTCAGCAAGCTGCTCATCGAGCGGTTCCAGATCCAACCGCAGGTGGTGAACGAGTTCTTCGACGCCGCCCGCGGGATGAACTTCTACGACGACCAGCAGGCCACCACCCGCGAGCTGTTCGACCGCTTCTTTCCAGGGCGCGAGGACGTCATTCGGCTGCTGATGGAGCCGATCACTTACGCCAACGGCAGCACGCTCGAAGACCCGGCGATCAGCTACGGCATCGTCTTTTCGAATTTCATGTCGAAGGGGGTCTTTACGTTCCAAGGCGGCACCGACCGGCTGATCCAGCTCATGGAAGCCGAGCTGCGGCGCAACGGCGTTGACGTCCGCATCAACGCCAACGTCGAGCGCATTGACTGCACCGGCGGCCGCGTCCGCTCGGTCACCGTCAACGGCCGCACGATTGAGGCCGGCGCCGTGCTTTCCAACGCGAACCTCAAGCACACGATTTTCAGCCTCGTCGGCGAGCAGCACTTCGACCGCTCGTTCGTCGACGACGCCCGCGCCGTGCGGCTGAACAACTCCAGCACGCAAGTCTACATGGCCCTCAAGGCGGACGACTTGCTTGATGAATCGACCGGCGACTTGCTGTTCAGCAGCACAGCGCCAGTGTTTCGCACCGAGCTCTTGCTGAGCCGCAATATCACTAGCCGCACCTACTCGTTCTACTATCCGCGCACCCGACCCCAGGGCCGGCCGCGCTGCCTGATCGTCTCCAGCACCAACGCCCGCTATGAGGATTGGGCCCACCTGCCAGAGGAGGAGTATCAGGCCAGTAAGCGCGACCTGTGTGAGACGACGCTCGACGCGCTGGACAAGTACGTGCCGAACGTCCGCCAGCGGGTCGACCACGTCGAGGCCTCTACGCCGCGCACGTTCCAGCACTACACGCAGCACCTGGCCGGCGCCAGTTTTGGCACGAAGTTCGAAGGCCTCGCCGTCAGCCGGGCGATACCCCAGCAGATCCAGGGCCTCTACCACGCCGGCAGCGTCGGCATCATCATGAGCGGCTGGCTGGGGGCCATGAACTACGGCGTCATCGTCGCCAACGAAGTCGACAACGGCCTGATGAAGCTGTCCACGGACTGATCGTCCCCGAAGACCTCTTCATGAAGCAAACGCCGTATTTCACGCGACGGGTACTGCAGCAGCGTCCCTACATTAGAGTAGAATGGTGTGAACTTGCCGTCTCCGATCCCGTGAAGGTCCAGGTTCAACTTGACGGTCGAATTCGTCATTGGCGGTATGTTGACGAACTCGGGAAGTTCCTGCGCGTCATCACGCTGAGCGACGGTGAGACTTTACACAACGCGTTCCCGGATCGCGGCTTTCAACCGTAGCCATCAATCATGCGTCTAGAATATTTTCCAGACACGGACACTTTGTACATCCAGTTAACTGATGTTCGTGGAGCCGATGCTCAAGAAGTCGCTGAAGATGTGGTGCTCGATTTCGACGACAAAGGGAATGTCATCGGCATCGAGATCGAGCACGCCAGCCGGCGAATGAATCTTCGTGACTTGCACGTATCGGCGCTTCCACAGGCAGTATGAGCGGCCCCGGCGCACCACCGGGCCATCGGCTGCGAATGAGGAATTGAAGAACGAAGCGGCCGATTCATTCGAGCGCAAGCTGGAGAATAGATGTCTCTAAGCGCTATCAAGGCTGCCATACCGCACCGCGAGCCGTTCTTGCTCATCGACGAGATCATCGAGCAGAGCGACTCGCGCATCGTCTGCCGCAAGACCTTTACCGGCGACGAGTTCTGGTACCGCGGCCACTATCCCGACTTCCCCATCACGCCCGGCGTCATCCTCTGCGAAGCGGCCATGCAGGCCGGCGCTGTGCTGCTGTCGCAGCTCGTCGCCGACCAGGGCGACAGCGTCCCCGTCGCCACCCGGGCCAACAACGTCCAGTTCAAGCACATGGTCCGCCCCGGCGACACGATCGAGCTGGAAGTCGAGCTCACCGAACGCCTCTCCACCGCCTTCTTCATGAAGGCGAGGGTAACCGTCCAAGGCAAGGTCGCCTGCCGCTTCGACTTCGCCTGCACCCTGACATCGCGACAACCCTCAATGACCAGGCGCCAATGACCAAGTGCGTCTGGCCAGTCCCATTGGTAATTGGTGCCTGGTCATTGGTCATTCAGTCCTTACTTCCATGCCCGACTTTCTCCAACTCGCAGGCCGCCGCATTGCCGTCTTTGGCGTCGCCAATCGCAAAAGCGTCGCCTGGCACACGGCCCAGGTCCTTCGCGAGGCCGGCGCTGAAGTCGTCTACGTCGTTCGCTCTCCGGAGCGCCAGGCCTCCGTCGCGAAGCTCGTCGGCGACGCTCCGCTCTACGTATGCGACGTTGAACATCAAGACCAGATCGACCGGGTCGCCGAACAGCTCGCCGCCGACTTCGATGGC
This sequence comes from Planctomycetota bacterium, assembly GCA_003576855.1. GTDB lineage: Bacteria > Planctomycetota > Planctomycetia > Pirellulales > Lacipirellulaceae > Lacipirellula. Next base: position 17,023 of record QEVI01000199.1, read on the forward strand.
CTCCACGGCCTGGTCCACTCGATCGCTTTCGCGGCGTACGACGAGCGGGGCGTGCGCCCCTTCCACGAAACGACCCGCGAGCAATTGCTCCGCACCTTCGACGTCTCGTGCTTCTCGCTGCTCGCCCTGTCGAACGCCCTCAAGGACCAACTCACCCGCGACGCTTCGGTAGTCACGATCTCGATCTCCACCACCCGCATGGCCAGCGAAAACTACGGCTTCATGGCGCCGGTGAAGGCGGCGCTCGATTCCAGCCTCGCGTTCCTCGCCAAGTCGTTCAGCCAATTCTCGGAAGTCCGCTTTAACGCCGTCGCGCCGGGGCTGCTGAAAACCAGTGCGAGCGCCGGCATTCCCGGCTACGTCGATTCGTACCTTTTCGCCGAACGAGCGACGCTGCGGGGCAGGGCGGTGCAAACCGAGGAAGTGGCTAACGCCGTCGCCTTTCTCCTCAGTCCCCGCTCCAGCGGCATCAACGCCCAGCGCCTCATTATCGACGCCGGCATGGAAACCAACTACTTCGACCCCC
>QEVI01000200.1 GCA_003576855.1 Planctomycetota bacterium
ACGGCTATCGCGAGTTCGACACCATCGAACTGGCCTTATATCACCAACTTGGACATCTGCCCCAACCAGAATTCACCCACGAATTCTGCTGAGAAGGCTCTTTTTTCTCGCCGCTTGCGGCTTAACGCCCCGCTCGCGGCTTAGCGCCCCCGCTAGCACCTCCTCAAAATCGACTCTACCGCCCAGGCAAACTTTGCCGATAAGCCGGATACGCCTCTGCATTGTCCCGACGCTCCGATCGCCAGCGCAACGCATACTTCTGCATGGGAAGAATCACCTCCAGCGTCGGCCTCATCAGCGGGCTGCAAATTGAAGAAACCGTTACGCAGCTCATGGCCGTGGCCGCCAGGCCGCGCGACCTGCTGAAAGCCCGCACCGACGCGCTGAAGCAGGAGCAGGCGGCCCTCGACACGCTCGGCTCGCGGCTGCTCGCCTTCCAGTTCGCCGTCAACAAGCTGAAGGCCGCCACGGTCTACACGGCCCGCGAAGCGACCTCCAGCAACAAGGACGTGCTCCAGGTCTCGCTGCCCGCCAGCGGTGCGCCGCCAGTCGGGACGTTTCAGGTCCGCCCGGTGCAGTTGGCGTCGGCGCAGCAACTGGTGAGCCAGGGGTTCGATTCCTCGACGACCGGCCTGGGCAGCGGCGCGTTCTCGTTCCGGTTCGGCGGCTTCATGGACCGCGGCGTATCGCTCGACGAGCTCAACGGCGGCGCCGGCGTCCCGCGCGGGAAGATTCGCATCACCGACCGTAACGGCGATTCCGCGGTCATCGACCTTACCTACGCCCGCACCGTCGACGACGTGATCCGGGCCGTCAACGAGAGCCTCGACGTCGCCGTCACGGCCTCGACCAACGGCGACGCGCTCGTCTTGACCGATTCCTCCGGCGGCAGCGGCAACCTCTCCGTCAACGAGGTGGGCGGCGGGACGACGGCCGCCGGCCTGGGCTTGGCCGGCGTCAGCGTCGCCGCGACGACCGCCACCGGCAGCGACATCCTGCGATTGCACGGCGGCACGAAGCTCGCTTCGCTCAACGACGGCCTGGGCGTCCACACGACCAAAACCGGCGTCGCCGACCTCGACGTAACCTTCTCCGACGGCTCGACGCTGGCCATCGACCTGCACGCCGTAACCACGCTCGGCGACGTCGTCGCGCAAATCAACGCCGCCAGCCCCGCTAAGCTCGCCGCCGCCATCTCCGCTGACGGCCGCCGACTCGAGCTCAGCGACCTCACCGGCGGCGCCGGCGACTTCACCGTCGAAAACGGCGTCGCCAGCCGCGCGGCAACCGATCTGGGAATCGAAACAACGTCCTCTGCCGCCACGATCGTCGGCGACCGCCTCATCGCGGGCCTGAAAGATACGCTGCTGGCCAGTCTCAACGGCGGCGAAGGCCTCGGCGCCCTCGGCCAAATCAGCATCACCGACCGCGACGGCGGACCCGTCGTCGTGGACCTCGCCCCGGCCGACACGCTCGGCGACGTCATCAACCTCATCAACGCCAGCGGCGCCGAAGTCGTCGCCGCCGTCAATTCCGCCCGCAACGGCCTGGTCATCGCCGACGCGTCCGGCGGCAGCGGCAACCTCGTCGTCGCCAGCGCCGACGCGGCCGACGCCGCCGCCAAACTCGGCATCGTCATCGATCAGGCCGCCGGCTCGGTGAATTCCGGCGCCCTGCGTCGGCAGACTATCGGCCAGGCCACGCTCCTGGCCTCGCTCAACGGCGGCAAGGGCGTCGCCATCGGCGATCTGGAGATCATCGACACCGCCGGCGTTCGCAAGACGGTCGACCTGAACTCCATGAACAACCCGGCGCGCACCGTCGGCGACGTCATCGACGGCATCAACGCGTCCGTCCCCGGCGTTGAAGCCCGCATCAACGACTCCGGCGACGGCATCATCCTCGTCGACGCCGCCGGCGGCACGGGCAACATCAGCGTCAAGGACATGAGCGGCAACATCGCCCAGTCGCTCAACCTCACGCGGGCCAGCAAGACGATCGACGTCAATGGCGCCCCAACGCAGGTGATCGACGGCACGACCTCGTTCACCGTCGACCTGGACGACCTCGACGTCTCCAGCGACGCCATCGCCCTTTCCTCGCTGAAAGGGGGCGCCGGCATCCCGCGAGGCGATATCCTCATCACCGATTCCACCGGCGAGCGCAGCCTGGCGCTCGACCTCAACGGCGCCGATGCCGGCATCGCCACCATCGGCCAGTTCATCGACGCCATCAACGAAAAGGCCGCCGCCGGGCGGCCTCGGCAAGCTCACGGTCAAAGACCTCAACGCCACGGCCGCCGCCGATCTGAAAATCGCCGGCGAGGCCAAGCTCGTGGGCGGAAAACAGGTAATCAACGGCGCAGGCGCCTTCTCCTCGACCGCCGCCGCACAGACCGGCCTGGCCGCGCTGGCCGCGCACATCAACGGCCTCAACGCCGGCGTCACCGCCAGCACCGTCTTCGACGGCCAACAGCACCGCCTGTCGCTCGCCGTGAACCATTCCGGCGGCGCCAACGAACTACTCATCGACTCCGGCGACTCCGCCCTGGCGTTCGACGAAGTCGCCAGGGCCCAGGACGCCGTCCTGCTCTACGGCAACCTGAGCGGCGGCGGCGGCGTGCTCGTCAGTTCTTCGACCAACACGTTCGAGGGCGCCGTCGGCGGAGTGAATCTCACCCTGGCCGATACCAGCGCCACGCCGATCACGGTCACCGTCCAGCAAACCGACGCCGAGCTGGTGAAGACCGTCGAGGAAGTCGTCGACGCCTACAACGCCCTCCGCACCGACCTGGGCAAACTCACCGCCTTCGACGCCGCGACGGCCACGACCGGCCTGCTGTTCGGCACGAGCGAGGCCCTGCAGGTCGACACGCGGCTTGCGCGATCGTTGACCGACCGCTATTTCGCTCTCGGCAGCTTCGAGTCGCTGGCCCAGATCGGCCTCACCGTCGCGGCGGACGGCACGCTCGAGCTCAATAAGGCGAAACTGCAGTCGGCCTTCAACGCCGATCCCCAGGGCGTTCAGAAGTTTCTCGCCACGCCGACCACCGGCGTGGTCGCGAAGATCTCCGCCGTCGTCGATCGCCTCGCCGGCGCCAAGGATTCCATGCTCTCGGCCAGCACCGAGTCGCTGCAGGCGACCATCAATGCCAACGAGTCGCGGCTGGAACGATTCGACGTCAGCCTCGAGAAGCAGCAAGAACGGCTGCTGCTGCAGTTCTACCAGCTCGAGTCGATCCTCGCGAAACTGCAGCAAAGCCAAACTGCGCTCAACGCGCTGCAGCCGATCGCACCGCTGGGAGGCGTTACTGCATAGCCCGCTGCGGCGGCGGGCCGTTCGCTGCCGATGTAAGAGGTAGTTCCGCTCTTTGCCGCCGCCCGCCGCACCATGTCTCAATTCCCTTCCGCCTCGCGATATCTCGACGCCAGCGTCACGACCGCCTCGGCGCCGGAGCTACACCTCATGTTGCTCGACGGCGCCCTCCGCTTCGGCCGGCAAGCGGCCCAATTGTGGGACGCTCCCGACCAGCGGTCCGAATGCTCCCGGTTGCTCCGGCGGGCGATCGATATCGCCGAAGAGCTTGTCGCCAGCGTTTCCGGCCGCGCCAGCGCGATCTCGAAACGGCTCGAGGAGGAGTACGCATTCGCGTTTCGGCAGCTCGCCTTCGCCCAACTGAATCGCGACCGGGGGTCCCTGGAGTCCGCCCTGCGGCTGTTGGCCATCGAGCGCGACACCTGGAAACTCGCCGTGGAAAAGCTCCGCCAAGAGGGCGATTCGCCGGCCGGGCAGCCGGCGCCCGCCGCGCCGGCGCCTGCCCCTTTCGGCCGCCTGGCCGCCGCCGGCGGTTCGAGCCTTTCGCTGCAAGGTTAAAGCGGCCGCACAAATGCGGTTGCATTTCTGGATAGCCGCGTTCCTCAGGCGGCGCCATGCTCCGCAGCCGCGGCCCGGCGCGCAAGGCCGCCGCCCCTTCGCCCGCGGCGCCTCGCCCGTTACGATGAGGAACCCCGGCGCCCTCCCCCCGTCGCGTCACCGCCTGAGGAATTAACCGTGTCTGCCACCGAAGCCAAGCGCCTCATCCGCGTCGGCCACAGCCCCGATCCGGACGACGCCTTCATGTTCCACGCGCTGGCGCACGACCGCATCGATACGGCCGGCTACCAGTTCACCCACGAGCTGGTCGATATCGAAACGCTCAATCGCCGCGCCTTCCACGGCGAGCTGGAACTGACGGCCATCAGCATCCACGCCTATGCCTTCCTGCACGACAAGTACGCCCTCTGCTCGTGCGGCGCCAGCATGGGCGACGGCTACGGGCCGATGGTCGTCGCCCGCGCCGCCGGAACAACCCAGTCGCTCGCCGGCAAGACGATCGCCGTCCCCGGAACGCTCACCAGCGCCTTCCTAGCGCTGCGGCTCTGCCTGGGCGCGCAGCCGTTCGAACACGTCGTCGTGCCGTTCGACCAGATTATCGACGTCGTCGTGCGCGGCGAGCATCAGGGCCGCACGATCGACGCCGGCCTGATCATCCACGAAGGCCAGCTTACCTACTCGCAAAGCCATCTGGCGCTCATCGTCGACCTCGGCGCGTGGTGGAAGGGCCTCACCGGCCTGCCGCTGCCGCTCGGCGCCAACGGCGTCCGGAAAGATCTCGGACCCGCCGCGATGCGCGACGTCGAGCGCATCCTGTTCCACAGCATCCGCTACGGCCTGGACCACCGCCAGGAAGCTTTGCAGCACGCCCTGCAATACGGCCGCGACCTCGACCGCGCCCAGGCCGACAAGTTCGTCGGCATGTACGTCAACGATTGGACGCTCGATTTCGGTCCGCGCGGCCGCGAAGCCGTCGAGCGTTTCCTCGCCATGGGCTACGAGCACGGCATCTTGCCGACGCTCGTAACGCCCGAGTTCATCGGCCCGTCGTGAGGCGGTGAAAAATCCGCACGCGTCCCGCACGGCGTGTTGATCGCCTCCGTGCGCCCCTAGCCCGGCGCGCAGGGCCCATGGGATAATGCATTCCATGCCGCACGACTGGAAGCGAAGCCTCGACGCCATCGTCGCCGACTCCGCGGAGGAGCTGGTCGCCCTACGCCGGCATCTCCACGCCCATCCCGAGCCGAGCGGCGCCGAACTGGAAACCAGCCTGCTGCTCTACCAGCGGCTCGACGACGCCGGCCTGCCGGTTCGCATGGGACCGGAAGGCTGCGGCGTCATCGCCGACAGCGCCAGCCCGGCGAGCGACGGAGCGGGCCGCGTGGCCGTTCGCGGCGACATCGACGCCCTGCGCATCCACGACGAAAAGCTCGTCCCCTACCGCAGCACGCGCAGCGGCCTGATGCACGCCTGCGGCCACGACGCCCACGCCGCCATGGCGACCTTCGCCGCCATCGCCCTGCAACGGCTAGAAGCGGCGGGCCAGGCCCCCTGGCCGCTCTGCTGGCGAGCCATTCTCCAGCCTGCCGAGGAAACGGCCGCCGGCGCGCGTGCCATGATCGCCGCCGGCGCGCTCGAAGGCGTCAAGTCGATCTTCGCCCTGCATGCCGATCCGACCCGCCGCGTCGGTGAAATCGGCGTACGCACCGGCGCATTCACCGCCCATTGCGATGCGATCCGCATCGCCGTTCGCGGCCGCGGCGGCCATGGCGCCCGACCGCACGAGTCCCACGACCCCATCGCCGCCGCCGCACAGCTCATCAGCACGCTGTACCAATTCGTGCCGCGGGCCAACGACAGCCTCGACGCTATCGTCCTGAGCTTTGGCCGGCTCGCCGGCGGCGAGAACGCCAACGTCATTCCCGAAGAAGTGCAAATCGAAGGCACCCTCCGCACGCTCGACGCCTCCGTCCGCCGCCGGACGATGGAACAAATCCATCAGGTCATCCGCGGCGTCGAAGCCATCACCGGCACGCAAATCGAGATCGCCTTCGGCGCGAGCATACCGTCGGTGTTCAACGACGCCGACGCCGTGCGGCTCATCAGCGAGGCCGCGGCCGACGATTCCAGCGGCATCGCCGTTCGCCATATCCCGCGACCCAGCATGGGCAGCGAAGATTTCGCCTGTTTCCTCCAGCACCGTCCCGGAGCCATGTTCCGCCTTGGCGTCGCCCGCGACCTGGCCGCCGTCACCGCGCTCCACACGCCGACGTTCGACATCGACGAACGGGCGCTGCCCCTCGGGGCGAAACTCCTTGCCCGCACAGTAGTTCTGGCCTGCCAGCCGGCCGCGCCGACCGACGGCGCCTGATTTGCGATACGCCCGTTTTGCCACCCAGCCCCATTGCCACCCGTGCGGCGGGCAAACGCGCCGCTGGCCCGCGGCGCTATCGCAGCGAAAGAATTGAAGCGGCGTACCAGGTCTTCGTCACTCCCATCTTCTCAGGCCCGACGCGGCATGGCTCTTCTCGAATTCCAATCGAATCGCACGCCGACCGTCGGCCTCGAGCTTGAACTGGGCCTCGTCGACCTTCAGACCTGGGCCCTGACCAACTCGTTCGCCCGTCTCGCCGAGCGACTTCCCGAACACGCCGGCAAGCACTTCAAGCCGGAGATTATCCAGTCGGTGCTCGAAATCAACACCGACGTCTGCGAGAGCATCAAGGACGCCGACAAGGAATTGCGCGGTCGGCTCGGCGTCGTCGAGGCCGCCGCCGACCAGCTCGGCCTCGCGCTCTGGTGGGGCGGTATGCACCCCTTCGCGCTTTGCCGCGACCAGCAGATCACCGACGACCAGCGCTACCTCATGCTCGTCGACCAGCTTCAACTGCTCGCTCGCCGCATGCTCACGTTCGGCCTCCATGTCCACGTGGGCGTCGATTCAGGCGAGAAGGCGGTCATGATCTGCGACCGGATTCTCCGCCACCTGCCGACCTTGCTCGCCCTGTCGAGCAACAGCCCCTTCTGGGAAGGCCAGGCCACGGGGCTCCACTCCTACCGGTCGAAGGTCATGGAACTGCTCCCCACCGCCGGGTTGCCGCCCCTGATGCGGAATTGGAGCGAATACGTCTGGCTCGTCAACCAGATGACCAGCTCCGGCTTCATCCAAACCATTCGCGAAATCTGGTGGGACGTCCGGCCGCACCACAACTTCGGCACCGTCGAAGTGCGGATGTGCGACATGCCGGGCAATCTCGACGATACGCTGGCGCTGGCCGCGCTGATTCACTGCCTCGTAAAAGCCCTCTCCGACGACATCGATCAGGGCGTCTACCAGCACGATTGCCATCCGATGATGGTGCGGCAAAACAAGTGGCGGGCGGCAAGGTACGGCGTCGGCGCCCACCTGGTCGACGCCATGACGTTCGAAGTCCGCCCCGTCAAGGAAATCGTCGGCCGGTTGGTCGAACGCTTGCTGCCGGTCGCCGAGGATCTGGGCTGCGCCGACCACCTCGACCGCTGCCGCCTGCTGGCCGCCGGGCCCAGTTGGGCCGACCGGCAGTTGGCCCTTGCCGCCGAAACCGGCAGCCTCCGCGAGACAGTCCGCCGCCTCGCCCGCCAGGCCCGCATCTCGCCCACCGAGCCGCCCCAGGCGGCGCCGTCGGCGTCGGCCGCCGTGCTCGATCCGCCGCCTGTCCCCGGCGACGGCGTCGCCACCCCGGCATTGTGACGCTGCCGGCCAGACGGCCCCGTCATCCGAAATAGTCCGGCTCGTTGCCCGGCCGCCACTTGATGTTGCAGCCCAAGCTCGGATGCTGCTCCGCCGGCGGATCCTCCCCGGCCAGCACCGCATCCAGCGCCAGGCGAAGGTCCTTGCCGGTCACCGGCACGCCGCTCTGCGGCCGGCTGCCGTCCATTTGACCGCGATAAAACAGCCGCCGGTTCTTATCGAACAAGAAAAAGTCCGGCGTGCAGGCCGCTCGGTACGCCCGGGCCACCTCCTGCGTCTCGTCGTAAAGGTACGGGAACACGTAGCCCCGGTTTTCGGCCTCTGCCACCATCCGCTCGGGCGAGTCGGCCGGATACTGCGACGCGTCGTTGGAATTGATTCCCACGACCGCCACGCCGCGAGCCATGTATTCCGCGGTCAGCCGGGCCAGTTCGTCGGCCACATGAATCACGAACGGGCAGTGGTTGCACATGAAGATCACCAAGAGGGCCGGTGCATCCCGGAAATCGTCGCGGCAAACCTCCCGACCGTCTACGTTGAGGAGCCGGAAATCGGGCGCTGCGGCGCCCAGCGGCGACATGGTGCTTGGCGTGCGAGCCATGAGATTTCCTTTCGATAATCGGACAGACGACCGGCACGTAAACTGCTGCAACCCGCGAGTATCGCCGAATGGCCCGGGGCAACGCAACGCCCGCCGGTCGCAGTGGTTTGACAGCCCGCGGCCCTCGGCCAATAATCGTGGCGCCCTTGCGGGGCGAACTTCGCACCGCCGGTTTGCGTAAAGCAACCTGCATTCCGGTCGGCGATCGAAGCGAAATCCGTCGCCGCCGGGCGCTGGCAGTCGCACTACGGGGAGCAATCAGATGGGCGCCGCATTGGAAGTTACGTCGAGCAACTTTGAAGCCGAGGTCCTCCAGTCCGATCAACCCGTGCTCGTTGATTTTTGGGCCCCCTGGTGCGGTCCTTGCCGCCAAATCGCCCCGATGATCGAGCAGCTCGCCGCCGAGAACGCCGGGTCCGCCAAGGTGGTGAAGCTCAACGTCGACAACGCCCAAGCGCTATCGGAAACCTTCGGCGTCCAGAGCATTCCCACGCTCATGCTTTTCAAGAACGGGCAGGTCGTGTACCGCAAGAGCGGGCTGCCGCCCAAGTCTCAAGTTCAGCAAGAAATCGACGCGGCTAAAGGCTAATTGCCGCCGCCAGCGCCGACGCACATCATGATCCACGTCATTGCCACGATCGAAGTCCGCGACGGTACGCGCGACCAGTTTTTGCGCGAGTTCCATCGCCTAGCGCCGATCGTCCGCGATGAGGACGGTTGCATCGAATACGTACCGGTCATCGATCGCGCCACGAGCGTCTCGGAGCCGCCCCGCGCCAACGTCATCACGCTGATCGAGAAGTGGTCGAACTACGAGGCCCTCGAGGCCCATCTCCAGGCGCCGCACATGGTCCGCTACCGCAACACGGTAAAAGACCTGATCGTCAGCCTGCGAATCCAGGTTTTCGACCCCGCCTAACCCCCGCCCGCCGCTCACGGCTTAGCGCCCCAGCCGCTCGCGGCTGAGCGGTCTCGCCGCGGCTGCCTGCGCTCCTGCTATCACGGCTTGCGCCCAGCCGCCGATCTGCGTAAATCGGCCAAACTTTTCCGACCATGCCGGCCGATTGTTTCTATTAGGCAAACTTTGCGGCCTGCGCCAACTCCAACGCGCGCACCGCAAGCACTCCTCCTGCAAGTCGACATGGCGAGCGAACCGGCCGAATCCGCCTCCGAGGCCCCCGACCAGCCGCAACGCGACCTGAGGGTCGATCCGGCCCATCTCGTCCGCCGCGCCGGCGAAGGACGCCCCCGCGCCGTTGCCGTCGCCGTGGAAAGCCGGGCCGCTGAAACGTCTGACGGCGGCGACGGCCCCGCCGACATCGAGCTGCCGCCATGGCCCCAGGGCGACGACGAAACCCCGCTCACCGCCACGCCGACCCTGCTGGCTCAGCATGCGACCGAGCTCGCCGACCGACTGCAACGGCGACTCGCCGACATCGACCGCCGCGAAGCCCGCCTAAACTCCCAAGAGGCCGAGTTCGATTCCCGCATCCGCAGCGCTCGCCTGTGGATCGACCAGCGCGGCGCCGAACTCGACGAGGCCGAGCAGCGACTCAAGCGCTGGGAAGCCGACCTGGCGACTCGCCAGGAGTCCGCGGCCATGCAGTTGGAACAGGCCGACGAGGTCGCCCAGCGGCTCAAAGAGCTGGCCGAACGCGAGCAGAACGTCGCCGCCCTGCAGATCGAGCTGGAGCTGGGGCGAACCGAGCAGCAAACCAAGATCGACGCGCTGGAATTCGAAACGGCCGCCTGCCGAACCCGGCAACTGGAACTCGACCAGGCCAAGCAGCGCTGTGAACAGCGGCAGCGCGAACTGGATCAGCGGGAGGCGAAGCTCTACACCGAGCAGGAACGAGCTACGCACCAGCGGCTCGCGCTGGAGGCCCGCCAAGCGGAGCTTGATTCACGCCAGTCCCGCGCACTCGCCAAGGAGTCGAGCCTCGCCGAGACGGAACGCCGCCTGGCCGAACGGGCCGGCGAATTGGAAAGCCTGGCCGCCGAGCTTGATCGCCAGTCCGCCGAGCAACAGCAGCGCGAACAACAGGCGGCTTTGGCCGAACGCCGCATCGAATTCCGACAGCGGGAAATCGCCACGGCCCTGGAACGATTCGAGCGGCTCGGCGTCGTCGAACAGCGGTTGCTTGAAGTGGAACAGCTCGCCGAAGAACTCGAAATGCGCGCGGGCTACCTCGATAACGCCGAGGCGATTCTCGGCGAGCGGCAACTGGAGCTCGCCCAGCACCAGCGGCAGTTGGAACAAGATCGGCTGGCGTTCGAGAACCAGGTCGTCCGCGACCGCCGCGCGCTGGCCGAGGAAAAGCAGGCCCACGAGTCCCAGTTGCACCAGCGCACCCAGGCAACCGAGGCCCGCGAAGCCGCCCTCGACCAGCGCGAGCAAGCCCTCGAGCACGTGGCAGAGCAACTCCGCGAATCGCAGCGCGAAGCGCTGGAAACCCGGCTCGCCACCGAGCAAACCTGGCTCCAGTTACAGGGCGTGCTGGCCCCCGCGGCGCTGTCGCGCTCCGTCGCTCAGTTGCGGACCCAGCTTTCCGCACAGTACGAACTGGCCGCCGACGAAGTGCGCCGCCAGCGAGCCGAGCTGGAAGCAGTCCGCGCGGAACTCGCCTCGCAACTGGCCCACCTGCAGCAACATCGCGAGGCGCTCCGCCACTGGGCGCAGTCCCGCGAGCAGGAAATCGAGCAGCGCTCCGGCCGACTTGTGGCCCGAGAACAGGAGCTTGACGCGCAAGAGCGGCACTTCCAGGCGGAACAGCGGCGCTGGGACGCACAACGGGCCCAGTATCAACAAGAAATCCAGCGGCTGCTCGCCGAGCTCCGCCGGCCCCTAAAATCCGCCGCCTAACGACGCGGGGAAAGCTGGAGCCGAAGGCTGGAGGCTGGACGCACGCCGCGATGGTCGGCACGCCCGCTCTCAGGCTGTAAGCGTCCCGCCGCGCCCCTGGCGCCTTATTACGCGCCGGCGTCGCTTGCCGGCGCATCTGCCTCCGCGGCGTCATCCGGGCGCTCCCCCGGCGATTCGA
>QEVI01000201.1 GCA_003576855.1 Planctomycetota bacterium
GGCAAACGCCAGCGCCAAGTCAGCGCCGCTCCGGCGAGGGATTTCTCAACCAGCACGTCTTCGGCCGAGCATTCGCCGAGGACGTCGCCCAGAATCTCACGAACCAGGGACTTCGCCTCGTCGAACCGCTGGTCTCGGTTCGTCGTCACCGTGAGCTGCGCATCGCGGTCGGTGCGCTTCCCGTACAAGCTCAAAAACGCCAACGTGTTCGGGACATCATCGATGCCAAGGTCAGCGTCCGCCGCAGGAATGGGCCGATCGAGCAGCAGATATGTGCTTCTGGGGCGCGTAACTTCGTCTTCATCCAGCGACTGCGGGTCAAGCTCATAGCGATCGATGCGCTTGTCGGAGGCGAGGCGCTCGGCGGCCGTATCTTCGTTCGACAGCGAGTATTCGAGTCGTACCGTGGCGAGTTGCGGCTCCTTGACGGTCGGATCGGTTAACTGGGCGAGGGCCTCGGCTTCGACGGCATCGTCCCACGGGACGCTGAGCCGTGCATACCGGTGCAACCCGGCGGCGAACTGCTCGGCATCGCCCAGCCAGCCGCGCACCAGCGCCAAGTTGTACACGACGGGCGGCTGCGGATTGGCCTCGTTGAGGAGCTTCGCGTATTCCGCCTCGGCCCGGCGCCAGAGACCGCCGTGCGCCAAGCGGTTACCCTCGCGAAAGGTCGTTTTGTTCGCTTCTGCAAATTTCTCCGGCGGATCCTGCAGCCGGAGATTGTCGCGCAACAAAAGCGGAAGGCCGCTTTGCAAATTGAGCTGCAGCAACAGTTCGAGAGCCCGCTCGTCGCCTGCGGGCGCCACGCTGGCATACAGCGTCAAGTGGGCGCGGGCGGCGACGACGTCGCCGTCGATGAGCAGCGAATGGCCCACGGCGCCGATCGCCTCGAAGACGCGCTCCTGCATGTCATTGGACGATCGCTCTAGAGCGTCCTGGAGCTTGGCCACGGCCTCGTCCGTACGTTTCCGCGCAGCGGCCAGGATCGCCGCCTCGGCGTGGGCCGAGGGACTCTCCGGATCCACCTTCAGCAGGCGAGCGATCGTCTGTTCGGCGGCGTCGAATTCCTCCAGCGACAGTTCCAGCATGGCGCGGATGTCGAGCAAGGATGTGCGGTTCGGCTCCTTTTCGAGAAGCTGCGTCACGTGCTTCAGCGCCGCATGCGGCTGATCGCCGTCGACCAGCTTGGTGATCTTCTCAATGTCTCCCACTAAATCGGAGCAGCAAAACTTGAGCTTTTTGCCGCTGCCGCACGGGCAAGGGGCGTAGGGATCGACGGCCATGACGGCTCTTTCTGGTCAGAAGGGAAGTCGTTGTGGCAGGTATTACCGGCGCTTAATGGTATCACGGGGGCCGGCGGTGGACGACCCTTGCGAATCGGGGCGTTAAGCGCCAACCAGGCCGCTGCCACGCGCTCGGCCGGCATGGACGACGGCGGACTTCGATGGGGGCCAAGCGGCCCGAAATGTCGCTTTGAGGCGACCGCTAGCTACGGATCAACGGCATGGCCCGCGCCCGCCGTTCCGGCGAGTTGCTAGCGCTCCGCCAAGCGGGTGCGCTTCTCGGCGATCAGCCGCAAGAGAGCCCGCTGCGGCTCGGCAAATTTGCGAACGCCTTCTTCCATGAGGACGGCCTCCATCCGGGCTGGATCGACTTTTGCGGCGATCTCGTCGAGCACCTCCGCAGGATGCGCTTGGTCGATCGTGCGGGTGAAGGTGCGGCCGCTGGCTTCGACGGCGGCGTTGGTCGCCGGAGGATTGGTCTGAATGTCGCTGCCCACGAGGGCTTCGACGTACTTCCAGGGCGGATCGGTCGCGTTCTTCACGCCCGTGCTGGCGAACACGATTTCCTGCGCCAGCGGCGTATCGTGCCGTCGCCAGAAGTCCTGATTCGCCCGCCAGATTTCCTTGACGTTCGCCAGGCCCACTTGACCCTGCGCGGCCGCGGAGAGCTCCGGCACATGCTGCTGGGTGTACACGTCCACGCGAGAGATGAAGATGCTGTAGACGCTCTTGAAGCGGCTGAGCGAATGGCGCCGCTGGGCGCCGCGCCACACGGCGTCGCGGGCAGCGACGTACTGGCGCATGGAGAAAACCAGCGTGACGTTCAGCGGCACGCCGTGAGCCGCAAGCTCTTCCAGCGCGTCAAGCCCGGCCGGCGTAGCCGGGACCTTGATCATGCGATTGGCCTGGTCGGCCGACCAATACTGTCCCAGCTCCACGTATCGGGCGGCGCGCTGGTCGTGCGTCAGGCCGCTGGCCGGGTCTTCCAGCAGCGGATCAAGCTCGAAGCTGACGTACCCGTCGTCGCCGCGGGTGTTTTCCCACACCGTGTGGAAGGCCTCCTGCGCGGCAGCGACGATGCGGTCGGCGATCGCCCAGGCGACCTCGTCGTCCGTCAGCCCGTCGCCCATCAATTCCGCCAGGTCGCCGTCGTAGCGGCCGGTCTTGATCAGGTCGCTGATGATGATGGGATTCGACGTGGCCCCCGTGGCGCCCCAGGCGCGATTGGCGGCGATCAGATCGGGGTCGACGGAATCGAGCCACAGCCGGGTTCCGGCTTCAACAATCGAGGCGAGGGGGGATGGCATGGTCGCCGGTTCCGTTAAGAGAAAGCGCGAGGGGTTGGCCGGCCGCACTGGCCGCCGCTAGCAACACGGCAAGCTACGGAAGTTATCGACGCCTAAGCGGCTGGCGGCAAGAGTAGCGGAAGTTCCTCGGACGACGTTTTTGCCGAATCTACCGGTTATTCCTACATGCCTGGGCAACGCCGGACGATTAAACAGTTGTGCAAACGCCGGCGCGGCGACCGCGCCGGTGGGGGGACCGTTTAGCGCGTGGAGATAGTCCGGTGAAAAACATCTGTGCACTTCTCGTCGTTGTGCAGCTTGCCACGGCAGGCGTTGCCGCCACCGCACAGGAATCGGAACTGGGCGTCGCGGCCAGCGAACTGCCGCCGGCAATGGGCCTGCCGGCCGACGGGGCCATCGAAGGTCCGGCCGCCGCCGATGCGCTGACGCCTGCCCCCGAACCGATCGCCGCCGGCGAGGGCGAACTCGACCAGTTCGACGGGTCGCTCCTCGGCGAACCAATGCGGATGCTCGCCGAATGCACGCCGTTGTTCGAAAGCTCCGGCACCTGGCTGCGTCGCGGCTTCTGGTTCGGCGAGGTGGACTACATGATGACCAACCGCAGTTGGGACAAGCACGGCGTGCGTTTGGCCGGGGAATTCGCCATTGGCGGGGCAACCGATCCCGCGACCGACACGGCGATCGAGCGATTCGTCGTCTCCAACACGCTCAACCTCGAAGGCCATAGCCCTGGCGCCGAGGGCGTCGGTCGCGTGAAGCTCGGCCGCTTCTTGTTCCGGGACAGCCGCAATCGCGACCACTTCCTCGAGGCCGCCTGGTGGGGCGGGGGCTCGTTCGAGCAAGCCGTAGCGCTCGAGTCCGGCACCGCATCGGCGGCCCTTGATTCGGGGCTGCAGGTGTCGGACTTCCTCGACCGGGTGAACGCGTCGTTCGACGGCGCCCAGGCCATGAACTACTTCTACGAGAACCAGAGCAACAGCGCCGAGGTCAATTACGAGGTCCGACAGCGGATGGACCGCGACCAACTGGTGCTGCAGCCGAGCGGCGAGTGGGTGCGGGCTGCGACGCCCACGCGCACGCTGTCGTTCCTGACGGGCGTACGGTACGTGAACCTGCGGGAGCTTCTCGACTGGAATTCAACGGATAACGAGCTGACGACAACGCGAGAAGAAGGCGGGTTCTATCACGTGACGACCGAGAACAACATGCTCGGACCGCAAATCGGCGGCTCCGTGTCGCAGGAAACCGCCCGCTGGAGCCTGACGCTTTCAGGAAAGGCCGGCGGCATGTGGAATCGGATCGACCTCAATTCCGACTTCCAGGTGGGCGAGCAAACCATCCGCAACAGCGGCCGCACCAACAGCGAAGAAGACGATCTGGCGTTCGTCGGCGAGGCGGAACTGCTGGGCAAGTGGCACTTGCGGCCGAACGTTTCGCTACGCGGCGGGTTCAACATCCTGCTGGTCGACTCGATCGCGCTGGCGCCGCACCAGGTCAACTTCATCCCCGGCGGGTTTACGGCCATCGCCAATTCTGGCGACAGCGTGTTCTTCGGCGGCACCCTGGGCGTGGAATCCTACTGGTAGGCCGCGACGCGCGTCGCGTTCGCCGCTACCGCCGGGTTGTGGAGCAGCACGCCCTGCGAGGGGGCCTGCGGTCGCTGAACCTCGGCAAATGGCGGGGAATTTGCGGGCTCTCATTACCCCGCCCCATGCCGATCGTGCGGCAGGCCGGCGTAGACTCCCGCCGCAAATGTCGGTAGCCTAACGGCCTACGCGCCAGCGGCATGCTTGCGTGCGCGAACGGATTCTGGCGACATCGCAGATGCGCACCTGCTTCTGCCGACTCGCCGGCGCCGCGAACCTCTTGCCCTCGGACCGACACGCCGATGAAGCAACCTTCCTTTCTGGCTCGGCGACCGCTCGGCCCGCCCAATTACTTGCTGATCGCTCTGGCCGCGGCGTTTGTGCTGGGACTGGTTCCGCTGGGGTTTTGGAAGGCGCTGGGCCGCGTCCAAAACCAAGCCGAGTCGTGGTTGCCTGGCCGCTACGACGAGTCGCGCGACCTGGCCTGGTTCGACGCGCAGTTCCCGGGCGACCAGTTCATCGTCGTGAGCTGGGACGGTTGCACGCTGGGCAATGACGAGCAGTTGAGATCGCTAGCCCGGCGCCTGCGTCCGGGCGGGGAGGCGGCCGAGGGTCGTTCCCGGTTCTTCACGCGGGTCGTGACCGGTTCGGAACTGATCGATCAGCTCATGAAGCCGCCTGCCGAGCTGGGGCGGCGCGAGGCGATTGAGCGATTGGAGGGTTTTTTGGTCGGCCCGGCGCCGACGGCGGCGCGGGGCGCATCGCAAGCGGATGACGCTCGCGCGACATGCCTGGCGGCGTACCTTTCCGAGGAGACGGCCGGCGACGGCGCCGCCACGCGGGCAGCGATGGAAACCATCGCCAAAGTTGCCGCCCAGGAGTGCGGCGTGCCCGCGGCGGCAATTCGCATGGCGGGGCCGCCGGTGAACGAAGCCGCGCTGAGCGCCGGCGCCCGGCAGAGCTTGATCTGGTGGGGCTGCCTGGCCGTTCTGGCGAGTTTGGTGCTGGCCTACTTCTGCTTTCGAGACTGGACGCTCGCCCTGGCCGCCGTGTCGGCGGCCGCGTTCAGCGCCGGCGCCGGGCTGGCGGCGGCGTTCTATTATGGCGCCTTCGAGACGCTGGTGCTGGAGCGACCAGCGCCGGCATGGGGAAACATCGACGCGGTGATGTTGCTCGTCCCGGTGGCCGTCTACGCCATATCGCTCGCCTGGGCCGTGTTCCTGGTCAATTACTACCTGGCGGCTCGGCGCGAGTTCGGCGTCGAAGGCGCGGCGGAGTCGGCGGTTCGGCAAGGATGGCGGCCCTCGTTGGCGGTGGCCGTTGCAACGGCGGCGGCCATCGGTTCGCTGGCGGCGAGCGACATCGCGCCGCCCCTACGCAACTACGGCGTGTTCGCCGCCGCGGGCGTCCTGGCGGCCATGGCGATTCTGTTTGCCGTCGTACCGGCGCTGTTGCACCGCTTTCCCGGCGGGGCGGACTTCAGTTTGCAGGTCGCCGCGGGCGGCCGGGAACCGCATCTCACCTGGTCCGAACGCGTCGCCGCGCTGTTCATCCGCTGCCGGGGGCTCACCGCGCTCACTTGGGCGATCGCGCTGGCGGCGGCAGGCGCCGGGTTGCTCCGTCTGGAATTCTCTGGACGCCCGCTAGCGCTGCTGGAGGCAAACCGCCCGTGGCGAAGCGACGTAACATGGCTGGAGCGCAACGTCGGCGGGCTCATGCCGGCGGACCTGGTCATCGCCATGCCGCCTGAGCGCATGCGCCGCGCCGACGAATCCGCCGAGCAAGACGGCCAGCAATATCGGATGACGCTGCTGGAGCGCGCCGGGCTGGTCCGCGACGTGCACAGGCGAATTACCGCCGCACCAGGGCTGAGCGGGGCCTTTTCCGCGGCCACGTTCCTGCCGGCAGCGGCCGGCGATGGAGGCGGGCAAGAAGCAGCGGCAGACCGGAACAACAGGCTCGAAGCTCACCGCGACCTGCTTGTGGACGCCGGTTGCCTAGACATGGAACGCAGCCCGCGCACGGGCGAAGCAACCGGCCGCGAGTTGTGGCGCCTGGCAGTGCGAGCGCCCCTGCACGAGGTCGACATTGCGGCACGGGTCCGGCGTGCGGCCGATCCGCTGCTCCGCGCCTATGCCCAACGAGACGAGGTGATCAGGCAGCTTAGCGCCCGCGGTAAACGCCTCCAGGGCGCCCGGCTGGCCGTGCTGTTTCGCGGCGACGCCGCCGGTGCGATGCCCAGCCCGGACGCACCCGAGGCGGTGCTTGGCCAGTTATTGCAGCGCAGCGGCGCCGCGGACGGCGGCGTCGACTACGTGAACATCGCTGCGCTGGCCAGCGACGGCGCCCCGATCGCGGCCGACCTGCCCGCCGAGACGAAGCAGGCGCTCAGCCAATACGGCGCGATTATCGCTCTTGCGGCTGACGAATCACTCGCCAAGCGGCTAGCTGCGGCAGGGCTGGATTTGGTCGATGTGCGGACATCGCCAATCGTCGCGGAATCGGCGGCCTTGAATCTTGTCGCCGTGCCAGGTCCGCGACCGATTCGAGCCGTAACCACTGGCGTAGCGCCGCTCGTCGAGCGCGTTCATCGTGAGACGCAGCACGGCCTGAGGACGAGCCTGGGGTGGTCCGCGGTGCTGGTCGCAGGCGTGGTCCTGGCGGTCGTGTGCAACCCCGTGGGCGCTGTGCTGGCGATGGTTCCCATTGCCCTGCCGGTCGCGGCGATTCTTGGCGTTAGGGGATGGATGGGCGCGGGCGTGAACATGGGCGTCGCGCTGGCCGCCAGCGTTGGGCTAGGCGTGTCGCTGACCAGCGTGATTCACTACCTGTTCTGGTTCCGCCGCGCCAGCGGGCTTGGTTACGGGCGGCGGGATGCCGCGCTGATCGCGCACGATCGCACGGCCGCCGCCATGGTTCAAGTGGTGCTTGTCGTAGGTTTGGGTCTGGGGGTGCTCGCGCTGGGCGGCTTTTCTCCTATGCAACAACTGGGTTATCTCGCGCCGGCCATGACCTCGTTGGCCCTGGCCTGCCAGTCGAGCCTCTTGCCGGCCCTGGTCGCCGGGCCGTTGGGAAGGTGGTTTGGCGCGGTGACCGAAATCCGGAGCCAGCCGGCCACCGAGGAAGCTGCGACCGCTCCGCAACCGCTCAACGGCGAGCTCGAAGCCGGTCGCGCCCGGCCCGCCGCCGCTATTCGCATCGACGCGGGCGGCCGGGGCCATGCGGCGCCCCTGGACGAGCGGCGCGAGCCGGCCGAGGACCCCCACGTCAACCTCCAGGAACGCCTCCGGCGACTTCGCCGCCGGGCGGGCGATTCGCCGAATTCCTAACGGCGCCCGTTTTTCGCTGCCGCCGGACGAAGCGCGTCGATCTCCCCGCTTGGGCGTCCTCGGCCAACCAGGCCGCGAACCGGGGCGCCACGGCTGGCAGTGCGCTGCTGGCTGTGCGCGGCGGCGGGGCGTTCCACGTCGAGTTCGCTCGCCTACACTACTGTGAGGAAGGCGGCGCCAAGGAGCTTGGTACGCGGGAGGCCGTCCGCGGACCGCGTGGAGCGATTAGCTGTCAGCGTTCAATCCGCAAGGTTCTTTCCCGCTCAGGGTAGACTCAGCGTCAATTCAGAACCGAGCGCCCCGGACGCTCGTCCTGGTTGCTTTAGCGGTCACACGGTTGCATCTGTCATGTCCTACCGGAATTTGATGTTGTTGTGCGGTGCGGTCTTGGTGTCTTACGCCTGTTATGTACGGGCCGAGCAGAACCCGTACGCGCGATACGTCGCCGCGGGGTTTTCGGCGATCGATCGCTGGGCCCTCAAGGACGCCCCGGACCAGGAGCTTTTCAACGGCGCGATGCACGGCATGATTTCGGTGCTGCATCGCCTGGGCGACGAGCATTCCGAGTTCGTGGACGCGCAGCAACAGGCCGCGTTTAACGAGGATTACGATCAGGAGTTCGGCGGCGTCGGCATCCGCCTGCGTATGCTCGGCGATCCGCCGTTGCCGACGGTCATCGGCCTGCCGGAGCCGGGATCGCCGGCCGAGGGCGCCGACATTCGCCTGGGCGATCGCCTCGAAGCCGTCGACGGGACGGCCACGGCGGGGCTCGACCTGGAAGACATCACCGCGATGGTTCGCGGGCCCGTCGATGAACCGGTGACGTTGAGCATTCGCCGCCCCGGCGCTGATCAGCCGCATGTCGTTACGTTGGTCCGCGCGGTGATCAGCGTCGAATCGGTGTTGGGCGATGTGCGGCGGAAGGACGGCCGCTGGGACTACATGATTAGCCGGCAGCCGCGCATCGGCTATGTGCGGATCATCAAGTTCGGCGACAAGACGGCGGCCGAGCTGTCCCGCATCTTGTCGGAGCTGACGGCCGAAGGGCTCGAGGGGCTGGTCATCGACGTCCGCGACGACGCCGGCGGTTCGCTGGACGCCGCCGTGGAGATCAGCGATCTTTTTCTCCCCGCCGGCCGGCCCATTGTCATCACCCGCGATCGCGAAGGCCGCGAACGCGAGCGGTATCAGTCGACCGGCTCCGGCCAGTACACGCAGTTGCCGCTGGCGGTGCTCGTCGATCGCAACAGCGCTAGCGCTAGCGAGATCGTGGCCGCCTGCCTGCAAGATTACGGTCGGGCGGTCGTCGTGGGAGAGCGTTCCTACGGCAAGGGAACCGTTCAGCGCGTCATGTGGGTCGAGTCGGGTCGCAGCCTGCTGAAGCTCACGACGGCCACCTACTGGCGACCGAGCGGTAAGAACATCCACCGCATGCCCGGGGACCACCCCGGCGACGAGTGGGGCGTTACGCCCAATGAGGGATTCGCCATTCAGACGACCGACGAGCAGTACGAGACTTGGAGACGCTTCCGGCAGCGA
>QEVI01000202.1 GCA_003576855.1 Planctomycetota bacterium
GAGCTTCGTGACGAAGGCATCGCCGCTGCCGGCGCCAGGGCCGCCGAGCCCGTCCGAAGCGTGACCGGCCAAATAGACGTTACCCAGGCTGTCCAGTGCGACGCTGGCGCCGGCGTCCGAATCCGCCGAGCCGAACTGCTGCGTCCACTCGACCGACACGGCAAAAAGGGGCGTCTTGGTCGTGACGAGGCAAGTCAAGAGGCCAAGCAACGAGCCGGCGAGCCGAAAACTGGACCGAGGGGCGAACATGGGTGAGTTTCAGGTAGAGCCCTGCTCCGGGGGAGTAGTAATCAGGGGATGCGTCCGATGAGGCCATGGGGACCTCGGCGATGGTTTGGCGACGAGCCGTTGCGGCCTGGCGTCCCGTTACGGTGGTATTCGGGGCTAGCGCATTTAGCAGCCGGGCTTGCCCGGCTCGGCCCGCGAGCGGGCCGGCTAAATTAAGAACCGAAAAAACTGCTCTGCCGCGACACGCGGCCCGCTGCTTCTCAAGCTGCTGAGTGTACTTAGAAACTCCGTCCCGCGCAACGATTTGGCCGACCCGGCTGTCCGTGGTTGCCCACGGGCGATTGGTGCGTGTTGGATCGCGCTCGGCCCGCGAGCGGGCCGGCTAAATGCCGTGCCTAAAGACGCCCCTTTGATGCTCCGCTAGCGTATTTGGCCCCCACTGGGGGTGCAAATGCCGCACCATGAGATTAGCCTGGCGGGCGGCGGCGGCGGCTAGGACGGCTAGCGTTCGGCTTGGATATCGCGAAACAGCGCCGAGAGGATGCGGTCGAGGTAAAACTGCGGCGGCGGCAGCTCGACCCCCATGGCCCCCAGCAGGCGGAGCGTTGCGCTGGAGCCGAACGATTGCGGCGAATTGAGGTAGGCCAGGAAGTACGGCGCCGTGCGAAGCGATCGGCGCTGAGCCTGGGGCGCCACCAGGCTCAGTACCAGCGCCAGCGCCCCAAACACGCTTCGCGGCAGCAGGCGGACCGGCGGCAACGGCACGTTCATCGACTGGAACAGCCGCCGGACTTCCTGCGAAAGCACCGCCAGCGGCAGTTCCCGCTCCGGGCCGCTGCACAGGTGCAACACGCGGCCCGCCATCTCTGGCGCAAACGCCGAGGCGGCCAGCGCTTGGGCGCAAAAAGCCGCCCGTCCGCCGCCCGCTGAGGAAATCGGCCAGGTACCTGAACACTTGCGGCCGAATGGCCCGGCCGGTCCGCGAGTCGCCGACGACCATGCTCGGCCGATGGATGGTGAGCGGCATCCCGGCGTCGATTTCCCGCCAGAGGAGCTCCTCGGCTTCCGCCTTCGCGGCTTCGTAGGTGTTGCGAAACGAGCGGCGTTCGGTCAGCCGTCGCTCAGGAACGATCCCGCGGAGGCGACCGGCGACGCCGATCGTGCTCAGCGCGTCCACCTTGCCCAGGACGCCCTGCTGGAGCCCCCGGCGAGCGAACTCGACAATGTGGCGGGCGCTGTCGACGGCCGAGCGGCGGGCGTCGGCGAGCGACTCGTTGAGCCGCACGTTGCCAGCGCTGTGAATCACGTGGGTGACGCACGCCGATAGCGCGGCGTAGTCGCGATCGTCGAGTCCCAAACGGGGCTGCGTCACGTCGCCCCGGTAGAACCTGGTTCGCCCAGGATCGATCGGCTGGCCGCACGACCGCCAGTAGCCGTGCAGTTCATCGGCGCGGCGGGCCAGGTCCGACTCGTCGCGCGCGCGGACCAGTAAATGGATGACGACATCCTGTTTCTTTGCCGCCAGCTCCGGGACGAGCGCCGCGCCGACCACGCCGGTGCCGCCGGTGAGCAATACGTCATTGGCCATGGGTGTTCACCGCCCCGGACGCCGCGGCGGCCGCGGGCGCCGGCCGCTCGGCGTAGAGTGCTGAGATGCGGCTGGCGTGCACGCGCTCGATCTGGCCGCGGCGCAGCTTGAGCGTGGTAGTGAGCTCGCCGGCGGCGATGCTCAACTGCCGCTCGAGGATGGCGAGATGGCAAATCCGCTCGGCAGGGCTGAGCGTTTGGGCGATTTCGGCGAACTGGTCCTCCAGCAGGCGCTGCACGTCGGGCCGGCGGGCCAGCGCGGCCTCGTCGTTTTCGACCACGCCGCGTTGGGCGAGCCACGCGGCGACGGCCGGCACATGGAGCGTGCAGAGGGCGGCCAGGTGCTTGCGGCCCTCGCCGACGACCACGCAGTGATTGACGTACGGACTGGCGCCGTAGGCCGCCTCCAGGCGGGCCGGGGCCACTTTCCGGCCGGTCGAGGTCTTGATGACGTCCGACTTCCGGCCGTGGAGGTAGAGGAATCCGTCGTCGTCCAAGCGGCCCAGGTCGCCGGTGCGATAGTAGCCGTCGGGCGTGAAGCAATCGGCCCGGTCGCCGCCGACGTACCCATCAAACACGCCCGGCCCCTGGACGAGGATTTCGCCGTCCGGGGCGATTCGCAGCGTGTTCTCGGCCAGCGGTTTTCCGACCGAGCCGAAGCGATAGGCGTCCGCGCGATTGGCCGCCATCGGCACGGCGTTTTCGCTCACGCCGTAGGCTTCCAGCACGATCCATCCCATGGCGGCGAAGAACTCCAGGTCCGCCAGGGCCATGGGAGCCGAGCCGGTGACCAGCGTGCGGATGTTTCCCCCCAGCGCCGCCCGCAAGCGGGAGAGCACCAGGCGATCGGCCAGCGCGGCGGCGAGGGCGACGGTCCACGGCAGGCGGACGCCGACGGCGCGGGCGTCGTGCCGTCGCCGACCCAGGCGAAGGGCCAGTTTCACGGCGCGGCGTCGCCAGGGGCCGCCGGTTGCAATCTGCTCTTGAACGCGCTCGCGAAGCTTTTCGAAGAAGCGGGGCACGCCGATGAGGGCCGCCGGCCGCACCTCGCGAGCGGCCTGAACGATGGTCCGCGGGTCGTCGACGAAATGGATGACGGCGCCTTGATCGATGGCCACCAGGTTCATCATCCGCTGAAACAGGTGGGCCATCGGCAGCCAGCACATGGCGCCTTCGCCCTCGGCGGCGGCGGGAAAAGCGCCGGCAATCGCCCGGCAGGCGACCAAAAGCTGGCGATGCGTGTAGCGGATGGCTTTCGGCGCCCCCGTGGAACCGCTGGTGAACAGCAACGTGGCCGGGTCGTCCGGGCTCACAGGCGCCGCGGGGGGCGCCGCGGGCGGCGAGGCCGCAGCCGAGCGCTCCACGGGCTCGCGGCGCCCTGCCCCGGCGGTTTTTCTGCCGGGCTCGTCCGGCGCCGCCAGTTCGGTAAACGACACGACTGGGCATCGGTCGGCGAAGCGGAGCGCGGCGTGGCGGGCCTGGGGATCGTACGCCAGCAGCGCGGGCCGCGCCAGGTCCATCATCGCGCGAAGCTGGTCGTCGGGGGCGTACGGGTCGAGCCCCACGACGACGCCGCCCATGCGGAGCACGGCGTGCTCGAGCAGGTGCCATGCGGCGGAAGCGGGGCCGAGCACGCCGACATGGTCGCCCGGCCGGAGCCCGTGGGCGAGCAGCCGGCGGGCGATGGCTTGCACCTGGGTTTCCGAGGCGGCCCAGGGGGTGGCGTGCCACTGGCCGGCGGCGGTGCGGGTCGCAAACGCGGCCAGCGAGGGGGACTGCGCCGCCCTCCCCTGCCAGAGCTCGACGATGGTCTGGGCGGTTCGGCTACGCATGCGCCCCGGCGGCAACAGGAGAGTGCTGAGTCGCCCCGTGTGCGCAACACCCGCCGGATGCTGCGCGAGCGCCAGCGGGCACGTGGGGGAAATCGTCGGCGGGCCGCGTGATCTTCAGTTCCCGCGGATCGAGCCCGAGCCACTGGAGCGACTTGGTGACGTTGCGCCCCAGCAAAATCCGCCGGCGGATCATGAAGTTGACGATCGGCGTCATGACGCGCCAGTAGAGCCGGCTCGCCTTGCCTTGGCGAATCAGTTGGGCGAACTCCGGGGCGTACGGATTGAAGCCCAGGTGCTTCAGGTCGGAATACATCAACAGCCAGTTCACCGGGCAATTGCTGTGGACCGGGCTGGCCTTGCGGCTGGACGAAATCAGCCCCAGCTTGACGACCAGCTTCATCGCCTCGGCCTGGCTGTACCGCCAGGCGTGGAATGGGGCGATGTAGCGGGGAAACGCCGTGCCGGCCGGGTACTCCAGCGGGTTCCAGAACAGCCGCAGCTCGTCGTCGCTGAACAAGCCGCTGTCGCGGACCTCGGGCGGCGTCCAGTCGGTCTCGCACAGCAGTTGGCGGGAGAACTCGTATTCCATCCGCTCCGGTTCGGGTTGGCCGGGCGAATAGCCGGCGGCCACCAGCGGGATCGACTTCTCCATGGCCAGCCGCAGCGAGTAGCCCTCGTACAGCGGCGCACAGACGTAGCAGACGGTCCGCACGGCGCCCCGCTCTTCCTGGTTCTTCAACAGGAAGTTGTACAGCCGCTTGTAGAAGTCCTTGGGAGGCGTGTAGGTGACGTGCGGCACGTCGAGCCGTTCGACGGTGCGGTGGATGTTCTGCCAGGCGACGTCGGGGATGTTGATGTTCGTCGTGAACGCCAGGACGTTCAGGCCGTATTCCACCTTCAGCTTGTACAGCAACAGGCAGCTATCCTTGCCGCCGCTGAGATTCACCAGCACGTCGTACTGGCCCTGGCCGCGGCAAGCGGCGAGCGTCGCTTCCAGGTCGGCTTCGCGGCGGGCGCGAACTTGTTCCTGACCCTCCAGGTCGATGAACTGGAAGTCGCGGCAGGCGCCGCAGACGCGGTTGGCGTCCAGGCGGGCGTTGGGGACGGCGGCCGGCAGCAGGCAGTTGGTGCAGTGTTGGCCCATGGAAAACTTTACCTCGTATATCAGGGCGAACGTCGTCGCCTCAACGGTGGGGGGAAGCCGGCGCGGCCGGGTTGCAACTTCGCAGCGCCGAAACAGACGTCAGCGCGGGCTTGATTGCCGCGCGGCGGCCATCTGCGTCATCAGCTCGGCGCCTTCGTGGGAGTCCTCGGGGTGCAGCACGACGTCGACGCGCAGGCCGACGATCAACGCCGTCGGATCGAGCACGTCGATGAGCACTTCGCGGACCTTCGTGTCGTAGAGCTCGTTGGGCTCCTCGCTGGTGAATTCCTTCGGCGTCATGCGCGGGCTGATGAACTCGACCTTGCCGAGGGCGACCTGCTCGGGCAGGCCGTCGGCGGTGATGGCGGCGGGCATTCCCAAGCGGAGGCGGGGAGCGTCGATCTCCTCGACGTACGCGCGGACCCGCATCTTCGCCGTGTCGGCCAGGACCACCGCCGGCGCCGCCGAGTCGGGCCCGATGAGCTCGCCCGGTTCGACGTCGACGTCCAGCACCCGCCCCGCGGCCGGCGCGGCGAGCGTGCAGCGCTGGTGTTCGATCACCGCCAGGTCGTACTCCGCCTGGGCGGCGGCGACGCGGGCCTGCGCAGCGCGCACCTCGTCGGCTCGCGGCGGGGCTTCGAGTTGCTCCAGCCGGGCCGCCGCCGCGGCCACCTCGGCCGTGAGCGCTTCGACGCCGCTGCGCTCGTTGTCGGCCTCTTGCTGCGACACGGCCGATTGCTGGTTCAACTGCTCGATGCGGGTCCAGCTTCGCCGGGCCTGTTCCAGGCGGGCCCGCTTGGCTTGCAGCAGGGCGCGGGCCTCGTCTCGTTCGGCCTGGCGGGCGCCGTTCTGCAATTGCTCAAGCTGGGCCTGCGCAAGCTGGAGGCTAGCCAGGCTGGCGGCGACCAATTGCCGTTGCCGCGAGTCGTCCAGTCGCAACAGCACGTCTCCCTGGGAGACGACCTGGCCGATGGCGATGGGAATCTCGACGACGCGGCCGCGGAGCTCCGGTCGCACTTGGATTTCGCGGGTCGCGCCCTCGATGGCGCCGGTGGCGTAGATTTTGCGAATCGGCGCGGCGGTCCGCTGCGAGCGGGTGAAGTCCGGCGACCGCACGTCGATGAGGTACGCCGAGGCGCCGGTGACCGCAACGGCCAGCAAAATGAAAATGTACTTAAACATACCCTGCGCGTGTTACAGCCCGGCGGGCGGGCCGAGGTGCGTGGTGCAGTCCAGGCGAAGTTCGACGGCGGCGGATGCTGAACTGCCATGCGCGGCCGCTTCGAGCGCCTCGCGGCTGGCCGACGGCAGTTGTTCCCGCAGCCGCCCTTGCTCGACGGCGATGACGCGATCGGCGAAGTGCAATATCCGATGATCGTGCGTGACGACGATGAGCGTCTTGCCGAGCATCACCGTCGTGCGGCGCAACAGGTCAATGGCCGTGCGTCCCGTCTCGGCGTCGAGCGAGGCGGTCGGCTCGTCGGCCAGCACCAGCGCCGGGTCGGCGGCCAGGGCCCGCGCCAAGGCGATCCGCTGGCACTGCCCGACGCTCATCCGCGCCGGGTTGTCGTCGGCGCGGTCGGCCAATCCTACGGCGGCGAGCAGCTCCAGGCCACGGCGGCGCGACGCGGCCGCCCGCCAGCCGGATAGTTTCAGGGGCACGCAAACGTTCTCCAGCGCCGTCAGCCCGCGAATGAGGTGCATCCGCTGGAAGATGAAGCCGATCTCGCGCCGCCGCAGGGCCGCGATCTGCGACCGGTTGAGGCGGCGGACGTCGCGGCCCAGCACTTCGACCGCGCCGGCGTCGGGCGTCAGCACGCAGCCGATGATCGACAGCAGCGTCGTCTTGCCGCTGCCCGACGGGCCGACCAGGAACGTCGCCTCGCCGGGGCGAATCTGCAAATCGACGGCGTCGAGCACCAGCGCGCGGGCCTCGCCGCGGACGAACGACTTGCTCACGCCGCGCAGCCGCACGGCCGAGGCAGCCGCCGCCTCCGGCGAGCGCGGCGGCGCGGCTGGGCGAGCGGGAGCGTTCATCGGCGGTGAGGCGGCGGGAATCATCGCGTCGGGAAAACTGGCGTCCACGGGCGTCAACCCTGCAGGACCATGGCCGGATCAACTTGGCGTATGCGAAGGTAAGGCAAGGCGGACGACAGCAAACAGATGGCGCTGACGAGCAAACAACTGCCCAGGGACATGTACCAGGGAACGGCGATCGGCGCCCGCGGCGTGCTGAAGCCGGCCTGGATGGCCGCGACCAGCGCCAGGCCCGCCGCGCCGCCGCCGGCGGCCAGCATCAGCGCTTGGCTGAACACGATGCCGTAGATGTGTCGCTCGGCGGCGCCGATGGCCTTCAGGGCGCCGTACTCGCTGAGCCGATCGAGCACCGAGGCGTAGAGCGTCTGGGCGACGACGACCAATCCCACGAGCAAGCCCAGCAGCGTCGCCGCGCCGAAGCTGATTCCCAGCCCGGTGCGCGTCAGCCAAAAGCCGACCGACTGGCGGGCGTACTGCTCGCTGGTGAACGCCTCGGCGTCGGGAAGCCGCTGCTGGATGCGCTGGCACAGCTCCTCCACATCGACTCCCGGCTGGGC
The DNA here is from genome assembly GCA_003576855.1 of Planctomycetota bacterium. Lineage (GTDB taxonomy): Bacteria > Planctomycetota > Planctomycetia > Pirellulales > Lacipirellulaceae > Lacipirellula. The sequence goes on from QEVI01000202.1 coordinate 7,386, forward strand.
CTTCACCAGGAAGTAGGACGCCACGTCGGCGGGGCGATCGAGGTAGTCGCGGGCCCGGTCGATCGTCGTGAACACGTAGGGCGTGACGGAAAAGCCCAAAATGCCGGTGCTGAAATCGACGACGCGGGCCCGCCGCCGGCCGATCTCGCGGATGTCGCCGATCTCCGGCCGGCCCAGGCGCGAACTGTCGTAGAGGTCGACGACGACGCCGTCGGCCTTGCGCAACACGTTCGGGTCGCCCCCTTCCAGGCGATCGGTGCTGCCGGCGAGACTCGATGGTTCGCAGCCGACGACCAGCACCGACTCGAACCCGCCGTCGGGGAGCGTCATGACGCTGAAGCCGACGAGGTAGGGATCGGCCCGCTGGACGCCGTCGACCGAACGGATGCGCTGGACCCACCGCCGCGGCACGTCATTGGGGAAATCGACGTTCGTCATCTTGTGGTGACCGACCCAGACGTCGGCGCCCCCCTGATCGACCAGCAGGCTCGCCTTGCGGATCAGGCCGATGAACAACCCGCCTTGGACGTTCAACAGGACCACCGAAAACACGACGCCCACCAGCGCGGTCAACAGCTTGCCGCGGTCGGACATCAACGTTTTGGCAGCAATCGTCCACACGGCTCTACTCGTTGCGCGCGCTGCGCCAAGTTTACTTCACGACTCGCTACGACGCCTTGCTGGCGGCATAGTCGTAATGATCGGCGCATCTGGCGCTCTCGGCGTCTTGGAAGGTCAGCACGGGGCTGGCGACGCTGGCGGGCGCGACCATGCGGCTCGGCGGATTGACGTTGGCGCCGGGCTGATCGGCGGCCGCGCCGCTTTCGTCATACAGGCTTTGCCATAGCCGCGCCAGCCGGCGGGTGAACAGCGGCGTCGCGGGCCGCGTCGACAAGGCGATGGCGGAGAACTGCATGTCGAGGACGCGCTGCCATGCCGCGGGATTGTCTCGCGGCATCGCTTCGATGTTCAACTGCAAGCCGACGGCCGGCGCGCCGGCCACGCCGGGATGGGGCGCTGGTCCGGCGAATTGCTGAAACCCGGCGATCCGCTGGTAGAACGGCGCGTGGCGGGGATGAACCGCCACGACGATGCGGTAGATGTTGCGCCGGATCGCGGCTTGCGCGGCCAATCCCATCAGGTGCTGTACGACGTAGATGCCGTCGACGTTCGCCAGCGGGTCGATCGCCAGGCAGCCGGCTTCGGCGAGCGGTTCTTCGCCGCCGGTGATCGCTTCCACTTCCGCATCGAAAATGGAGCGCAGCGGCACGCCCAGCGGCCGGTCCTCGATCAAGCTGAGCGTCGCCACGACGCGCGATCCGTGGCGGGCGATGAGCACGCGGGTCTCGGGCAGGAGATGATAGCGCGTCAGTCGTAACTGTTGGGCGCGACTGCAGCGGATGAGACCGCGGCGATGATACGAGCGGTAGAGACAGCGAAAGGCGCCCATGAACTCCGGTTGTTCAATCGCACGTGTGAAGCAGAGTTGTGACGAATCGATCATTGATACCTCAATCCCTTGCCGCGAAGGCTTCCTGTGGCGTGAGTCAGATCGTCGAAAGAAGGGAGCAATGCAAGATGCCGATCAGTCGAAGGCGCAACTGCCCCAGGGCAGCCGCGCCGAGCCGCCGCTGGTTCCGTAGGCGAGCGGCGGCGTGACGAGAAAAGCGTCGCGATCCCCTACGATTCTTTAACAAGTTCGCATCCTGCGGTAAATAGACTACAAATGTCCACATTTACGCTGGCACACATGACATATAGGGCTCGTCCTTCGCCGCGGCTGACCCCTGCGTTGTCCCCGCCCCCCCGGCCGAGGGGCATCCCCCACAATGAGTTTGTCCGCGCCGCACGAGCGCCCATCAATGCGCCGCGGCGGACAACCGCATGGCATGCGCTCTCACATCAACGACATGCCACGCGCTTCGGCCATGTGCTGTGGGTATTAATAGGCGCGGCGCATCCCCGCTCCAATGACGGTTTGCCGCATTTGGCGGGGGTGCGCAACCTTTTTCTGTTCGGCGCTAAGCGACTGCCAGCGCGTCTAGCCGTCGAGCGCTACGCCGGCCGGCGAGCGCGCCTGGTCGGAGGCGCCCCCGCCGCTGCTGCGCGGCGAGCCTTCCTCCGCAAGTCATCGTCGATTTCTGCGGCCGCGCTGAAGCGGATTCTCCCCGCTCGCCGGCCGCCACGGGCCCGGCCGGCCCTCGTGGGCTGCGCGGCTCGCCGGGAGGGCGAGCGCGAAAAACTCGACATTCGGTTCGCCGCAGGTACACTGCTGGCTGTAGCGCCCGCCCCGGCCCCCCTCGATGGGGGAGAGCCCGCGGCGGCGACAGCGTTGCCATGCCTGCCCCGCCAGCACAGGGGCGGTGCTCTCACTTCCCGCAGGGGTGACGATGAGCGATCGACAAGCTGAATTCCTGACTCGCCTGGAGCGCCGCCAAACCCGCGTCGGCGTCATTGGCCTGGGCTACGTGGGCCTGCCGCTGATTCACGCCTTCGTCGACGCCGGCTTCCGCACGCTGGGCTACGACGTCGACCAGCGGAAGATCGACGCGCTCAACCGGGGCGAGAGCTACATCGGCCATATTCCGTCGCAGTGGCTCCAGTCGTGG
>QEVI01000203.1 GCA_003576855.1 Planctomycetota bacterium
CGCCGCGTTCGCAGGCCGAGCAACGCGATCAGCCCGAGCAAGAGGGCCTTAAGCGCCTCGAGCGTTGCGTAGTAGCCGTGGTGCGACGAAGCCGGCGGCGTCTCGCCGGCGACGATCGCCGCCACGCGCGCGTCAAGGATTGGCAAAAGCCACACGGCTTGGGCGATTACAGCGAGCGCAACCAAGAGCGAAAGCGTCAACGCGAACCGGCGGGAGCGCCAATTCAGCGCCGCGGCCACGACTAACGCCGACGCCAGCAGCCATTCGATCCTGGCAAACGCAGCGAATGTGGCTTGACCGACTTGCAGCGCCACCGGCAGGGAAAGATCCTGCACGACAAACTTGATCGGCGTGGCCAGCGCCGTGGAGCCCGAGCCCACGACGACGATTTTGTCGTCGCTCTGGACCGCCACGTCGTAGGCCTCGTCACGCCAGCCGAAGTCCGTGACGACCACGCCGTCGCCGTCGAACGTCGAGTCGGCGATTCCCTGCGAGTCGTAACGCATGACGACGAACTGCGTCGTCGAGCTGTCGAAGGGATCAAGCTGCACGCGACCGGCGGCGACGATGTTGCCGCTGGAATCGAGCGCAACGCCCCGCAGCTCGACGTCGGCAAACGGCACGGCGGTGGTCGTCTTGCCGCCCGAGCCGAACGTCGGATCCAACTGCCCTGTGGAATCCAGTCGGGCGACGCCCGCGACCTGCTGCCCGGTGGCTGTGCGCACGGCGCCCGCCACGACGATCCGACCCGACGCATCCACGACCAGGTCGCGAGCCAGGTCCTCGCGGGCATGGAAGTCGACGACCGCCAGCCCGTTCACGCCGTCGACGCCCCCGACGCTGAACGTCGTATCGAGCGTCCCGTCGGAGTTAAACCGGGCCACGCCGAAGTTCCGCGAGTTGCCCGTTCCGGCCGAATCGCCCACCGTCCCAGCAATGAGAATCTTGCCATCGGCCTGAACGGCGACCGAATACCCATCCTCATTGAAGCCGAGTTGGCTAATCAACACGCCGCCGTTGCCGAACGAGCCATCCAGCGACCCCGCGGCCAACATCCGGCGATCTTCCAACCCTTCCACCCGGAGTCGGGCGCTACGGGGCGCCGTCGATCGGCCGCGAAGTCCCGTGGTCGAACGATGAAAGCGCTCAAAAAGCTTTTTATGGCGACGACTGCTCACCGGAATCCCTCCGTTGCGGCCGCTGCGGCGATCCGCTCGCCGTGCAGCGCCCTGAACTGTGCTGCGGAAAAGTCCGCCCCTTGGCGGAGCGTCGGCAAGAATGCGAGTGTAGTCAGAAAACCCGCTCGGCGGCTACCCCAGCGCCGTTGCGCATTCATCCGAAGAAGCACGAATGTAGCCGGCCGGGTCCGCATCAGGCCAGCGCAAGTCCGGTATTCCGGCGCGGTTTTCCGAGCGCGTCGCCGCCGGCGGCGGCTTCCGTCGGCAAATCCGTAAACGTTTGCCAGTCGCCAGGCTCGGCGTGTGCTGCTGAGCGGCCCCATCGTGCGGCGCCAAGCGCCGTAGCGTGCGACTGAACGCTAGGCGCCGCCCGGCCGCCGGCCCACCGGCGACGCCCCGGCGCCGCCGGGCGTCAGCTCCAGCAGCGCCAGCTCCGGCGGCGAACGCCAGCGAAGCGGCGTCTCGCTGCTGATCCCCCGGCTGACGTGCATCACCGTCGTCCGCCGTCGAAACACGCCGCAGGCGTAGCGCGTTCCATGCAAGCTGGGGCTGGCGATAACCCCCAGCAGCGGCGCTTGCACCTGGCCGCCGTGCGTATGGCCCGCCAGCACCAGGTCCGCCGACGCACGCACCCCGAAGCCGAACTGGTCGGGCGTGTGGCAAAGGGCCAGCCGGAATTCCCCGCCGGCCTTGGCCGGCGGCTGCACGGGCTCGGCCGGGCGAAGCCAGGGCAGCTCGTTGCCGATCACCGTGACGGCGGCGCCGTTCCAATCGCAGCGCAGACAGCGCCCGCCGACGTACACCAACCCCGCTTCGACCAACAGCTCGCGCGTGCGATTCTCGTCAATCAGCACATCGTGATTGCCCAGGACGAAGTACACCCCCATCGGCGCACAGAGCCGGCCCAGCGTCTCGGCCAGCCACGGCCAGCACGACTCGTGCTCGACGATGTCGCCGGTGACAGCGATCACGTCGGGTCGAAGCTCGTTGACCTGCCTCGTCAGGCATTCGTAAAAGCCGCGGCCCACGCGCCCCGTCATGTGCAAGTCGCTCAAGTGAACGATCGTGAGGCCGTCGAGCTTCGCGGGCAGCGCCGGCAGCGCCAGCCGCTTGCGATCGATCGACAGCTTGAGCGCTTCGTTGCCTGGAATTCGGCCCAAGGCCCGGGCCACGCCGCCCGCCAAGAGCGAAGGGCCGAGGGCCTCCGTCGCCGGGGAGTACTGCTGCGTCCAGCGCTGCAACACTCGGCGGTCGTACCGCTGCGACTCGATCCACGGCTTGACGATTAGCGACGCGCCGCCCACCAGCGCGCACAGCCGCAGATACCATCCCGCCACGTCGCCGTGACCAAACGGATTGAACGCCGAGGCGCCCAGCGACGAACCGTAACGCCGCATCAGCGCGAGAGGAAGGACGGCGAACGCCACGACCAGCGCGATCGTTATCGACTTAATCAACCAGCGCGGCCCGCTCAAGCCGTGCAGTCGATTGACCAGGCCCGTCCACAGAAACCCGTGCCCCAGCGCCGCCAGCACCACGCCCGTCCATACATAAGCAACCTTCATCGGCAAGCAACCATGCACCCAGGGGCGAGATCGGACCTGCTGCCGACGCGTTCATTCGCCGGAAGACCCGTGCCGCACCGCCGGCTCGACGCGCCGCGCCAGCCAGGCGGGCGTCACTTCTGTTCGTCGACCGTGTGTTCGATGGCCGATACGAGCTGATCCAGGCGAAACGGCTTGTAGAGTACGTATTGCAGGCCCTCGCGTCGCGCCTTGACAATCGTATGATCGCGATCCCAGCCGAATCCCGTCATCAGCACCAGGGGCACGCGATCGGTGATCTCGCGCAACTTCAGCAGCAACTCGTACCCGGTCATGTCGGGCAAGCGGATATCGGAAATGATGACGTCGTACCGTTGGTCAGGCGCAAGGCTGCGGACCATCTTGCGGGCCTCGCCGCCATCGTGCGCCGTTTCGACGTAGCACCGGTAGCGGTCGAGAAGTTCATGGGCCGCCATGCGGACCGATTCGTCGGCGTCCACCACCAGGATGCGGCGGCCCTCGAGCAACGGGTGGGCGTCGGCCGGCGCCGTCGGATACGCTTGAACCGGCGCCATCGTCCTCCCCACGCGTTGGATTACCCTCTTGATGTCTCGCGCGTTGCGCAGGATCTTCTGCAACCGCTCGCGGATCGCCGGCTCCAATTCCGCGTCCTGCTCCATGACGTTGACGGCGTCATTGAGAATATCATCCACCGGCAGCGCCACGGCGGCGTGAATCGCCTCGACGCTCGCCGCGGCGACCGCCGCCTTCTCCGCCGCCAGCAGTTCCAGCGTATTGAGCGCCATGGCCACGTTGCGGGCGAAGATCTCCAGGAATTGCAGGTCGCTTTCGCTGAAGGCGTCCGCCTCGGGGCTCTCCACGTTCAGCGTGCCGATGACGTGTTCGTGCAACACCAAGGGCGCCGTCAGCGAGCTGCGGGCCCCCTTGGCCCCTTCCAAATAGAGCGGATCCTCCGCGGCGTTGCCGCAGACGTAGCTTTCGCCCGTCGCGGCGACGTAGCCGGTGACCCCGTTGCCCTGCTTGCTCGCGTACAACCGGCGCCGCTCCGCCTCCGGTTCCATGCCCACCGCCATCAGCGGCTTCAGTTCCCGCGTCTCCTGGTCCAGCATCCGGATCTCGATCACGTCGAGCTTCAGCACGTCCTGCATGCAGTGCAGGATGTTGTCCTTCAGCAGGGCCACGCGCTCGTTGTAATCCAGTTCGGCGACGTCGTCCGGCGCCAGGTCCGCCAATTGCACGCCCGCCTGGTGGATCGCCGCCAGCTTCTGCTGCTGCAGCACCTCCTCAGTGATGTCGTGTACGGTGACCACCAAGTGCTGCGGCGCCTCGCCGGATTCCAGCAGCGGCGCCGCGTGAACGCGAAAATAACGATTGTCCGTGCGGCGAAGCACCGAGCCGCTCGACTTCCGCGTCGACAGCGCCGTATGAAACGGACAGAAGTCGGGCCCCATGATCTCCGGGCCGCCCATCACCTGGTAGAAGTTCTGCCCGACGACCTCGCCCCGGTCCGTCCACTCGCGCAGCCGGCCATTGCCCCAGATGATCGTGTTGTTGGCGTCCAGCAGCACGACGCCGTCGGGCATGTGGGCCAGAATGCGGTCGTTCTGCAGCAGCCGCCCGACGTCGATCGCCGCGGAGAAGTAATCGGCGTCGGCGTAAACGCCCGCGTACTCCTTGCCCCCCATCAGGTCGAGGGCCTTGTGCGACGAGCTCAGCGGCACGACGTCGACCGAGCCGCCTAGCCGTTCTTTAAGCTGCACGCGCGCATCGTTGCCGCCGCCGAGATACAGAATCTTGGGCCGAGATTCCGAGGCGCCGTCCGACGACGACGAATCATTCGCTGGAGGGTCAAACACCACGCATTTCCAAGGGGCGTCTCGTGGATCTGCGAATCACGGCGAGGTGCGGGTGGGAAGGTGTGCTCGCCTGCAAGGGGTCGGCATTCAAAAGTATAGGAGCCGGCCGCAAGACCAACAAGTTGAGTTGCCCACGGCGACGCCGCCGCGACGCCGCGCACGCGCTCCGCCCGCTGTTTCGGCGGACCGACGATGCCAGCCCGATCGCTCGCCCGGCGCCCGGCGGCGATCATCGCCGGCGGGCCCGTCGAACCGGGCCCTGCCCTAAACACGCCTCTTCTCGTACAATTTCGGCCCTTGCCCGGCCGTCCGCGCCGCGATTCTCCGCCGCACGGCCACGCCCGTTGAACCGTCACTTGCGAGAACTTCTGCCTCTATGGCCCGCCCTCGAGTCGTCGTCCCGCCCTCCCGCCTGCGCAACGTCGCCATCATCGCCCATGTCGACCACGGCAAAACTACGCTCGTGGACAAGATGGTCTACCAGTCCGGGCTCTATCGCAACGAAGAGCTCGACAAGCTTGCCGGCGGCCAGCACGGGCTCATCCTCGACAGCAACGACCTGGAACGCGAACGCGGCATCACCATCATCAGCAAGAACTGCGCGGTAACCTACCAGGCCGACGACGGCGAAATCTACCGCATCAATCTCATCGACACGCCGGGCCACGCCGACTTCGGCGGCGAAGTCGAGCGGGTCCTCGGCATGGCCGACGCCACGCTGCTGTTGGTCGACGCCTACGAAGGGCCCATGCCGCAAACCCGGTTCGTGCTCCAAAAAGCCCTCCAGCGCGGCCTGCGGCCGATCGTCGTGGTGAACAAGGTGGACCGGCCCGACGCCCGCCCGCACGAGGTCGTGGACGAAGTGTTCGACTTGCTGGTGGATCTCGACGCGCCGGACGAAGTGCTCGACTTCCAGGTAATCTACGCCTCGGCCCGGCAGGGATGGGCCGCCGCCGACCTGGACCATCCGAGCGGCTCCCTCCAACCGCTGTTCGAGGCCATTGTCCGCCACGTCCCCGCGCCCGACGACGGGGCCAAGGCCGCCGAGCTCCTCCAGTTCCAGGTCACGACGCTGGACTACTCGGAGTTCGTGGGCCGAATTGCCATCGGGCGGGTCCACGCCGGCACGATCAAGAAGCGGCAACGGGTCGCCGTCATCGACCACCTCGGCGAGGTTTCCCGCAAGCAGGCCGTGCAGCTTCTGGCCTTCGAGGGTCTCGATCGCGTGGAAGTCGAAGAAGTCGCCGCCGGCGACCTGTGCGCCATCGTCGGCCTGGAACCGATTGAAATCGGCGACACCGTCGCCGACCCCGACCAGCCCCACGTCCTGCCCCACGTGCATGTCGACGAACCGACGCTCCACATGCTGTTCCGCGTCAACGACGGCCCCTTCTCCGGACGCGATGGCCGGTTCCTGACCAGCCGCCAGATCGGCGAGCGGCTGCAGCGCGAATTGCGATCGAACGTCGCGCTCCGCGTCGCGCCCGGACCGACGCAGGAGCAGTTCCGCGTCTCCGGCCGCGGCTTGATGCACCTGGGCATCCTGATCGAGAACATGCGCCGCGAAGGGTTTGAGCTGTGCGTCGGCAAGCCGCAGGTCATTTACCGCGAAATCGACGGCGTCAAGTGCGAACCCATCGAACAACTCGTCATCGACTGCCCCGAAGACAATCAAAACGCGGTGATGGCCCTGCTGGGCGACCGGCGGGCCGAACTGATCAAAATGGGCCGCCGCTCATCCGCCAGCGGGTTTGTGCATCTGGAGTTCAAGATCCCCGCTCGGTCGCTGATGGGCCTGCGAAGCCGCATGCTCAACGCCACCAAGGGGCAGGCCATCCTCCATCACAACTTGCTCGGCTACGAACCGGTGAGGGGCGAAATCCCCAAACGGCCGCTGGGCGTGCTGATCTCCAACGAAACCGGCGGCGCCACCGCCTATGCCCTCGACGCCCTCTACGACCGCGGCGTCTTCTTCGTTCGGCCCGGCGACGAGGTGTACGAAGGGCAAGTTGTCGGTGAACATTGCCGCGCCGGCGACCTGGTGGTGAACGTCGTCCGCGGCAAAAAACTCACCAACATCCGCGCGGCCGGCAAGGACGAGAACGCCCAAGTTCGCCCCGTCCGAGAGATGTCGCTGGAAGGCTGCCTGGAGTACATCGAGGACGACGAGCTGGTCGAAGTAACCCCCAAGAACATCCGCCTCCGCAAGGCGCTCCTCTCGGAAAACGACCGCAAGCGCCAAGCACGCCGCACCGCCGTCGAAGTGTGACGGCGCCGCGGCCGCCCACCGGCCGACCGGCGCTCCTCCGGGCGGATTACAACCCCTACAACCGGCCGCCGCTGGAAAGGCCCTGTCGCGACCTATGCTTTACGGTCGGCCGGCTGCGCCGCCGTACTTGTCGCATGGATCACCCAGGGAAAGCCCGTCATGGCCGGATCGTCACCTTCAAAACGCGTTCGCCGCGGTCTGTCGTTTCTCGAATTCCTCGGCTGTTTCTCCGCGCTGCTGGGGGGCCTGGCCATCGGTTCGATGTATCTGGGCATCGACCTGAAAACGACGTTGCTGGCCGTGGTGCAGCATGCCCAGGGGCAGCCGATCACGATTCCGAAAAGCCAAGACTCGCACGCGGCGCCGCCGGCCGACGCCCCGCCGAAGGCCAGCTCCGGCCTTACCGCGGAATCATCGCCCCCGGTCCCGCCCGCAGCCACAGCGGCCGCGACCGAAGAACCTGAGCGCACCGCCAACGCCGCCGACCCGGCGCCGCCTGAAAAGACGGCCGAGACGGCCGCCGAGCCCCCCCAGGCCGCCGCGTTGGTCGAGGCCATCACGCTCACCGACGACCAGCGGCGGCAGCTCACCGACGCCTACTGGGCCGCCCTGAACGAGTGCTTGGACGCGGAATTGGCACGCCGCTCGACCGCGCTGGGCGGCTCCGGCGATTGGGATCTCTACCACTACCTCACCACCCGGCACGAAGGGCATCGCCAGGCGGCCGAGGCGATCGCCAAGCTGCACGAGCGGGGCGTTGACGCCCATGTCGCCGCCTACGGCGCCAAGGCTCGCCAGTGGCATCAAGAGGGCGCCACGCTGTACGCCCGGGCCAAAGACCTGCTGACCGACGCCCCGACGGCGCAACTCAACGGCCCCTTCGCCCAAAGCTGGCAAAGCGCCGCGACCCAGCATCAAATGGAAGAGCGGCTGCTGGCCGAGAAACGATCGGCCGTCCAGGCCTACCTGGACCACCACCGCGAGCAATCCGCCACCGCCCCGGCCGACGACGCCGGTCCGTGACGGTCTTCGGACATGCGGGCCTGCCGCCGCGTTGACGCCCGGTCCGCCGGCATTAGGATGGGCCGCATACGCGCTGTTCGGCCCGCACGTTTCGAACTGGCAGAAAAGCCCATGTACTGCAAAGTCGCCGCCTTGACCATCGCCGCGATCACGGCCCGGATGGGGATCGCGGTCGATTCGCCGGCCTGCTGTCCGCCGTGTTGCGAAGCGGTCGTCGTGGAAGCCAGTTGCGAGCCCGTCTGGTGCGAACCGTACGGCGACGCCGCGTGCGAGCAAGCCGCTGCTCTGGCGTGCCCGATCGAGTCCGGCGAGGCCGCGGCGCCGCCGAAGGGCCCCGAGCCGCGCCCGTCGCAGCCTCCAGTCGGCCAGGCGCCGATCGGCCCAGCGCCCCCCGTGCCCCATCCACTGCCGGAAGAAGCCGCACCGACCCCGCCGGCGCCGGCAGGATCGCCGCCGCCAACCGCTCAGCCCGAAGCGGCCCCGTCGGCCCAGCCGAGCCCGCCTCCCGCCGACCAACCGGCCCCGCCACAAGCGCCGACGCCAACGCCGGCCCTGGAAGACGCCTCCTCGGAAGCCCCGGCGCCGGCGCCCGGCGAGCCGACGGCCGCCGAGCCGGCCCAGCCAGCGCCAACCGGCTCTCCCGCGGCCGCCCCGCCGCCGTCGCAGTCGCCGCAGCCAAGCCCAGCGCCAACGCCGGCCGACGACGCGGACGCGTCCGAAGCGCCCAGCCCCCCGGCCGCCGAGCAGCCCGCCCAAGAGCCCGCCGAACCGTCCAGTCCCGACCTTGAGTCTCTTTTCGGCCCAAGCGCCTCGCACGAGATCTTGCACGAGCCCGGCGGCTGGATGAGCACATCCGACCGCGCGTGGACCGATGCCGAGGGCGAACCCCTTGCCGCCGCCCGCGTGGCGGCGGTCACTCCGCGCAGCGTGACGCTCCGGACGGCCGACGGCAGCGTGCATGAAGTTCAGTTCCGGCAGTTGAGC
>QEVI01000204.1 GCA_003576855.1 Planctomycetota bacterium
GCCCTCGCTGCCCGCCCGAATGGCCGTTCCCGCGCCGCGCTTCGTTCCGAAGTCGATCGCCGCCGTTGCCGAAATAATCGCGTCCGGCCCGTACAGAAAAAAGCCGATCGCGAACAGAAACGCCGCCGTCAGCCAGATGTTGTCGAATTTCGCCAAGCCGAGCAACATCAGCGCCGCCGTAATCAGCAGCGACATGATGGCGACCGGCGGCCGGCGGGCGTTGAACCACTGGTCGCTGACGAAGCCGCAGGCGACGACGCCCAGGACGCCGCCAATCGGCAGCACGGCCGCCGTGAGGTTGCTGCTGAAGGCGTCGCCGCCGGCCATATCGGCCACGTACATCGGTCCCCAGCAGGCGAAGGCATACCGGGTGAATTTAATCGAGAAGTACGCCAGCCCAAGCAGCCAAATGCTGGGCGAACGGATGACCGACGAAATCACCGCCCAAGAATTACTTGGTTCGTCCATCGCCGCCCCGCCGCTGGCGACCGGCTGCTGCGCCTCGCCGTGGTAGACCTCGATAGGCGGCAAGCCGACGTCTTCCGGCTTGTCGCGCAGCAGCAGCCAGGCGATGGCCGCCACGACGCCCAGCGCCGCCGCCGCCCCCCAAAAACTCGCCGGCCAGTACGGCGCCGGCGCCGAAGCAGACGTTCCGGCGGTCGCGGGCCGGGCGTAGACGTTCATGATCCAGCCGCCGAACGCGCCGGCCGCAGCGGCCCCCACGGCATACGTCGAGCACCACCAGCCAAAGACGCGACCCCGCTCGTGCAGCGAAAACCAGTTGCTCACGGTCTTGGTAGTATTGCTCCAGCCGGTGGACTGCGCCAGGCCTTGAACCACGGCGAGCGAGACGAAAGCTAGCAGCGTCGTGGAAAACCCGCAGGCGACGGCCGCCCACACGCTGAAAGCCATGCCCCCCAACAGCACCTTGCGCGGACCGAAACGGTCGCCCAAAGGCCCGAAGATGAACTGCCCCGCCATGTAGGCGCCGAGCTGGGCGGAATCGACGAGCCCGTAATCGCTGCGCTTGAGCTGCAGGCGCGGGTCCTCGCCGAGGGCCACCTTGGCGGCGCTCCAGGCGTTGCGGGTAAAGTAAAACACGGCGTAGACCAGCCAGGTCACGCCGAATGTCCGCCAGCGCAGGCGTTCGTACCGAGCATTCACGGGGGCATATCCAGGCGGAGGGTTCGGCGGCGAAAACGGGTGCGGGGCTGCGCCCAGGCGGTGGCGGTATTCAACTGCGGCCGCCGAGGGCGCTCGGCGGCGATTGCGGACGGCTCGGCAGGCGTAGGCCTTCTGTGGGGAAAACCTGGCGGTCGCACCGGCGTAGCCCGCTTCTTCCGCAGCCGGCGCGGTCGCCGCCGCCGCTGGGGCGGGCGAAATCGATTCGGCGGCGCTGGCGGCCGTGTTACACTAACAGGAGCAAATGCCCGCCGCGGCTGATCGGGCTTCTCAGTCCGCGGGCAAACGGCTTATCGGCACTGGCGCCGGCGGCGAGCTCGCCAAACGGGGACAGGCACGCGAAGGAAGGTTCGATCTGCCGCCGCGGTTCGATGGCCGCGAGCCGGTCGCTTTCCCCGCCCGTCCCCCTTGGTCAGCTCACGGTTGGACAGCCTACGCTGGGGTCGGCGCTCGTCCCAGGCCTCGCCGCGCACTTGGTCGGACGTTGTGCGCAGCGTCGAAAGGCAAATACTGGATCGGCATATGGGTAAACGCGCAAAGGTCGCCATCCTCATTGACACGGCCACCACGTGGGGGTCGGGCCTCATCGAGGGAGTCGCCGAGTACGCCAACTCGCTCGAGGATTGGCAATGCTTTCTCGGCCCGCGCCGCAAGAGCGATCGCATGATGTTGCCGGAGAACTGGGACGGCGACGGCGTCATCGCCCGCGTCACCCACCAGGACCTGGCCGACCAGCTCATTGCGCGGAACATCCCGGCGGTGGACGTCTCCTGGTATCGCCTGGGCGAGGGCCGCATCCCCCGCTGCACCTGCGACGAAGTGAGCATCGCCGAGCTGGCGGCGAACTACTTCATCGAACGCGGCTTTCGCCAGTTCGCCTATTGCCCGTCGAATCAGCGGCCGAACTATGTCGACCGCTTCGGGCAGGCGTTCATCGACTCCCTCAAGCGGCGAACCTACACCTGCCATGCGTTCGTCCAGAGCGACGACGTCGACAGCTACCTCCCGTCCGCCCACGAGCTGGCTCGCATGGTCGACTGGCTCAAATCGCTGCCCAAACCCATCGGCCTGCTCGCCTTTGACAGCGTGCAGGCCCGGCAGGTGACCGAATCATGCCACATCGCCGGCATCGACGTGCCGCACGAAGTGGCCGTCATGGGCGGCGAGCACGACCTGCTGAGCTGCACCATCTCCAAGCCGCAATTGTCGAGCATCGACCACTCGCCGCGGCGCGTGGGATGGACCGCTGCCCAGCTTTTGGCCCGGCTGATGGCCGGAGAGCCGCCGCCGACCGAGCCAATCCTCCTGCCGGCGGCGCGGGTCATCACGCGGCAATCGACCGACACGATGGCCGTGGGCGACGACCTGCTGGCCTCGGCCATTCAGTTCATCAAGGAAAACAGTTTTCGCCGCATTCAAGTCAGCGACATCCTCCGCGAGGTGCCCATTAGCCGCCGGGCGCTCGAAAAGGGCTTTCGCAAATGCCTCGGCCGATCGCCCGCCCAGGAAATCCGCCGGGTCCGCGTCGATCACGCCGTGCAACTGCTCTGCGACACGGCCTGGGCCATGCCCCGCATCGCCATGGCCTGCGGCTTCGAACGACCGGAACTGCTCACGCGGGCCTTTCGCCGGGAACTGCGAACGACCCCCTCGGAGTTCCGCAAGCAGCACCTCAAGGAGCGGCAACAGCAGGCGGCGTCGGTGGACGGCGCCCTGCCCCGCTTTCCGCGGCGCCTGCGTGGATAAGGCGTTGGCATCGGGCTCGCCGAAGGGGCCTGCCTGCCCTGCCGCCGGCCCGCAAAGCGTCGCGGCCGCTGCGCGTTCGGAAGTCCTTGCGCCTGCCCGCTTCAGCTACGCTGGCGAATATCGCGCCCCGCACGTGGGCGCCGGCCGCGCTTGACGCCGTCGGCGCCGAGCGGGTTCGTGCTCGTCCATTGATCTTCACAGCAGCGCCGCCTCTATGTCTGACGCCGTCCAACGATCGCTACGCGCCTTTCCCGCCGGATGCAACGGCGAATTCAATCTGCCGCCCGACCTGGCGAAGGTCATCGTCCGCGGAGCCGGATGCGAGCTGTGGACTGCCGACGGCCAGCGGATGCTCGATTTTTCGATCGGCTGGGGCTCGGTGCTGCCGGGGCACGCCCGGCCGGAAGTCGTCGCAGCCGTCGAGCGACAACTTCGCCGCGGAACGAACTTCTCCTACGTCACCGACCAGTCGTTGGCCCTGGCCGAAGAGCTGATCGCCGCCAGCCCCGCCTGCCAGCAGGTGCGGTTCTGCGCCAGCGGCACCGAGGCGACGATGTACTGCCTGCGCTTGGCCCGGGCATACACCGGGCGGCCCAAGGTCCTGAAATTCGAAGGCGCCTATCACGGGGCGCACGACGTCGGCGTCAGCAGCCTGTTTCCGGTCGACCCGCCCGACTTCCCCCAGGCCGTTTCGTCGTCCGCCGGCGTCGAGCCGGGCGCGGAGACGAGCACGCTGGTGGCGCCGTTTAACGACCTGGCCGCGACGCGCGACATCCTCGTTTCCTACGGCGACCAGGTCGCCGGCGTGATCGTCGAGCCGCTGCAGCGGTGCCTGCCGCCGGCCCGCGGCTTCTTGGAGGGGCTCCGCGCGGCCACGCGGGCCTGCGGTTCGTTGCTCATCTTCGATGAAGTCGTCACCGGGTTTCGGCTCGCCTACGGCGGCGCCCAGGAGTATTACGGCGTCGTGCCCGACCTGGTCGCCTACGGCAAGGCGCTGGGGGGCGGCATGCCCATTGGCGCCTTCGGCGGCCGACGGGAAATCATGGACCTGGTGCGCGAGGACCGCTTCGGCCAAGGCGACTATGTCTGGACCGCCTCGACATTGGGCGGCAATCCCGTGAGCGCGACAGCCGCCCGCGCGGCGCTGGCCGTGTATCGAGAAAACGGCGCCTACCAGCGGCTGCGTCGCCTCGGCGAGCTGCTGCGAAGCGGCATGCGCCGCAAGCTCGCCCAGCATGGGCTGGCCGCAACGGTCCTGGGCGACGGCCCGCTAGCGCAGGTGGTATTTACCGAAGGCGTTCCGCGGGACTACCGCTCCAGCCGCCACGCCGCGCCGGAGCTCGCCCGGCGGCTCATGCTGGAGTTGTTCAGACGGGGCGTGTTCCTCAACCCGATGGGTACGAAACTGTACCTGTCGCTGGCCCACACCGAGGCGGCCTGCGAAGAATTCTGCGAAGCGTTCAACGCAGCCCTCGGCGCCGTATGCGAACAGCCACTCCCCCTGGAGCGGACTCAAGCGTGACTGGACGCTGGATGCTGGATGCTGGATGCTGACACCTGACACCTGACACCTCTGCCCCTAGCGCCGAATCGCACCGGTGTCGAGGATCTGGCCGCTGCGGGTGCCGGCGTCGCTCCAGGCTTGCTTGTCGATGTCCTCGCGGACGGCGTCGACGTGGCCGTCGCAGTACACGATGTGGCACATTCCCGGATGGGCGCTGCCGAAGCCCAACTGCAATTGCTGGCAGGTCGCCGAATCGGGGCTAGCGCAGTACTGCTGATTGATTTCCGGCGTCTTCTGATAGTTGATTGGAATCGCGGTCGAACCCAGGAACTCCGACAGGTCCGAGCCGGGCGTGGTGTCGACGTCGTCGCTTCCGCCCCACCAGTGGTCCTTGCGGTTTCCCTCGACCCGCTCCTTGTTCGAACCGATGTTCTCCTGCGTTTGCCAGTCGTGCAGCGCTTCGCCGACCATGGCCGTGTTCGACGTGCCGTCCTCAATCGCCTTCAGCTTGACGCCCTTATCCGAAAGGTCGTCGTGCCGAATGCCGTACAGCACGCCGTCGGCGCCCTGGTAGTGCTCGGCCCCGGGCGGCGACACCTGGCCGCACAGGAAGTACGTATCGCCGCTGTCGTATTGGCGGGTCTGCAAGCCAGTTGCTACGCCGATGTACGACACCGGCGAACGCTTCATTACGTAGTAGCCGTCTGACGAAACGTCGATCTGGTGTTCGGGCAGGCCGGCCGAGGGGCAGCGATAGGTGTCGATGACCGTCTCCACCAGGCGGACGTTCTGGTACTGCGGCGGCAGCTTGCTGGAGTCGTCGTACGGGCCGCCGGGATATCCCCACTGGTTGTTGAACTGGCGATTCTCGCCGATCTTGCTCAGGTTCTTGGTATTGGCCTCTTCGATGAACGGCAGCAGGTACGCCGTCCAGGCGCTCCCCTCCTCCATCAGGCATCCCGGCGGCAGGTGCTTGTTAGCGCCTTCGTAGTTCAACAGCGCCAACCCCACTTGCTTCATGTTGTTAGCGCATTGGCTCCGCCGGGCGGCTTCGCGGGCCGCTTGAATGGCCGGCAGCAGCAGCGCGACCAGCACGCCGATGATGGCGATCACCACCAAAAGCTCGACAAGCGTGAAACCAGCGACACGACGGGCCAACGGAGACGAACTACGCGAACGGACCATTATCGAACTCTCCGTGTCGAGCGAGTTTGGGGGCGCATAAGCCCCGGACAAGGCCGTTGACGCCGGGCATTCGTCAACGTCTTTAATTCATAGCAAAAGCCTGCGCTACTCCAATAGTAGCGTGCGCAAAACAACAGACGGCTTGCGAACAGCCGGCCTACAACGCCCCGCGGCGGATGCGACGGGCTGCGCTTACGAGCAGTCCGCCGCACGCCGCAGCCAGGACCAGCGTCGACGGCTCCGGCACGCTGCCAATCAGGGCCAGCGCCGCCGCCCCCATCGCCGGATTGGCCGTATTGAGGATGCCCCAGTCGGCCAGATTGACGCGGCCGTCGTAGTTGAAGTCGCCCATCGCTCGCGACTGCAGGTCCCCGACCGCCAGCGCCCGCGGCAGTCCGGCTTGCGTCCAAGTGAGGACCTTCTCCTTCAGCCAGTTGTTGGCGAATACGGTGACGTCGGCCATCGTAATGGCGTTGTCGCCCGTCAGGTCGGCGATGTTCGTCGGCTTGAAGTGCGCCGCGTACTTGTTGTCACGATCGAACTTGAACTCCCCGCGGTCCGACGTCGGGTTCAGACCCATGACGAACATCTCCAGGTCGTCCACGATGCCCCGGTAGAACGCCGTGGACGCCAACTGGAACGCCGATTCGGCCGTGTTGGCGCCGATGACCAGCGGGCTGTTGTCCTGGTTGCCCGGCGCCACTTCGTCGTTAGGCACGTCCTCGCCCTGGTAGTTGCCGACGGCGGCCGCCTCAGCCACGCCGTTGACGTACAGGATCGAGCCGTTGCCCGGCCCGAAGGGCCGGACCACCATCAGGTGATACCACGTATTGGCCGTCGCCGTCGTGGTTCCGACGTAATCGGCGTTGTTGTAGCGCATCGCGAACTTGCCGTCGGCCCGCAGCATCACGCCGTGATTGTTCGTGTCCATCACGATGTGGCCGAGCGTTCCGACGGCGCTCGGGCGGGTCCAGAGCTGGAATCCGCGGTCGATGATGTAGCCGTAATCCAGCGTGCCCCCCGGCAGGATGCCGTCCATCGACGACGGCGACTTCTCCGGGACGTTCAGCGCTTCGTCGGCCGCGGTGCGCAAAAACTGCCGATCGGTCGCCAGCGGGTTCAAGTTGATGCCGCGTCCCGTACCGCCGTCCGGCCGGCCGGTGATCGCGATATACTTCGGCTTGGCGCCCGCCTTGGTGAACGCCGTCAGGTCGATGAGCTGGTTCATGTTCGGCTGGCCGGCGCTATCCCAAGTGACATTCACATCGGCGCCGTCGGCAGCGCCCGGCTCCACGTCGCCCATGCGGTAATTGCGGTCAACGAACGGGGCCGGGACGGACTGGGCCTGCGCGACGCCCGCAGCAACTGCGGCGGCGGCCGCGGCGACGGCGCCTTGCGCCAGCACCGCCCGGCGCGCCCCGGCAAGACGGCGCCGCAGGCCGGCCAGAACGCCGAGCGCCAGCGATGCAAGCGCCACGCCGTGCGGTTCCGGGACGGCGGCCGTCGTCGGCGTCGCCGGGGGCAGGCCGAACTTCAGTTTCCAGATGGCCAGGTCGTCGGCGTCCACGTCGCCGTCGCCGTCAGCGTTTCCTTGAGCGAGCGTCGTGCCGGTTCCTTTGTTGCGCTGCCATCTCAGGAAGTCGGCCCCGTCCACGTCGCCGTCGGAATCGAAATCGGCGTTGGCTGGCGTGGAAACGTACTCGACGCCGCCGCTCAGGATTTCTCCGTCGATGGTCGTGTAGGTGAAGAGCACGTCCCGGTTGGCCTCGGGCGTAGACGGGTTGAAGATGCGCCCCAGCGAATCGGTTCGCGATGCGAGATAGGGGGAACTGCCGTCGAGAAAGAACTCGCTGAACAGGTTGGCCGTCGACGAGGCGAGCTGCCAGCTCTCGCCGATATTGCTGCCGACCGTCGTGTCCGGATCCGGGCCGTCGATGGAGTCGGGCTTCGTGAAGCTTAAGCCCACGTTGCCCTGCGGCGCAAGATTGCCGTTGGCGCTGGAAATATCGTAGCCGTTCACCGCTTCGGGAATGGTGCTGCCGCCGCCGACGATCTGGGCGGTCCCCGTCGTGGTGTTGATGCGAAGCGTCGGCGACACGGGCACAACGACGTCGACGTTATTCACGCGAATGTTATCCAGGGCCCACCACCAGTCGTTAGCCGCATTGAGCAGACCGAAGCGGATCTGCAGGCTCGTGTTGGGGGCGCCATTATAGCCGAGATTCACATTGACGGTTTCGTCCAGTGCGCCGGCCTTAAACGTGGGACTGCCGGTTTGCGAATCCCAGGTCAAGACATTTTGATACGGTCCGCCGTTGTAGCTGACGTCGATTGTGGCGGTCTGGTTATTGGTCGGCCCGCTTTGCCCCGGCAGCGCCCAATCGTCAAAACCTTCAGGGAGCCAGCTTGAATCGAAGGTCAGCGTCAACTGCCCGGCCGCGATGCCGCTCAAAACGTCGAGCCTCGGCGTGGTGATGTATGTGCTGTAGTAGGAGTCGTCCGGATGCGCCTCGTCATCCCACTCGTCCGGATCGGCCACCAGGATTGTGCCGGTCCCTTTGAGGAACATGCTGCGATCCTGATCGCCCGCCGCCGCCACCCACCAATCTTTCTTGGCGAAGTTCCAGCCGATCCACTCTCGCACGCCATTGTTGGTGGGCTGCTGGCTGAAGCCCGGGACCCCGGTGCGATCGATTCTCCATCCTCGCGGGCCAATGTCGCTCCACACGCCAGGCGTCGGCGTTTCTTCGATCGATGCCACGAGCTGGACTCCCTCAAACGTCTCGTTAAGCGGGGCCCCGTCGGCGCTGGGGACGGCGGCGAGACCCGCAATCATCAGCGGCACGGCCGCTGGCAATGTACGTCGTCGCCGCGTCGCCGGCAGCAAGGCCGCCATGATCAGCATCAGCAGCGTCGTCGGCTCAGGTACGGCGAATCCCTGCGCAAGCGCCGCCTCGAAAGCGCCTGGTCCGCGGGCGAGGTTGAACTGCTGCCGGAATTGCGCATAGTCTCGAATTGTGTGTTTCCCGTCTCGATCCAAGTCCCCTAAGTTGTATTGCTGCGCGGCGGTCTTGCCCGCCAGCGGCGTGGCATACCCGGCCAGGAAGACTCCGTAGTCCGCCAGGTTGATTTCGCCGTCGAAGTTCAAATCGAGCGGGTGATACGACACGCCGCCGTTGCCGGTGAACTCGACGATGCCAGTCATCGGCGTGGCGCTGCCGGCCACCAGGTAC
>QEVI01000205.1 GCA_003576855.1 Planctomycetota bacterium
GTGCGATCTTCGCCGCCGCCATGCGGCCAAAACGCCCGCACGTGCGCGGCGTAGGCGTTCTCCCGCCCGTATGGGTCCGTGTCAGCCGGCCGCGCCGCGGTCGGGTTGCCGGCCCAGAGGTACAGCGGCTCGTTGACGGAACTGCTCTTGGTTCCCGTCCACTTGACGGCAATCAAGCCCGACCCGGTGCGGCCCTGGTCGCTGAACGAAATAATGTCGACCGGAAGCTGCTGCGCTCCCGCGGCGTCTTTCGAGGCGCGAAGGTCGTCGCCGTCGCTTTGCACCATGAGCCAGAACTCGCTGGGCAACTGGTCGAGCGACACCAGCAAGGTGAAGTCGGTCAGGTCGCTGGCCGGCTCGGTCGTCACGCTATGCGTGACGTACCCAGCCGACGATAAGCAGCAGACTACGCGACCACGGAAGA
Organism: Planctomycetota bacterium; assembly: GCA_003576855.1. Classification (GTDB taxonomy): domain Bacteria; phylum Planctomycetota; class Planctomycetia; order Pirellulales; family Lacipirellulaceae; genus Lacipirellula. The sequence goes on from QEVI01000205.1 coordinate 425, forward strand.
CGGCGAGCGGCCATGGCTTTTTTCTTTCCATCGAGACAAGAGCGTCACGAAGCATTATGCGAGGCGACATATAATATACACATGTACACATTCACGTCAAGGGGGCGACTGCCAAAAACGTTCAAGAAGAAACGCCGCCCCGTGCACCTGGCCGCGGTTTTCTGAGACGACGGACGCCTCATCCGCCTACCGCGCACCGCCGATGATCGGCCGCTCGATCGGCGCCGGCTGGACGAGTCGCGGCCGGCGGCGATTCACTCGGCGGCCATGGCGTCCTCGCCGCCGTCGTCCTTGAGGATGCTGAAGACGTTGCTGTAGTCGTCGGTCCACAGCACGGGGATGCGGCCGGCGGTGGCCTGTGCCAGCGGGACGCCGAGTTTTCGTTCGGCGAAGTATCCGGGCCGGCGATGCAGGAGAACCCACGTGCAGGCGAACGTGCCCGGCGCCGTCGCCGAGGTCTTCACCAGCGCGGCGTCCAGGCCGGCCCGCTCGGCGATGGCTTGCACGACGGCGTCGAGCGCTAGATGCCGATTCGAGACGTGCACGGCCAGCAATCCGTCCGGCTGCCGCAGATGCCGCACGTACAGATTGACCGCCTCGAGCGTCAGCAAGTGCGACGGTATCGAGTCGCTGTTGAAGGCGTCGAACGCCAGCAGGTCGAAGTGCTGCGGCGCCTCGCGCTCCAGCGAAAGGCGGGCGTCGCCCTCGGCCACGTCGATTTTGGCGCCGCGTCCCCGCGCGTCGCGGAGGTAGGTGAAGTGCCGGTTGGCGATGCGAATGACGGCGGGGTTGATCTCGTAGAAGCGGTAGTAGTCCCCTTGTTCGGCATAGGCGGCGAGCGTTCCCGCGCCCAGCCCGACGACGCCGACGCGCTGCGGCGTCGCGGCGCCGCCTGCCGCTACGCGGTTGGCGAGGGTCTGCCCGACGCCGGATTCCGGATGGTAGTAGTACATCGGCACCCGGCGATTGCTGATGCTGCGGAATTGGGCGCCGTGGGCGATGCGCCCATGCACGAGGTTGAAATACGTCTCGTTCGTTCCATCGATATTCACGGCGCGAACCTTCAGGGCGCCGTAGAAGTTGCGATCCGCGACGACGATGCCCGCCGGATCGCGGGCGACGACGGCGACCATCAGCGCGAGCAGCCCGACGGCGGCGAAGATGAGCGCCAGCCGGCCCCAGAACGCCAGCCCATGCCCGCCGCGGCGCAGCGGCGACCGCCGATCCGTCAGCAACAACGCAATGACGATCAGCCAGGAGGCCACGAGCCCCAGCGGCAATTCGTAGTAGTCGGAAAACGCCAGCGGCGCAACGACGCTGTTGAAGAACCCGCCCAGGGCTCCGCCGGCGGCGACGCACAGGTAGAAGGCGGTGAGCCGCGCCGCGGGAGGCCGCCGCCGGGCCAATTCTCCGTGGCACACTGTGGCCATGCACAGCACCAGCGCGAGTTGGATGAGGATCTGCTGGTCGATGTCGCGCGTGCCGGCGTCGCGCCAATTGAAGGCGGCCAGCAGCGATGCCACGGCCGCCGCCGGCAACCACCACCAGCGGCGATACCAGCGATCGCTGTCAAAGGCGATGATGAACGACAACAGGTACGCGACCATCGGCCCGATCCACAGCAACGGCATCGGCGCCACGTCGCTCGAGAGATGCGTGGTGACCGACAGCATCAAACTCGAAGCGCACGCCGGCAACAGCAGCCACAGCCAATAGGGCGATCGTCCCCGCCTGGTTGGCGCCGCGTGCGAATTGCGCCGGGAGGGCGCCCCTGCGGCCGGCGGGCCCACGACCAGCCGATGCGACGCCACGCCGCATGCCCCGCAGCACGCGGCGAATAGGGCGAACAAGAGCGACCACGCCACGCTCTGCTCCGACAGGCCCATGTTCGGTTCGATGACGAGCGGGTAGCACACCAGCGCCGCCAGCGAACCGACGTTGGAGAGCGCATACAACCGATACGGCGAGCGGCCCGGATTGGCGCGAGCGAACCATGTCTGCACCAGCGGGGCGGTGCTCGCCAGCATCAGGTACGGCAAGCCGACGCTGGCTGCGAGGATGGCGATGATCCGAACCGTAGGAAAGTCGCTCGACGCCGGTTTCCACGCTTCGCCGGGAGCGGCGGGAGCAACGACCAACAGGGCGGCTGCCAGGCCCAGCAGCAGCACATGGAGCCGCGCCTGGCGGCGCGGCGGCAAGTACGTCGAAACCACGTGCGCGTAGCCGTATCCGACCAGCAGCATGCCCTGGAAGAACAGCATCGCCGTCGTCCAGACCGCGCTGCCGCCGCCGAACCAGGGCAGAATCCTTTTGCCGGCCATGGGCTGCACCTGAAACAGCAGCCAGGCCGCGAGCAGGGTCGTAACGCCCAGGCCGGCGTTTAGCAGCCGCCGGTCGCTAGGCGCGTTAGTTGCGGCAGGAGTCTCCGCGGGAGCCGTCATGTAGGCCATTGTGGCGGACCTGCCGCCGGCGGGAAGCGACGATGTTTCGATTGCATTAAGATTAGCGTCTTTCGCCCGCCTCCCCTTTGCCGAGGAGCGAACTCAATGAAGGTCCAAATCGTGTTCTACAGCATGTATGGCCACATCCATCGGATGGCGGAAGCCGTGGCCGAGGGAGTGCGATCGGTGGGAGGGGCCGAGGCGTCGCTGTTTCAAGTCGCTGAGCTTGTGCCCGACGCGGCCTTGGAGCGCACCGGCGCCAAACAGGCGCGAGCCGCCTTCGCCCAGGTGCCCATGGCCGAGCCGAAACGGCTCGCCGAGGCCGATGCGATCATCTTCGGAACGCCGACGCGCTTTGGAAACATGGCGGCGCAAATGCGCAATTTCCTCGATCAGACGGGCGGCCTGTGGGCGCAAGGGGCGCTCATCGGCAAGCTAGCCAGCGTGTTCACCAGCACCGGTACGCAGCACGGCGGACAGGAAACGACCATCACCAGCTTCCACACCACGCTGTTGCACCACGGGATGATCATCGTAGGGGTTCCGTATAGTTGCCAGGAACTGGCGAACATGAATGAAATCACCGGCGGCTCGCCCTACGGCGCGGGCACGCTCGCCGGCGCCGACGGTTCCCGCACGCCGAGCGAGAACGAGCTGGCGATTGCTCGCTTTCAAGGCCGGCACGTGGCTGAGATCGCCAAGAGACTGTTCGGCTGAAGATCGCAGCGGCGGCAGCGTGCAACCGGTCGGCAGGTTCCATGTCGTGCGGCCTGTTGCATTTTGGCGACAAGCGCGTTAGGGGTGATCACCCCCAGCGGCGCGGGTTTTCCCGATCGCTGGCGAGGTTGGATTTGGGCGTGAACCGACGCAGTTGGGCAGCCTTTGCACAACGGGTCTAACGGCGCCAGCGGCATGGATGATCTCGACAATTCGTAACGCCCACGTTAAGATGCGAGGGCTTTCGCCGATGTCCGTTCGAGGCGACTTGGCGAAGGTTGCTCTTCGTTAATGTCCGTCCGTTAGGCTGGCACGAGGATGGGAGTGTTGCTTTAGTTTTCGGGCTGATCGTCTACTCTCGCTGCGGCTGTCTTGCCGCGCCGTTCCTCACGATCCGCCCCAGTATTCTGCTGTCCCTCGTCGCCGCCCTTGCCGCGCGGACATTCGGTGTCCGCGTACGGCGGAAAGCGCCGCAGGTTACGCAGCACGTTGGGAGTGTAGTTTGATGAAGCTGTACGTGGGTAACTTGTCTTACTCGACCACTCAGGACACCCTCTACAATGCGTTCGCCGCGCACGGCAGCGTCGCCGAAGTGGCCATCATATCCGATCGCGAAACCGGTCGCCCGCGCGGTTTCGCCTTCGTGGCGATGAACAACGACCAGGAGGCGCAAGCCGCCATCGAGGCCCTCAACGGCGCTGAGATCGACGGCCGGACGATTACCGTCAACGAAGCCCGGCCGAAGACCGATCGCGCAAACAGCGGCCGCGGTTATGGCGGCGGCGGACGCGGCGGCTACGGCGGCGGAAGCCGCGGCGGAGATCGGTGGTGAGAGGCGGGGTGATCGGTGATCAGTGATCCGTAGGGCCGATCCCTCCAGCCTTCCAACCTCCAGCCTCCAGCCCGCAGCCTAGTTCTCCTGGTCGCTGGCTTCGATGTAGATCGCCTGTTGCAGGTGGCTGTCGTCCGGCTCGATAACGACCGCTTCCGCGGGATTGACGAGCTCGACGGCCAAAGCTTGCTCGGCGCTGGCCGTCACTACGCCGTCGTCGGCGATGATCACCGGCGCTGCAGCGTCGAACTGCGACGGCGCGGCCAGAGCGTGGCCCATGGTCGCGGCGCCGGCCGGCGGACTCCAGGACGAGAAGCTGGTCAGCCCGGCCGGCAGCGCAGGCGGGGCGTCTTCCCCGTGGAGATTCGGTCCGTCCAGCGCCGGTACGGCCACGCCGGCTGGTTGCACGATTTCTCCGGCCGGCGGCGCCACCCCGACGGCGGGTTCAACGCCCGGCGTCGCCGCCGCCGACTCGTTCAACGTTGAATCGCTTGCGGCGGCGGACTGCTGTGGCATGGCCGGCGGCTGCAGGTCCACGCCATGCAGCGCATCGAGCCGACTCATCCAGGCCGGCGGCGACGGCGGGCCGCCGCCAAACGGGTCCGCCGGCGGGGCGCCAAACGGATCCGGGGCCGGGCCGCCTGGCGGCTCGCTCGGCGTCGCCGGGCCGAGCGGAGCGGGCTGTTCGAGCGGCAAGGGTTGTTCGCTGGGCGGGGAATCGAGTCCCGGCAGCGGCGAATCGGCCGGTGGCTCCACTGCTGGCGCCGGGCCCAGTGGTCCCCCTTCTTCCGGAAGCGGCGCCGCTCCTTCCGGCATCGGCTGGAGCGCCCCTTCGGCGCCGGGCTCTGCGGCTTCGGATTCCGTCTCCGGTTCTCGTGGCGGAAGAATCGACCCTTCTTGTTCCACCGTGGGGAGCTGCGGACCGCCGAGCCCGGGTTCGGCGCCCGGTTCGGGCGTTGGCCGGGCGGCTTCGGTCGGCAGCCCGGTCGGTACGTCGCCGGGGAATGTCCGCCACCGCGTTTGGTACCAGCCGAAGCGGCCGGGATTGGGAATGCAGACGCCGTCGGGCGAGCATGGCGGGGGCGTTTGCCTGGGCAGCGGCATCGCCGGAGCTTCGTGGAGCACCGGCCCATGCACGGCCACGGCGGCGGGCTTGCCGCCGGCGACGGCGCTGGCCGCGGTTTGTGCGGACGCCGTCCGCACGGCGGCTTTCACCGGCGCCGAACGCCGTTGACCCAGCAGTGCATCCTCGGCGTGCACTGGCGGCGCGGCGATCGTCGCCGGGCTCCCGGCCCACAGGGCCCCCGCGAGCACCAGCGGGGTGGCGGCCGCTCGAAGTTTCAAACGAGGCGACATGGCGTGCATTCCTATGGTAGCCCTGGCCGGCCAGTCCGCGCGACGAGGCCCCCTGCATCGTCACGCGAAAGCGGCCCATGGGGGCGTGGTCGGTAGTCGATTACTCGTCGGTCGTTGATCGCCCTTCGCTAGGCCGGCGTTCGGCGAGCCCGCGTTAGAACGTGTTGGGCAAGCCGAACCGCACAATCCGGTTGGCGGCCGACGTCGCCAGGGAGACGAAGCCGAAGACCCGCTCGAACGGATTGAGGACTTTCGTGACGACCGTGTTGAAGGCAGTCAGACGATCCTGGGCGATGAACAACCGGTCGCCCGGCATAAGCTGGTAGTTCGTCGCCGTCGAGGCGCCCTGCGCGACGTCATTCCAGTCGACCGGCAGGATCTGCTCGCAGCCGACGCCATTGGGCGCGGGCCGCGCGATCCACATCTTGGTGGACGACACCTGCGAGATGCCGCCGATGTTGGCGACCGCGTCGATCACTGTTTCATTGCCGGTCACCGGCATGCGAACGACGTCGTCCCCCAGGCCGGCGCCTTGGGTGATCACGTAGAACACCTTGCTGTTGTACGCCAGCACGTCGACGAACACCTCCGGGTCTTCGAGCCGCTCGGACAGTTTCGCTTCGATCGCGGCCGTGGCGTCTTCCAGCGTCATGCCGGCGACATAGACCGATCCATAAGTGCCCAAATTCACGCGGCCGTCCATGGCGACCAAGTGTTGCCCGGTGATCGGCTGGGCGCCGATCGACTGGATCAGCGAGACGGAGACTTCCACGTCGGTGAGCACCTTGGCGAGTTGATCGCGGATTTCGTCCTCGGCTTCTTCGATCGTGAAGCCGACGACGCGGATGCGGCCGTAAGTCGGGCCGAGATTGACGGTGCCGTCGGCGTCGACGGCGTAGGTGTCGTCGATCGGCTGTTCGGGGAACGCCCCGACGACGCGAATCAACAGCACGTCGAAGGTCTCGATGCGGTGGGGCGACTTCGGCACCAGCTTCACGCCTTCAATCAGCAGGATATCCGGCGGTTCGATCACGTACCGGGGCAGCGTCACCTTCTCCAACTCCCGCGGCACGGGGCTGACGGCCGGTTCATTCGGCGTGACGGGCGCCGGGTTGCGAGGCTCCATGAACGCCGTGCAGCCTGTGGACGCCGCACAGGCGGCGAGCAGCAACCGGCACAGGGCCGAAGCACGTCGGTGACAAGCCTTCATCGAAAAGTTCCCACGGTAGAGGAGTCGCATATCGCCCTGGCCGCCGTCGTGTTGAAGACGGAAGCATGGCGCGGCGCCGCTTATGTGACGGCTACAATGCATATAATCGGAAGAGCTTCACAGCGACTTTGCCTTCTCTGGTGCGAAAGTAGCCGGAATCGCCGTTTTTCGATCCGCAGCGATGAAAGCAGGGCTAGCTGCGCAGCTCGCCCCGCCCGCCTCCGCGGCCCCTGTGCGGCTCTCCGCACGGTCCCCGCGGCGTGGCTCGGCCCGGCGCCAGTCCCATGTCGCCCTCGCCGCGGCGGCACAATCGTAACGGCCGCCACGGCGTCGTAAGTACCTGCGGCGCAAGCAAGATAAGCGCCTCAAGCGGCCCCCCGTTTCGTTTGACACCCTTGGCCGAGGCGCGTATTCTCAATGCTAAGCGGCCGAGCCCCCTGGTTTGACCGAGACGCGTCGCTTGGCGACCGTCCTGGCGGCGCCGACGCCGGCTTCGCCGGACGGTCCGCCCTGCTCTTCCGGCTGAGCGGTCCCCGTCCGTTGGCGGACGACCTCGCCTGGATCAGGTCGCTTTGCTTCGGCCCGCACGCGCCTTCACGACTCGAAGCCCCCTCATTTTTTCGTTTATGAGCCACGCCACGACTCGCACCCTGAATCCGCACGGCGCTTTCGATCTGGATGACTTCGACGACGCCCGGCCCCTGACGGCGTCGGAATCCAAGACGGCGTGGATCGTCTTCGGGTGCCTGATAGCGGCCATCGTGCTGGCGTACGAGAACATGATCCGCTTCACCGCCACCTATTGGGCGAAGGACATGTACTCGCACGGCTACATTGTGCCGCTGTTCGCCGCGTACTTGTTCTGGGTCCGGCGGCGACCGCTGGTCGACGCCGAGCCGATCGAGCGGTGGGCCGGCGTCGCGTTGGCGGCGGCGAGCTTGGGCTTTCGCGTTTATGCCGCGTATTACGATTACAACAATTTTGAACGGCTCAGCTTCCTCGGCGCCGTGCTGAGCGTCTGCCTCATCGTCGGCGGCAAGCGGATGCTCCGCTGGGCCGGCCCGGCGTTGGGCTTCCTGGTGTTCATGTTCCCGTTCCCGGCGGTGCTCGAAAACACGATGCTGGTGGAACTGCAGCATTGGGCCTCGGCGATGAGCACCTGGGTGCTGCAGACGCTGGGGATCAGCGCGGCCCGCCAGGGCAACACCATTTCGATCGACACGCTTGCCACGCCGCTGGAGGTGGCCGAGGCGTGCAGCGGCCTGCGGATGCTAACGATCTTCGGCGCCATGAGCGTCGCGATGGTCATGATCATCGATCGGCCCTGGTGGGATAAGCTGGTGATTCTGCTGAGCGCGGTGCCGATCGCGCTGGCGAGCAACGTCATTCGCATTGTGACGACGGCGTTGCTGTATCTGGCCTTCGGGCAGGAGACGCCGTGGCTGAATCAGATCATTCACGACTGGGCAGGCTTCGCGATGATGCCCATCGGCTTGGGACTGCTGTGGATTGAATTGGCAATACTATCGCGTCTCACGATTCCCGCCGACGAGGAGGAGTTCGCCTCCTTCCGAGGCGCCGCCCTGACCTAGGCGGGGCCCCGCCGGCTGGCGAGCTCATCGGGAGTTGCGGCTCGGCAACACCGGACGTTGCCCTGGTACAACAGGCGCCGGGCTGAAAACGGACGATTCGGCCCAAAAAACGGCCTCCGAGCGCTGCCGAGCGACGGAGGCGCGGCGATTGCAACGGAGCGGCACTGCCCAGAGCGGGCCTCCTGCGGTTCGCCGCCGCTGGCATCCGTCGCCGCTCGCCGGGCGGCCGTCCTCAGCGCGTCGACCCTCGGCCGGCAGTCTCCCAGATCACTCGCTCAGCCCAGTCGGAAGGTTTTTTCCAGAGAGGCACATGCACATGGCTAGAGAAGGCACTGAATTCTCCGGACCCGAAATGACCTACTCGCCCACGGTCGATGGGGCCCCCTCTCGCGCCTTGGTGGCGACGCCGGCGTACGCCCCGCCGGCGCCGGTGTTCGGCGGGTTCGCCCCCCGCG
>QEVI01000206.1 GCA_003576855.1 Planctomycetota bacterium
GTTGGGGGTCCGGGGGAAGGGACCTTGGGGCCTCATGGTCCCTTCCCCCGCGCCCCGCCAAGCAACGTCAACTCACCCACGAATTCCGCTGAGGACCCTGATTCCCGTTGGCGTGAAACACGACCGTACCGGCGTTGTTGAAGTCGTACGCATAGCGGATAGTTGCAAGCATGAAGGCGTCCGGCTCGACCATCGTGCTGTCGACGATGCGGGTGAATCGGTAGTCGGCGGCGACTACGCGAGAGACGGCAATGAGTGCGACGATAAAGGACGCGGCGGCAATCAGGACGGCCAACGCGACGGCGGCACCAGGCTTTTTCGCTATCGACATGACGGGTCTCCGAGCGCGGTTCTTCAGACCGGTTCAACAAGCGATCATTTGCCGTTGTTGCGCGGCGACGCGCCGCTTGCGCGGCATACGACGATCGCGCCAAGCGCATCGCAGCACAATCACGGCAATCGCGGCGAGGACGTGAGCGCTCGGCTCCCGCACGACGGAGCCGAGCGTCGTAGCCCACAGTCCTACGATTCCGCCGGTCGTGAAGTGCAGTTGTTGCGTTTTCATGGACGTGACGTTGAACTCCACTTTCGTGGGCGTGGTGAAGTCAATTGTCGCCAGCCTGGCGGACCCGTCTGCTAACCGCGCGGAAATGCTGCCTACGACGGAATTCAGCCACATGGCAACGTGAGTCGGACGGTTGGCAGCGAGGAGGACGCTGCCCGCGGAAATGACGACTTCTCCGGGTTGGCGCGTAGTAGTTCCCGAAACGCCGTTGCCTCCGGTCGTGGTGAACAGCGGGGCATGCGCGAGCGGGTCCATGCTATCTCTTACGCGGGTGATATCCGTAGGGAGAGCCCCCTGGAAATGCTGCATGATCTCGGTAGGTGAGGTCCCAGCCGAAGTCGCTGTTCGTCGACGGCGAGGAATCGATGACGACGTTTTCTCGCGCGGCGATGGGCGACGCTTTGGCGCCCCAGATGATCGATGCGGCCGACGATGACTGGGCGACGATCGCGACGGTCATGCCGAGAACCGGGCTCGCCGAAAGTAATAACCGCTGAACAAGTTTTGCATTCATGAGCAGCCTTCCTTCGTCGGGAAAAGTGAAGAATGGGGATGACCTACGCGCGGTACACAAGTCGAAACGCCGCGCCGCTGTTGTCCGAGGCGAGCATCGCTGGCGTGCCCAGACTGCAATGCCAAGAAGGGTCCGAACGATGGCATCCATTTCGCCACGGAGCGGTGCATTAGTCGAGTTGTCCAACCCTCGGGTTCATGTTTGGGATGATCACTTCGCCCTGGTCGGCGCGGAGTCGTCGGGACGAGCGACATCGGCCGAGCCACCGTCCAATTGCTTGATATGAACGAAGAGGAACGCGTCGTTCTCCGAGCCCAGCCTCAGGCGGAGGGCTTCGGCTAGCGTCGGCCATGTCACGGCACAACACCGAGGTCGGCGCGATAGGTCCAGTTTTCGCAAACGACCGACGCGAACGCGGCGGCAATCAGGACGGCCAACGCGACGGCGGCACTCGGCTTTCTCGATATCGACATGACGTGTCTCCTGGCGAGGGTCCTTGAAACCAGTTCAACAAGCGTTCATCTGCCGTTGCTGTGTGGCAACGGCGCGGGCGCGCGCGGCGCGTCCCACACGACGATCTCGTCGTTGACGAAGCCGCCTACGCCGACGGCGACCAGGCGCGAGCCGTCGGGCGAGAATCGAATCGCGCTGGTCCGCGGCAGCCGCGGGGTGAGGGCGAACAGCTTGCGGCCCGTCGCGGTGCTCCAGAGGTTGATCGCGCCCGCGTCGTCGACAGTGGCCAGCGTGCGACCGTCGGGGCTGAGAGCAACGGGCTGATACGGATTAAACCCAGCAGCGATTTGAACTCTTCGGGCAAGTGGAAACGTGTGGATGGCGTCGATGACTCCGCCGAGCTTGGCGAAAAGAACCGTCCGGCCGTCGAGCGAAGCGGCCAGTGCCGGCGTGGTGCGCGGCTCGCTGGAAATTGGCCCGACTGGGTCAGGCGGCGGCTCTTCAATCCAACGAGTTAGGTCGTGGTCGGTCGCTACTATGAATTCATTGGCTTCGCGCCGTGTGCTTGGAATCAGGTGCGGCGCTTCTTCGAATGAAGGGACGCGATAGGCGGCCCGACCGCGCGTCGGGACTCCTGGCCGATGCCAGGAAGCGAACAAGGTCGTGCCATCGCTCGAAAACGCCACGAGCGGCGCAATGGGCGAACGGTCGACGGCGATACTGGCGACCACGCGGAGAGTCGCTCGCTCGGCCAGCGCGATCGATTCGGGCGTCGAGGCGGCGAGCCAACGCCCATCGGGCGACCAGGTAACGGTCGCCAGGCCGACGATTCCCGTGGGCGCGATGGCGATCGGCTCCTGCAGTTCGCCGTCCCAAATCGTCAGGCGTCCGCTAGCCGAGGCGACAACCGCTTCGTCACGCGCCGGGGACCAAGCGACGGCCGTTGCGGCGCCCATCGTCGCCGGTTCTTCGTTGGCCCAACGGGCTGCCGCGTCGGCGTAGTCGAGGGCAGATCTTGCCGCTGGCGATTCGGCGGCGAGCCAGCGCTCGACAAACTCGGGCGAGGCGACAATGTGCCGCGCTTCTTGCGACGAGTCGCCATCCCACCGCCAAACGCCTCCGGCGCGATCGGTGGTGACGAACTCGCCGTGGCGGTCGACGGCAACACCCCACAAAGGCTGGTTCTGGGCGAAGGCGCCCGACTCGTGCCACGCGCCGTTGGGGGCCTGGCGCCACAAGTACGCCACGCCGATTCGTCCGACGGTGACCAGCGAACGGTCGTTGGGCCCGAACGCCAGGCCCTCGGGTGAGTCCACCGGGGCGATCACGCGGAGCAGCTTGCCGCTCGATGCGTCGTAGAGACGCACTTCGCCTTGGACGCCGACCGCCAGGCGGGGCGAATTGCGTGCAAAGGCCACCGAGCGGCCCAGCTTCTGAGGCAGTCGATGCACGAGATGTTGCGACTGCAAGTCCCATATGCGGAGCGAGTCGTGTGCGATTGCAGCGACGAACTGGCCGTCGGATGAGACGGCTATTCCCTGAAGCATTTCGCCTGGCGCGTCGAGCGTGGCCCGCGACCGCCACGAGGTGGAGTCATAGACATGGATCCGGTTTTCGCCCAGCGTGGCGCCGTCGCCGGCGGATTCTTTTCTCTCGGCGATGACTAACGCCGCGCCATCGGGGGTGAAGCGGCCGCCGACGAGCCGTCCCGGCAGGCGCAGGGAACTCTGGAGCGACCAATCCCCAGCTTGGTAGATGCGAGCGATGCAGTCGTCGGAAAATGAGGCCAAACGGGCGTCGTCGGGCGACCAGGCGACTCCGTTGACGTCGCCCTGGGCATCGCGCAGGTGCGCGAGCTCTATGCGGTCGGGCCACGCCCAGATGCGCACCCCGTCGGCGCCCGACGTGGCAAGCCGGCTCTCATCGGGCGAAAAGGCGGCCGCATACGCTTCGCCCTGGTGTCGTCCAAAGGGCAGCGGGGCGTTACGGCAGAGGTTGGCAAGGTAATGCCATTCGAATCCGCGAAGGTCCGCTTCGTCGGGGGCGGGCTTTAGATCGTCGAGTGCTTGAGCCGCTTGTTCCAGGTAGCTTGCCTGCGCGCTGTACCCGGCAAAGTGCATGCGCATCGCGTAGACTTGCTCGCGCGCGATGGTCTCCGCCTGCCGATACATCTGGTTGCGCTGCGCGAGCGCGGCGCGTTGATAGGCCGCATCGCGCCGGGCGCGGTCCACCGACCACGCTGCCAGGCTCGCCGTAAGCGAAAACGCCACGGCGAACACGCCAATCGCGAAGCTCAACTGCGGATTGCGACGAATCCAGTTCGCGATGCGGCGACGCGCGTTTGGGCGACGAGCAATGACAGGCCGGGCGTCGAGAAAACGCCGCAAATCGTCCGCCAGTTCCTGGGCGGAGGCGTACCGCTCGGCAGGGTCCTTGCGCATCGCCTTGAGGACGATCGTTTCGAGGTCGAACGGGATCGCGTTGTCGAGCGAGCGCGGCGCCGGAGGGTATTCGTCGACGACTTGCCGCAGCAGCCGTTCGGCGTTTTTGCCGTTGAATGCCGCCTGGCGGACGAGCAGCTCGTACAGCGTGACGCCGAGCGAGTAGATGTCGCAGCGGTGATCGACGACGGCCCGCTGTCCGCTGATTTGCTCCGGGCTCATGTAGCGGAGCGTACCGACCACGTCGCCGGTCATGGTCATGCCGGCGTCATGCTCGATGCGGGCCAGGCCGAAGTCGGTGATCCACAACTTCATGTAGTCATTTCGCTCCGCGAGATGAGCCTTTCCGCCGCGTTGTCCTAACGGCTTGGCTCCATGTCGCGGAGCGAGATGGCTACATTCCACCAGCAGATTCGCCGGCTTGACGTCGCGGTGCAGGACGCCGTTTTGATGGGCGTGATCGAGCGCTTCGGCGGCCTGAATGCCAAGCCGCGCTACCGTCCGGAAATACTCCCGCGAATCGAACTCCGGCAGCGTCGACATAGCCGCCATGGGTTGCGTGTCGGTCGCCCCTCGTCCCTTGTTCGTTGCTACTTGATCCGCCGATTTAACTACGGACGACTGACCACTGCCTAAGCTTCCCCGCAACTCCCCAATTACTTCCGCCAGGCTGCGGCCTTCGATGAGCTGCATCGCGTAGTAGTGGACGCCCCGTTCTTGGCCGACGGAGTGGATGGCCACGATATTGGGATGTTCCAGCGTTGCGGCGGCGCGGGCTTCGTTCTTGAAGCGGGCAAGCTGCTGCTTGTCGAGCATCGCGGCGAAGGGCAGCACTTTGAGTGCGACTCGCCGGCCGAGCGAGATCTGTTCGGCCTCGTAGACGACGCCCATGCCGCCGCGGCCCAGCTCGCGCAAAATGCAAAAGTCCCCCAGCACGCCGGTGACGTGGCCGTCGGCGTCTGCGGGCGGCTGTTCGCACCGGGCGGCAGGCGGATCGGCGGCGCCGGCGGGGTGCACAGAGGCCGACCGGCGCGCCGGCCGGGCGGTACCTACCGATTCACCTAGCTCGACCATGGCCCGCATGACCGTGAGCCAATTGTTCAGTTGCTCGGCGTATTCGGGGTATCGTTCGATGTACTGCTGGGCGTCGACCGCCGCGCCTGACTGTAATTGCTGGGTGATTTCGTCGATGAGCTCGACGAGGCGCGGATCGTCGACGACGCTCGATCGGCTAGCGTGGACCGTCTTCATGACTGCCCCTCCAAGCCTTCGAGCAGCTTCCCCAGGCGTGCGACCGCCCGGAATTGCCGTGACTTGACGGCCGCCACCGACAGCCCCAGCGCGGCAGCCGTCTCGCTCACCGAAAGCTGCTCGAGGAATCGCAGCACGAGCACCTCGCTGTCTTGCGCGGCCAATTGCTCAACCGCCTCGCGAACGCGGGTCCGCAGCTCGCGATGCACCGCCTGGCTGCTAGGACCGAGCTGCTTGGCAGCGAGCTGGTCGGCCAGGCGGACCATCGATTCCTCGGCCGTCCGTGCGGCCCACTCCTGCTGCTCGAGCGTCACGCTTCGCTTTTGCGTGGCGAGATGGTCGCGATGAAGCCGCGCCAGTTCGTCCCACGCCATCTGTCGCAGCCAGAGATAGAAGTCCTCCGCCGGGCGTTGAGAGGTGGCGATGCTGGCAGCCGCATGGGCTAGTACGATCTGCACGACGTCCGACGGGTCGAGACGAGCGCGGAGCCGGGAGTCCATGCGAACCGCGATCATACGGTGTAACTGAGGGCGAAAGTGGACGAGCAGTTGATTGACGGCCGGCCGATCGCCGGCGATGGCGAGGCGAACCAGGCGAGCGACGTCGAGCGAGGACGAGGTCATAGAACGGCTACCTATAAACCGACAGGCCGAGCGAAAAGGTTTCGCGGTCGGAGCAAAATTCGGGGATGGCGGAGACGGCCAGCGAAGACAAGGGGAGTTGCGCGGGGATTATAGCAGTGAAGGCTGCAAGACATCGGGTGACTTGGCCGAGGATGCGCTATATGATCTCCGGCGGAATGTCGCTGCCTGACGCGGGCCGCTGCGATAGAAACGGACCCGCGCGCCGGCATAGTGCGTCAAAGATGTCAAAGCTCCACGAGGCCGCGTGATGAAGCTCGTTACGCCGCAGCGGGCGCCCATGCGCTATTTGGGCCTTCTAGTGCTGCCTGTGCTGGTCTTCGTTGGCTCGGGGTTGGATCTGAGCGCGCACGAGCGTGCCCGCCAGCGCCCGCCGAACTTCGTGTTCATCCTCGCAGACGATCTGGGCTGGCGAGACCTCGGTTGCTACGGCAGCTCGTTCTACGAGACGCCCCGCCTCGACGCGCTGGCGGCCAGCGGCATGCGGTTCACCAGCGCCTATGCGGCGTGCCCGGTCTGTTCGCCGACGCGGTCGAGCATTCAGTCGGGGAAGTATCCGGCGCGGACGCACAACACGGATTACTTCGGCGGGCCCCAGCCGCAGGAAGCGGCGCTGCAACCGAAGTTCAAGCATCGTCGGCTGCTGCCGGCGGCGTACCTCGAACGCCTTGCCTTGGAGGAGACGACGATCGCCGAAGCGCTTCAGCAAGCCGGGTATGCCACTTTTTTCGCTGGCAAATGGCACCTGGGCCCGGAAGGCTATTGGCCAGAACAACAAGGCTACGACGCGAACATGGGCGGTAACACGGCGGGATTGCCGAAAAGCTATTTTTCGCCGTACCAAAACCCGACGCTTTCCGACGGGCCGCCGCTAGAGCATCTTGACCTTCGCCTGGCGAAAGCGACTGCCGCGTTCATCGGCGAACATCGCGAATCGCCGTTTTTCGCCTGCTTTTGTCTGTATGACGTGCATTTACCGCTGCAGACCACCGACCGGCTGCGGCGCAAGTACCGAGCAAAGGCAAAGCGTGCGGCATCGGCCGGGCCGCGCTTCGGCAGCGAAGGCCAGCGCGACGTGCGCTTAGTGCAGGACCACGCCGTCTTCGCGGGTATGGTCGAGACGATGGACGCCGCGGTCGGCATCGTGCTGGACGCGCTCGAAGACGCCGGCGTCGCGGATAACACCATCGTGGTATTCACGTCGGACAACGGCGGGCTCAGCACCGCCGAGGGGGCGCCAACCAGCAATGTTCCCTTACGAGCCGGCAAGGGCTGGATGTACGAAGGCGGCATTCGCGTGCCGCTCATCGTGCGGGCGCCCGGGGTGACGCAGCCCGCTGCGCAGTGCGACACGTACATTTCGAGCGTCGATTATTATCCCACGTTGCTGGAGCTGGCCGGTCAAGCCCCGCCGGCTGGCCAGTTGCTCGACGGCAAGAGTTTCGTGCCCTTGCTCCGGGGCGACGAGAATTATGAGCGCGGGCCGATCTACTGGCACTATCCGCATTACGGGAATCAGGGCGGACAGCCTGCCGCGGCGATTCGCGACGGCGACTGGAAACTCATCACGTTTTTGGAGGATGGCCGGTCGGAACTGTACAATCTGGCCAGTGATCTCTCGGAAAAGCACGATCTCGCCGCGCAGGAGCCGCAGCGGGTGGCGACGATGCGGGAGCAGCTTGCTGCGTGGCAAGGGGCCGTCGGGGCGCCAGCGCCGTCGCCGAATCCGAGGTTTAAAGGGCCGTGAGCCGTCGGTTAGTCGTTCTTGTTCTGCTAAATGAACGAAAGCTGACAGCCGGCAGCGGATGGCTGATAGCTTTCCTTTCTCCTTTTGCTTAAGGAGCCATTCCATGAACGCGCTGAATCGTCGCAGCGACGCGCACCGCTTTCTTTGTTTGCTGATGGCGGCGTTGACTGTCGCGGCGCCGGCGGCGGCGATTGCCCAGCAGCCAACGGTCGCCGGGACGCCGGAGACCGATCTCCTTGCCGACGCACATGCCACGCCGATTGATGCGGCGTCGCTGCTGCCATCGGCGGCGGTGGCCATCGCCGTGCGGCCGGCTCAAGTGCTCAAGTCGCCGATGATTGAGATGTTTCCGACCGAAGTGATCCAGGCGGCGCTGGTGAAGGAATGGGGACTCGACCCGATGACGGCGGAACAGGTGGTGATCTCGGCCGCGCCGCCGGCGGAAGGGCCGCCGCACTACGCCGTCGTGACGACCTTTAGCAAGCCGTTCGAGATGAAACCGGACAGCGAAATCGCCGAGCACACGGCGAAAGCACAGCTCAACGGCAAGTCGTACCTGAAGAGCGGCGAGCCGATGCTGCCAAGTTTCTATCCCCTGACGGACAAGGTGTTGTTGGCGGCGCCGGAGCATACGTTGCCGCTACTGGCGAACCGGTCGGCGGCCGGCGCGACGCCGCCAGGGGAGTTCGCCACGCAGTTTGCCGCGGCGGCGAAGGGGGATGACCTGCTCGCGATGGTCGACGTCGAGGCCTTGCGCCCGCTGATTGCCATGGGTCTGGCCCAGGTGCAGGGCGACGTGCCGCCGGAGGCGCAGCGGTTCCTGGAGGCGCCGGAGCTCGTCCGGCGGGTCGAGCTGCGGCTGAATCTTTCACACCCGGCGATTTCGGAGCTCATCGTCACGGCGAACAACGAGGCCGATGCGAATCGGCTGGTCGAGCTGTTCAACGAGGGCAAGCAGATGTTGATGCAGCAGATCGCCGCCGAGACGGCCGAGGGGCTGTCGAGCGACGACCCGGTCGAGCGAGCCGGCGCCCAGTACTCGCAACGAATGATGCGGATCTGGGACGAGCGGCTGCAGCTCGCCCAGGAAGGCGAGCGGCTGGTGATCTTCCGGCAACAGGGCGACGCGCAGACGCAAACGCTGTACATGACCGCGACTATCGGCGTGCTAGTT
>QEVI01000207.1 GCA_003576855.1 Planctomycetota bacterium
CGCCGGGCCTGGCGCCCACACCGCCCCGATCACCGTCAGCACCAGCACGAACACGTGCACCCATGAACGCTTCATGCGTTGTTCCTTTCTCCGGTGATAGCTTGCCCCAAGCGCAGTTATCCGGAGCCGGTGCCCGGTCGAGCGCCGGCTCTAACATCCCTCTACCATCATTATAACCTGTCGTGCCCTCAAATGTGGCCGGCATCCGGCTCCGGCGCCCGCTCTGGCGCTTTCGGACCCGGCTAAGCGCGGTAGTGTCGCAGTTCGTCTTCGAGTTGCTCCAGCTCTTCGCCGCCGGACATCATGCTCGGCAAATGCCCGGCCCGGTGGGCGAGGTTCACCGACTCCAGCGCGGCCGCCGCCCGCTGCCGGGCCTGGCGCTCGGCGACGCCGTCCAGTTCCAACGGCAACGAGACGTTTTCAATGGCCGACAACGTCGGCAGCAGGTTAAAGGCTTGGAAAACAAACCCGATGCGCCGGCGGCGAAGCAGCGTCCGCTGGTCGTCGCTGATCGCGGCCAGGTCGGTCCCTTCCAACAGAATCTGGCCGCTCGTGGGCGTGTCGATGCCGCCGATCAGGCTCAGTAGCGTGCTCTTGCCCGAACCTGACGGGCCGACAATGCCGAGAAACTCGCCCGCGTTGACCGACAGGCTGATGCCGCAGACGGCCTGGACGTCCACGTCCCCGGCGCTGAACGACTTGGTGACATTGCGAGCTTCGATGACAACCACGTCGAGGCGCCCTTCGGGTCTTGTGCGCAGGGCCCTCCAGTACAACGGCCCCCGCGGCGCCTGACAAGGGCCCCGCCGCCGGAACCGCTCCGGCCGCTCGTTGAGCGGCGACTAATTACCGCTGCGGCGCAACAACGCCCCCTCGCAGCCGCGGCTCAACGAGCCGCCGGAGCGGCGCCGCACCACCCCCACCAAGCGCACGACTTGCACGACTAGCCACCGACCGGCGATACTCACGCGAGCCTCGGCAAGCCGTGGGCGTCGGCGTCGAACTTACCGCGGCGCCGCAGCGTGAACTACGATGAATCGCCCAGGGGTCGGGTGGCCGAGCGGTTTAAGGCACCGGTCTTGAAAACCGGCGTACGCGAAAGCGTACCGGGGGTTCGAATCCCTCCCCGACCGCTTGCTGTGTGCTGGGTGCTATCGCCGGAGCGCCGGGGCGATGGCATGAGACGCTGCAGGCGCCCGCTCCGGCCGCTCGTTGAGCGGCGGCTGAGGGGACCGTTTCGGCGCTTGACCGTGTTAGCCGCGGCTCAACGAGCCGCCGGGGCGGTCCAGGAGGGCGCTAGGCCAACCAGTTCGAGCTGGTCAACTTGCCGGCGAACATCGGGGGGCGGGAATCGGTCCGTTCGGCCACCTCGATGACCAGTTCGGCCCATTCAGAAAGTTGGGCCAGGTAGAGCGCCTGGCTGCCTCGTTCAGCAGGCGACAGTTGCCTGACGGCGTCCAGGATATGGCGGGCGTTGCGGATAACGGCCACACGGCGATCGTCTGGAGAAGCCACGATCCACCTCCAGCTTTCTTGGGGTGCGTCCTGCGACCGGTGCGGGTTGCTGCGATCTCCCGCCAAGTTCGTGCAATGCGTGGGCCAAAGGGGGGAGCCGTTTTCGTGCGTACGCCGATGGTAACGGTTGTGCGAGCGGGGGTTCCGCCGGCGAAACCGTGACCGCCCCGGCCGCTCGTTGAGCGGCGGCTAGGCTAAAACTTCACCGCCCCGGCCGCTCGTTGAGCGGCGGCTACATTACGCCGCGGGGCGGTGCAATTGCTGTAACGGTACCCAGGTTGTCAGGCCGCTGCTACCCGTACGTGCCGCACAAGGCGACTTTTGGGTGGAAAAGTTTGACATCCGCCCGTCAAAGCTCTACCCTGAGAGCTACAGCTTTGAGCCAGCCGCTTGTCGTCGAGGTACCGATGCGTCTTAGCCGCATGGTTGCGTTCGCCGGGCTTCTCGCGTGGGCGATTAGCCATTCTGAAATCACCTGGGCAACGGACGGCCAATCGCCGGCGGCCGGTGCGGCGTTGCTAGCAAGCGGCCCGTTGAACGTGGCCGCCGCCGGGACTGCCGCGGCGCACTTGCCTCACGTGAAGGAACTGACGGCGCCGGCGCCGGTCGAGCCATTTTCTGGCCGCGATAAGTCGCCGAGTTCAATCGATTTATCCAAGCCGCAGTTCGAGACGGTGCCTGTGCCGGAGCCGGCGACGCTGGCGGTCGCCGCGTCGAGCTTGCTGGGCGTGGCGTTTTTCCGCCGCCGGCGCTATTCCGAGCGGAGCGTGGCCGCCGTGTTCTGGCTCGGCTTTTCGCTCGTGGCGGCCTGTATTGCGTTTAGCATTCTGCCGCTGGGAATCGCCTGCTTTGTGGCGGGCGTGCCGTCGCTGTTCTACCTGGGGGCGCTCATCTGGTTTGGCGCCGACATCGCGGCCAGCGCCTTGCTACTGGCGATCGTGCTGTTTCTCAACGTGGCGTTTCTCGGCCAGGCGATGGCCAACGCGCTGCTATAGCCGCTTCTCGTTGAACAACTTCTTGGCGGCTCCGCCGGTTATGGCTCGGAGAACCGTGGCCGCGCGGCGGTGAAAAGCGCCTCGCGAGCGCGGGGGATAAATAAGTCGTGGTGAACGTTTTTGCGGTAGCGAGAGGGCTGCTTAAATCGTTGCCACGATGGCGATCACTACGCCGATGACGGCAAACACGCCGAAGCCGACGGCCACGTACACCCAGGCCGGCGGACCGTAGCTCGGCCCGGTGTAACCCGGCGGCTTCAGCGGGTCGAAGTCGCCG
Organism: Planctomycetota bacterium; assembly: GCA_003576855.1. Taxonomy (GTDB): domain Bacteria; phylum Planctomycetota; class Planctomycetia; order Pirellulales; family Lacipirellulaceae; genus Lacipirellula. Next base: position 2,788 of record QEVI01000207.1, read on the forward strand.
TCGCGACGGAGGGCGGCCGCCGTCGGCGTCGGGCCGGCGGTACGGCGGGCCGCCTCGAACTCCTCCTCGATCAACGAGCGCTTTGGCTTGGGCTTCGGCTTGGGTTCGGTCGGCGGAGCGGGCGAGCCGGAATCGGCCGGCGACTCGGCTGCCGGCTTGGCCGCGCCGGCAGGCCTCCCACGAACTTCGTCTTCCAGCGGGGCCAGCTTCATTTCCTCGTCGTCGGTCGGCCGCGGCACGGTGGGCTTCGGCGGCAGCGGCTTCCGGGCCCCGTTGGGCTTGGCGGTCTTGCCGGCCGGATCGCTGCCGGTCTTGCTGATCGCCGCGAACCGGCGAAACACGTCGCTGCCCAGCCCGTCGGACCCCTCCTTGCGCTTGGCGCCGTCGCCGACGGAGAGTCCCCGGTCGGCCAACCATTCCGCCAGCCGCTGCTCGACCTCGCCCGCCGACTGGTACCGGTCGTCGGCCTTCTTGGCCATCATGCGATTGCAAATGGTCACCAACGTGGAGGGTGCGTCGGGGCGGTCCTTGAAGATGCTCGGCGCCTGCTCGACCTGGTGTTTGAGCAGCCGTTCGGAGATCGTCCCTTCCGGGAACGGCGGGTGGCCGGTGAGCAAGTAGTAGAAGGTGCAGCCTAGGCTGTAGATATCGGCGCGGGTGTCGGCCTTGTGGCTGTTGAGCGCCTGTTCCGGTGCGAGGTAATCGGCGGTGCCGAGCACGTTTTCGTTGTTTTCGAGCGTCAGGGAGGCCTCGTCGTCGACCAACCGCGCCAGGCCCATATCGAGCAGCTTGACCACCTCGTTCTTGGTGACCATGCAGTTGGCTGGCTTAATGTCGCGGTGGACGAGCCCCATGTCGTGGGCATGGGCCAGCCCGCGGGCGACCTGTGCGATGTAGTCGGCGGCCTTCTCGTAGGCGAGCGTCCCCTGGTCGCGGACCAGCACGTGCAGGTCCTGGCCGTCGACGTACTCCATGACGATGTAGTGGGTCTTGCCGTCGTTGTCGATGTCGTAGACGCGGACGATGTTCGGGTCGTCGAGCTTGGCGGCGGCGCGGGCCTCGGTGCGGAAGCGGTCGAGGTAGGTCGAGTCCTCGACCTTGTTGGCCGGCAGCACCTTGATGGCGACCTTGCGCTTCATGAGCATGTGCTCGGCGAGGTAGACCTGGCTCATGCCCCCTTTGCCGAGGTGCCGCAGCAACTTGTACTTGCCGAGGATGAAGCCCTTGTGCTTGCCGGCGAGCAGTTTCTCGCACTGCCAGTCGGTGAGCAGGCCGACCTCGACGGCCGCCGCGGCGATTCGCTCCGGATCTTCGGGAAGGCGATGGCCATTGGCCGCCGCGAGCGTACCGAGAAATCTGGCCAACTGGTCGTCTTCCACCAGTTGACTGCGCCGCATTAGGTCTAAAAGCTCGTTGGCGGTCATGCATTCCACGCCGAGAAGTTGCCGCTCGCCCAAGCCGGCGGGGAGCCGTCGCGAGCCTGGCTGGCCAGCCGCCGGGCGGCATCGGCTCCGCCCGAAAGGCAAGATAAGCGGTCTCTGTTCAATAGGGAACGCGCACCCGGGCGTGCCGAGCGTCGCCGCCTCGCCTGCGACGCAAGAGAGCACTAAAGTCCGGCGTGCGCGATCGCCTCAACTCTTAGCATACCATGGCCTTAGGCAAACGGCCAGCCGCCGACGAGCGGGCGCGCCAAACCGCATGGCATGGAGTTGGAACTGCCGCGGCGTGGGAGCGGGACAGTTGGCGTGGCGGGGATGAAGAGTTCAGGGTTCAGGTTCAGGGGGCAGCGGGCAAGGGCAGACATTGGTCCACCCATCCAGCATCCAGCATCCAGCCCAGCTCAGGGGGAGGTTGACGACAGCGTGGAAACTGCATATACTGCAATAGTTTCTAGGGTTTCCGCATGCCCAAGAGCGTGCCATCTTCCAGGGCCGATCGCCAGCCGCCGCACGACGCGGCGCCGGTAGTCGATCGTATCGTCGCCGAGGGCCGGCGGCTTTTCTTCGCCCATGGATTTCGAGCGGTCACGATGGACGATGTCGCCGCCCACTTAGGGATGAGCAAGAAGACGCTCTACGCCTCGTTCCCCAGCAAGCTAGCGCTGGTCGAAGCCGTCATCCTGCGGAAATTCGCCGATGTCGAGGCCGAGCTGCGCCGCGTCGCGGACGAGTCGATTGACGACGTGCCCGCCGGATTGCGACAGACGCTCGCCGCGCTGCAACGGCATGTCTCCGAGCTGCAGCCGCCGTTTCTTCGGGATGTCGGCAAACCGGGCTCCGAGCTCTTCCGCTTGATGAATGCGCGGCGGAGCGAAGTCATTCAGCGGCACTTCTCCACAATGCTGGAGCGCGGCCGACGAGCGGGCGTCATTCGCCGCGACGTGCCGGCCCAGTTCGTATTGCAGGTGCTGCTCGCCGCCGTGCAAGGCGTGCTGACGCCGCAGAACCTCGCCGAGATGGGCCTCACGCCCACCGAGGGGGTGGCGGCCATCGTATCGCTGTTTCTCGAGGGCGTCCTGACGGAAAAAGGCAGGGCGCAAACGTGAACGAGCTCCTTCGCCATTGCGCTGGAACGGGTTCGATGCTGCTGCTGCTCGCGGCTGCGACATGCCCGCTGACCGGATGCCGTGAACCGCGGGCCGACCTCCTTCAAGGTTACGTCGAAGGCGAGTTTCTGTACGTCGGCGCTCCGCGGGCCGGCCAGATCGTGGCGCTGGCCGTCGCACGGGGAACGCAGGTCAAGAAGGGCGACTTGCTGTTTGCGCTAGAAGATACGTCCGAACAGGCCGCCGAGAGCGAGGCCCACGAGCGGCTCGCCGAGGCGCGGGCCAGGCTTGCCGATGCGCGCAAAGGGCGGCGACCTTCGGAGATCGAGTCGCTGGAAGCGCAGCTCAAGCAGGCGCAGGCGGCGCTGGCTTTGTCGGAGCGGGAGATGGCGCGAATCGAGCGGCTGGTCGGAACGGGTTCGGTTACCGAGGAGGAGTTCGATCGCGTGCGGTCGAGTTTCGATCAGAACCGGCAGCGCGTCGCGCAACTGCTGGCCGACGTGGAGACGGCGCGGCTCGGCGCCCGCGTGGATCAGATCGCGGCGGCGGAGGCGAACGTCGCAGCGCTCGAAGCGGCGCTCGAGCGGGCTCAATGGGAGCTTAACGAGCGACGCCAAACCGCTCCCCGCAGCGGCATGACGTTCGACGTTCTTTATCGGCCGGGAGAGTGGGCGCCCGCGGGCAGTCCCGTGGTGGCGCTGCTGCCGCCGGAGAACATCAAGGTGCGGTTCTTTGTGCCGGAGCCGCGGATCGGCGAGGTCCGGGTCGGCGACGAGGTTCGCGTGTTCGTCGACGGCGTGCCGGAGCCCGCGGCGGGGCGAGTCAGTTTCATCTCGCCCCGGGCGGAGTACACGCCGCCGGTGATTTATAGCCGCCAGAGCCGCCAAAAACTGGTGTTCATGGTCGAAGCGGCGTTCGAGCCGGAAGTGGCCGAGACGCTGCACCCGGGGCAACCGGTCGATGTGCGCCTTAGATAGCCGAGCCATCCTGGCTCGGCGCGAAAACGGCTTTTGCCGGCCGCGACGGCCGGGCTATGTATGGGCGAGCTGGCGATCGACGTAACGGGGATGACCAAACGGTTCGGCCCGCTCGTGGCCGTCGACCATGTCGGCTTGCAGGTCCGCGCCGGCGAGGTCTGCGGGTTTCTCGGTCCCAACGGCAGCGGGAAGACGACGTTCATCCGCATGCTGTGCGGCCTGCTCGAGCCCGACGAGGGCGAGGGAGTCGTGCTGGGGCACGACGTGCTCACCGAGAGCGAGGCGATCAAGCGGCAAGTCGGCTACATGACGCAGAAGTTCAGCTTCTGGGAAGATCTCAGCATCGAGGAGAACATTGACTTCGTTGCGCGGATGTACGGCATCAGGAAGCGGCGCGATGCGGTGCGGCAAAGCCTGGAACAACTTGGCCTGACGCAAAGGAGAAGGCAGTTGGCGGGGCAGCTTTCAGGCGGTTGGAAGCAGCGGCTGGCACTGGCGGCGTGCCTCATCCACGAGCCGAAGCTGCTGCTGCTCGACGAACCGACCGCCGGGGTCGACCCGAAGGCGCGGCGAGAGTTTTGGGCGGAGATTCATGAACTGGCCGGTCGCGGGCTGACGTTTTTGATCGCGACGCATTACATGGACGAGGCCGAGCGGTGCCATCGGCTGGCGTACCTGCTCTACGGCAAGCTGCTGACGACGGGAACGGTGCAGGAGGTGATTCGCAATTCGCAACTGACGACCTGGGAGGTGAGCGGTCCGAACCTGTTGTGGCTCGAGCAGCAGTTGCGGGGCCGGCCGGGCGTGGACCTGTCGGCGCCGTTCGGCAGTCTGCTCCACGTGAGCGGCGACGACCCGGCGGCGCTGGAGGAGGCGATCCGGCCGTTTCGCACGGGCGATTACCAGTGGCGGCAGATCGAAGCGGGGCTGGAGGATGTGTTTATTCACTTAATGGAGCGCTCGCGGAAGTCGGCGTGAGGGATGAGGGCCCGCGAATGTTCGCGAGTCCGCGCCAGCCGCCGCTCAACGAGCGGCCGGGGAGGTGCTTGCGGCGCTATTCGGCGCCGCTCCGGCGGCTCGTTGAGCCGCGGCTACAGGGCGAGCGGCGGCGAGGGGTGAGCGGGCTAAGGGGTTACAAGGCGGCAGAGGCATGAGTCAGCGGCGTCAGTTCTCGCCGAGGCGGTTTTGGGCCATCGTGGTGAAGGAATTCATCCAGATGCGCCGCGATCGCGTGACGTTCGGCATGATGGTCGGCATTCCGCTGTTGCAGTTGACGCTGTTTGGGTACGCGATCAACTCCGACCCGAAGCACCTGCCGACCGGCGTCGTGCTGGCGGACTACGGGCCGCAGGGACGGACTTTGCTCCATGCGATCCAGAACAGCGGGTACTTTGATTTCGTGGAGCAATATGCCACGGAAGAGGCGGCGGAGGCGGCGATCGCTCGCGGCGACGTGCTGTTCGTCATCAGCGTTCCGGAGAACTTCAGCCGGGACGTGCTCCGCGGCGACCGGCCGGCGATTCTCATGGAGGCGGATGCGACCGACCCCGCGGCGACGAGCAACGCGGTGGCCGCGCTACGGGGGTTGGTGGAGACGGCGCTGGCCAATGATCTGAAAGGGCCGTTGGCGGCGCTACGCGGCCAGCCGGGGGCCGTGGAGCTGCGAGTACATGCCCGATACAACCCCGAGGCGATTACGCAGTACAACATCGTGCCGGGGCTGATGGGCGTGGTGCTTACGATGACGATGGTGATCATCACCGGGCTGGCGATCACTCGCGAGCGCGAGCGAGGGACGATGGAAAACCTGCTCTCGATGCCCACGCGACCGCTGGAGGCGCTGGCCGGCAAGATCGCACCGTACATTATCGTGGGCTACATCCAACTGGTTCTTATCTTGCTGGCGGCGCGAGTGCTGTTCAGCGTCCCGATGGTCGGAAGCGTGCCGCTGCTCTTGGCCGTGTCGCTGGCGTTCGTCGTGGCCAACCTGGCCATGGGCATCACGTTCTCGACCGTCGCGCAAAACCAGTTGCAGGCGGTGCAGATGGCGTTCTTTTTCTTTTTGCCGTCGATCTTGCTCTCGGGGTTCATGTTCCCGTTTCGCGGCATGCCAGGTTGGGCGCAGGTCATCGGCGAGGTGTTGCCGCTGACGCACTTTTTGCGGATCGTCCGCGGGATTCTCATCAAGGGGAACGGGTTCGCGGAGATCGCGCCGGAGCTGTGGCCAATCGGCTTGTTCACGCTGATAGCGCTGACGATCGGCGTGAAGCGCTACCGCCAAACGCTGGATTAACAGCCGCCGCTCAACGAGCGGCCGGGGCGGTCCTTGCGGCGCTTTTCGGCGCCGCTCCGGCGGCTCGTTGAGCCGCGGCTACCGCTCGTTGAGCCGCGGCTACAGCGAGCAGGGCGGCTGATTGGAGAGCGCGTCGACGGCGGGTTTTACCAGGCG
>QEVI01000208.1 GCA_003576855.1 Planctomycetota bacterium
AGGCGATGGATTCGGGCAAGCCGACCCTCATCAACGCGGTGATCGACCCGGCCGCCGGCAGCGAGAGCGGCCGCATCGGCAACCTCAATCCGCAGAGCGTGGTGAAGAAGAAATAGCGCCGGCCGTTCCGGCGGGAGCGGCACGGATTCAATCCTTCGCTCCCGCGCAAGCGGGAGCCCGGCGGACGGGATCGGATGCCGGCATTCGCAAGGGCATGAGCGGAATTCAAGGAGAGCAAGGAATGGCTACCCGAAAGGCAGCGAAGAAGTCGAAGGCGAAGGCCAGGGCGAAGACGAAAGTGAAGTCGAAAGCCGCTTCGAAGAAAGTCGTGAAGCTCAGGTCGCGGACGCCCGCCGCGCGGGCCGCCAAGGGAGGCGCGACGAGGGGAGCCAAGAGGAGAAGGATCAGGGTCAATTTGAGGTCGATGAAGGCCGCGGCGATGACGATCAAAGCGATCAGGACTAGGGTGCGCAGGCAGGTGTAGGCGAAGGTCTCGACCAGGAGCTTGATCATGGTCGTGCTGTAGGTGAGCTTCGAGAGCAGGCGGCCCGGCCCGTTCTTCTCGAAGTAATCCAGCGGCAGCGAGAGTTGATAGGCGAAGAGGTCGCGCCGAATGTGGGCGACGAGCCGCAGCGAAAAATCCACCACGCTGCGCTGCTCGAGGTAGCGGAACGCGGCGTGCAGGAGGTAGCAGCCGGCCCCCGCCGCGATGGTCCAGCCGAGCAGGCGATAGTCCTTGCGCGGCACGACCACGTCCAGGACAAAGCGGACGATTTGGGGAAGGACGATCTCGAAGAGGGCGGTCAAGAGGATCAGCGCGACGATGCCCGCGATCCTGCCGCGATAGGCGCCCAGGTAGCCCAGGAAGCGCCGCCAGCACCGGCTTTGCAGGTGCTTTTGGTAGCGCCGCGCCTGGCGGTGGGTTTTTTCGTCTCGCCGCTCCTTGGCTCGGCGGCGCAGTTTTTCGATTTTTTTGGAGTCTCGGCTCAAGATGCCGCTTATCTTTTCGCAAGTGTCTCCGGAGCACAAGGATTCTCTAGGAGGCCGTTGAAAAACTGGTTTTATTCCCGCCAGAGTAAATCCGGCTCCATACACCTTCACCCGGCCCACGCGGCTTTGGGCCGAAAAGGAAAAAGTTGGGTTGGAAAAAAAACCCTTCCGGGATAGGTTCGCCGGAAGATGAACCTCAAAGCCCACTGGGAATCGGTCTACGAACGGAAAAAGCCGGAAGAAGTCAGCTGGTACCAAGAAAATCCCGCACGCTCGCTGGCGATGATCGAGTCCGCCGGCTTGGGCAAGGAAGACCCCATCATCGACGTGGGGGGAGGCGCCTCCAAGCTTGCCTCCGTCCTTTACGACTTGGGCTATCGCAACCTAACCGTCCTGGATATTTCGAAAAAGGCCCTGGTGGATTTCTGGAATCGGAATCTTGACCTTGTCTTCCAGCGTGACCGGCAGTTCCACGCGGCGGCACTGCTCAATGGTGATTTCCTTCGATTTCACCTCGTCTTCGAGATAACAGCATTCCTTGGAGTAGGTCCGCTTCTTGGGCACGCATTGGAATACCGTATACGTCTCTTCGCGCTCTTTGGTCGTCTTGACGATCTCGACCTTCATGCGCGTCTCGGTGACGCACATCGGAATCATGATCGTGCGCGGCGTGAGCTGGCACGGGCAGCAGTCGCAATCGCAGACCTCGCAGCGGACCACGCAGTCTGGCCCGCAGCGCTCGCAGGCTCCTGCATCGACGGCTCCGGCCACCAGCACGGCCAATAGGGCAAGGGCTCGTTTCATGGCGTCTTCCCTGACAGCGGTTGAGGGCATTTGAAGCGGCGCCGCGGCCTGCGCACCGCCGCCGCGCCGCGGCAAATCGGCAGGCTCATGCTTGACTATCGGGCGTCGCCCAATCCCGCCCCGCCACGGGTAAGCAATTTGCCGGTTATTCCGTCTGGGCGACACAGCAAAGCGGCGGGCGCCCCGGCAACTTGCGGCAAGAAATCCGGCGGGCATTCTCCGCCGACGCCCAGTTTCGGCAAATCGGACTTCACCAGACAGGCGGGCCGGACGATGAACACAAATCAGGCGCCCGGTATATCGATGTTTTTGCGGCCAAGCCAGGGAGGGCTTCGGTGGGTACGACCTGCATCCACAACCTGCCACGGTACGTGTTGCTCGTGGTGCTAGCAGTTGGAGCCCAGCCGGGCGTTTGGGCCGACGAGGTGGCGGCGGTCCCGACCGCCCCCGATGCCGACGCGCTGGCGCAGCTATGCGCCGCGCATGGCGAGCACTGCAACTGCCCGGGCTGCCGCAGCTATTTTCGCGCGTGCGAGAATCCCTGCCCGCCGTGCCCATTGGAGTCGGAGCTCCTTCCCGGCGAGGCCCCCGGCATGGGCGAGGCGCCTGAACCGTCGCCGTCGGCGGCCGACGCGGCGCCGGACGCGCCGGCGCCGATGACCGGCCCCGCCCCCTCGCTGGCCAGCTTGGGCGCCGTCGCGGCCGCCACGTCCGCCTCGCCGGGGATGATCGGCGACTTTTTTGGCGGCGGCTACCAATACCTGCGGGCTTCGCCGGTCAATGGCGCGACGGTGGCCGTCGCCGGCGGCGACCGCGTGTTGAAGTTCGCCGACAACAACAGCCCGTTGCCGCAGGATCGCGTGTTCTTCAACTTCCATCATTTCAACAACGCGGTCACCGACGTCATTGGGCGGGATCAAGACGCCGATCGATTCACCTTCGGCCTGGAACGGACGTTTCTCGGCGAAGCGGCGTCGATCGAGTTCCGCGTGCCGTTCGAGGCGTCGGTGAGCGCCGACCAACGGACGGGCGACCTGGACACCATGTCGGCCGAGTTCGGCAACCTGGCGCTGGCCTTCAAACTGCTGGCGTACGAGGGGCCCTGGTGCTCGATAGCCGGCGGCCTGGGCATGATCTTCCCCACGGCCGACGACGCCACGATCTACAACGCCAGCCGCAATCCTGCCGTGACCTTCGAGAACGAATCCTATTTCTTGCAGCCGTTCATCGGCGTCTATTGCCGTCCCAACAACCGCTTGTTCACGCAGTTCGTCGCGCAGGTGAATTTCGACGTCACGGGAAATACCGTGACGCTGTTCGACCCCAGCTTCTTCGGCGCTACCGGCTCGGACGAAGTCGTTGAACAGACGCTGTTGTTCCTCGACTACTCGGTGGGCTATTGGGTCTTCCGCTCCAGACACCACGACGACTGGCTTACGGGCCTGGCCCCGATGGTCGAACTCCACTACACGACGACGACTGAAGACCTGGACCTGCCGCAAATCGACGGCGCGAACACGGTGTACGAAACCGACTTCCGGCGCGACGCCCTGAACCTGACCGGCGGCCTGCTGTTCGAGCTGGGGCCGCTAACGTCGCTCCGCGTGGCCGGCGTGGCGCCGCTGCGCGACGAAGACCTGCTGTTCGACGCGGAGTTCGGCCTGCAACTTATTCGCCGGTACTAGCGTCCGGCGATTCCTCGGCAGGCCACGCCTGGCGGTCGCACAGCAGCGTCACGCTGCGGTGGAGGTGGAGCAGCGACGCCGGAAACTGGGTCTCGAGGCGGCCTGCGAGAAGCCGCCGCAAGGGCGCCCGCTTGGCGGCCCCGCTGGCCAGCAGCAGCACTTCGTGGGACTGAAGGAGATCGGCCATCCCCAGCGTCAGGCCGAATTGGGGAGGAGCCGCGCACTGGCGGACCATGGCGTGGCTGAGCGACTCGGCCGAGAGCTCCGCCACGTGTGCGTGCGGCTGCAGCGCACTGGCCGGCTCGTTGAACCCCAAGTGCCCGTTGACGCCGAGTCCCAGCGCGCACAGGCCAATCGGCCCATGGTCGGCAAGCCACGCGGCGATGCGTCGAACTTCGGCCTGCGGATCGAGCGGCTGGCTATCGAACGCGACGTACCTGTGTTCGAGACCCAGCGGCGTCACGAGCAGCGTCCGGAGCTGCCGATCGCAGGTCGCCGGATGGTCGAGCGGCAGGCCTCCCCACTCGTCCAGCTTCAGCAGCCAGCGACGCTGGAACAACGACGGGTCGCCAGCGCCCCTTTCAGCCAGCAACTGGTACGTCCGCGTAGGCGTCGCACCGGCGGCCAGGCAGACGATGGCTTCAGGAGCCCGCCGCAGCCGCTCCGCGGTCCAAGCGGCGGCCGCTTGGCTTAGCGATTCGTAATCCTCAAACACGTGCGTGCGAATCATCGCCGCGTGCCTCGTGCCGCTTCCAGGGCGCCCAGCGCCGCCCCAACGACGCCCGCGTGTACGCCGAGCTCGGCGGACGTCAGCGGCAGGTCGCGGCGCCAGCTCGCCCAGATGTGCCGTCGCATCGCGGCGTCGATCGCGTCGCGATACAGGCCAATCGCCAGGCCAAGTCCGCCCCCGAGGACGACGGCTTCCGGATCGAGGACGTTGACGAGCTGACCAATCGCCGCGCCGAGCGCTTCGCCCGCCGTCGATACGATGGATCGGGCCGTCGGCTCGCCGGCCGCCGCGCTGGCCAGCACGTCATGCGCGGCGCCTCGAAAGCCGGCGAGCGCCGCGGCGTAGCGGCTCGCCAGCGCCGGTCCCGCGGCGAACTGCTCCAGCGGCGGGCCGCTCGCGAGCCTGCCGTCGTCGGCGGGAACCAGCGTTCGACTGCTGGCGAACGTCCCGGTCATGCCGCTAGCGCCTTCATACGGGACGCCTTCGAGCACCAGGCACGCGCTGATGCCTGTGCCGACGGTCACGTACAGGAAGTTGCGATAGCGCCGGCCGGCGCCAAGCGCCGCCTCGGCGCGGGCCGCAGCCCGGACGTCGGCGTCGACGGTCGCCGGAAGGCCTGTCGCCTGGTGCAGCTCGGCCGCGACGTCGACGCCTTCCCAGCGAATCGTGGCGGCGCTCTGCACGCGGCCGTCCCGCCCGACCAATTCCGCCACGCCGATGCCGACGGCCGCCGGCGCCAGTTTCGCCCGATCGGCGTCGCGCTCGAGCGAGCGGGCCAGCGCCTTGACGTCGGCCAGCAGGGCCACGCCGCCTCGTTCGGCGTGCGTAGGTTGAACCTGCGAGGAGAGAACGTTCCCGTCGGGGAACTGCACCAGGGCGCCGGCGCACTTGGTTCCGCCAAGATCGATCCCGATGGCGACGCCCGAGGGGCGCCCGGGGTTAACCGTCATGGGAGTGGACGGCGTCGGCGAGGACGCGGATGTACGCCGCGTTGCAGCCGCAGCACCCGCCGACGTAGCCGAACGCCTCTTGCCGCGCGATTCGCCCGAAGTCGGCGAACGCCTGGCGAGGGATCTGAATCGCCTCCAAGCTGTCGGGGAATTCCGGCAGCCGCGTGAACGAATGGCACTGGTCGGTCGTGCGAAACGCCGCCGGCTGAGCGGCGATGGGCACGCTCACGGCGTCGCGCATTTCACGCAGCAACGGCAACATGCGCGGGGGGTCTTGCTCGCAGTTGGCCCCGACGGCCGAGGCCCCCATGTCGGCCATGACGCGGGCGCACTCGGCGGGCGAATGGCCGTCGCTGCATTGGCTGATCACCGGGCGAAAGCTCATCGTGGCGACGACCGGCAGGCCGCTCTCGGCGGCCGCCTCCAGCGCGACCTTCATCTCGGCAAGATGAAAGAACGTTTCGAGCAATAAGAAATCCACGCCCGCGTCCTTGAGCAGCCGTATCTGTTCAGCGAGGTGATCGCGGGCCTTGCCGAGCGCCTCGGTTCCCTCGCGTTCCACGAGCTGCGTGCGCGACACGCTGCCGGCGACCAGGGCTTGTTCGCCGGCCACTTCCTTCGCCAGGCGAACTGCGGCCGCGTTGATTTCTTCGACTTGGGCGCCATAGCCGGCCCGGCCGAGCTTCTCGCGCGTGCCGAAGAACGTGAGCGCTTGCAGAACCTGGGAACCGGCCCGCAGGAATTCGCGATGCAACTGGCGGAGCGCGTCGGGGTTTTCAATCGCTACCTCCGGCGTGAACTGGCCGCTGCCGCGACCGGTTCCGACGCGTTCGCGGCCCGATCCGCTATCGACGTATCCACGGCGTTCCAGTTCGATGAGATACCCGCCGTCGCCGATGACAGGGCCGCGGGACAAACGGTCTCTAAGCGAGTTCATGGCGGGATCCAACTTGGACGAGATGGTTAGCACGAACGGAGCCCAGGGCACGGCCATTGTTACCGGCCGCCGGCCCCGCCACAACCGGCCGCGGAGCCGGCGTGCTGCCCAGGAAGCCGGCCTACTGCTCTACCAGCACTGACCGAATGGCGTCGAGCATCCGCTCCTCGCTGCCCCGCGCGACCCAACACCAGTCGCCCAGGTTCGTGTCGCCTTCGGCGAAGTGCTTCTCGGTCGGGATATAGCCGGTGGCGCCGTCGCCGTACCCGGCGACGCACACGAACGAGTCGGGTTTCATTTGCTGAGCGGCAAGCTGGTATTCCACGTATGCCTCGCCCGGAAGCAGCAGTAGCTGCGCCGGGCCCAAGTCGATTACCGGCGCCTGGATCGGCCGACCCGCCTCGAGGCGGCGCCGCCAGCTTAATCCCATCGCAGCCAGGCACTGCTTGAAGGGGTCGGCTTCCTCGGCAAGCGTGCGCTCGAGGTCCGCGACCGTGAAGCCCGGATCGCTGCGCGGCTGGAGTTGCAGCGTCGCCAACCGAACCTTGTACCCAGTCGCGGGGAAGCGTTCGACGTCCTTCCATGCCGCAACCATGGCGGCGTGAAGCCGGTCGGCCAGCACCGTACGGAGATGCCGGTCGCCAGTGTTATACTTGCCGGCGACGACGTTGCCGCTGCACCCGCTGGCGTAGATTTGCAACACGCCCGGCGACTCAAGCTGCCGTTTTCGACGGGCGAGGCCGGGAAAGTCGGCGGAGACCTCGCCCTGGCCGTAGTAACTCATCGGGTGCACGGCGTAGAAGCTGACGGCGGCCAGCGGCGCGTCGCCGTTCCAGAAGCTGAGCGTCTTGAGGTTCGGATCGATCAGCCCTTCGTCCGCGGCGATGGCCGCGGGGTTGCGCGTGCTGCTGGTGCGATCGAAGCGGACCGTGGCGTCCGGCAGTACATACCGGCGGTTGCTCGCCACGCGCTCCACGCGGCATTGCCCCACGCCGATATGGGTACAAGGTCGCGCGGACTGCAGCGAGACGCCCAGCGCGCGTGCCACCCCCTGCACCGCTCGCTCGTGGAAGGCCAAATCGCAAACCGTCCCTTTCAGGCGGCGGCTCCGCAAAATCCTCTCGGCCTCCAGGTCGGCCACCGGCGCGTCGTGCTGGTGCACGGTCGTCACCAGGACGCGCTCGGGCGTCGTGCCGGCCGCGGCAGCCAGCGCCTCCTGCCAGCGAGCATACGCATCGTTACGGATTTCGCACCAATCGACCGAAACGAAGACGGCCGGCAAGCCGTCGCCCAGCAGCACCAGCCCGTTGGCCTCCAGCGGATCGCTGACGGATTTGGCCAGCCAGGCGCCTCCCATCATGCCGTGCCCCAGGGGCGGCGTTACGTCGGCGGTGAAGACGGCAACTTGCAGCGGCGCGGCCTGCAACCGCCCGTCTGACGCAGGCCCGGCCGCGGTGCACCACAGCAAACTCAGCAGAGATATCCGCATGAATTGTGCCATCGGCTGCACGGAGCCCGGCGATTGCGAGCCGGACGGGACGTTCTGGCTGCTGCATAATGAGAACGCCACGGCGAACTTGGTCCGCGAGCTCATCTTTTCGCCGGCCAGTCGAGATGTTTATGGAGGAAGTCGAACGTCGCCTCGCCATGGATCGTATGCGGCCCGTCGAAGAAGTCGGCCGCGACTCGGTCGCCTAATCCAAGCTTGCCGTAATGCCGCCGGACTTTGGCGAACTCGGCGGCCACCCACTCATCGGGCGCGACGCCGTCGTCGTGGCCCCGTTCAATCATGAACGGCCGCGGCGTAAACAGGCTGGCAAGTTCCGCATAGGACGCGACGTGGCCCAGGTTCCATTCCGGCATCTCATACTCCGGCGTGAAGACGTAGCTGTACGCGTCGTCGACGCTCGCCATCTTGCGCACCCAATCGTTGAAGTCTGCCGAACAAATGCACGCCGCATAACGGTCCCGCAGTATCGGCGGCACGCGCATCGCCGTTTTGCCGCCGTAGGAAAGGCCATAGAACGCAATGCGCGACGCATCTACGCTGGGCAGCGACTGCAGCCAAATGAGCGTCCGCTCGTGCTGGCGAATGATGAAGCTGAACAGCGACAGCTTGAGCGGATTGGCTTGCCGCTGGATCAGGCGAAAGCGATCGCCGCCGCGGTAGGGGTTTTGCGGGGCATAAACGATGAACCCCCGGCGGACCAATTCATCGGCGAACGCCTTGTAGTAGCCGTAGGCCTCGCCCGAGCGCGTGCTAACGTCGCCGGCGACTCCCTCCAGCCCGTGCTGGCAGATGATCAGCGGCCGCTTCTCGCCGGCGCGGAGATCAGTGGGCAGCAGCAACACGCCGCCGGCGACGACCTCCGGCAGCACGTCGATGACGACTTCATACCCCGCGCAGTGCGGCTCGGCGATGACGCGCCGCGTGCGAACGTTCAAGGGGAGCGCCGGTTCGGGCAATTTGCCGATCATCTCCTCCCATACATGGTTGCGGTAGAACTCGGTGGACTCGCGCCACCGTTGCGTGCTCGAACGATCGGCCTTGGCCCAGAAGTCCTCGCGCACCTTCTCGCTAAGCCGCATGAGCCGCTGCGTGTAGTCGGTCAGCTCTTGCACCTGTCGGCGCTGCCTCAGCGCCGCGTCTGGCGGGCGAGGCATCCAGCCGAATCCCAAGCCCGTCGAGAAACGCGACTAGCGCCGCGTCCGAACCGCTTGGACCCCGCCCGTCGCCGCTGACGACCAGCGATAGGCGCTCGGCCGGCTCCTGCCGCTGGTACATCGCTTTGGCGCGATCAAACTCGCTCTGCACGTTGGCCAGCGCGCAAGTTATGACGGCGCCCGGCGCCGCGCATCCCCGCCGCCCTGCGCGCAGCGGCGGCGGGCCGGCGACCTCCGGTACGGCGCACGCTTCGACGACGAGCCGACGAGGGGCCGCCAGCGCCGCAAGCTCCGCGTCGCCGAACTCCGTCAACAGGCCCCACACGTTGCGGTAGATCGACTCTTTCCAGATCGAGCCGCGGGCTTCGAAGTAACCGGAAACCAGCACGCTTTCCATCCGCGGGTCGATCGCCGCGGCGTAAAACGCCAACATGCCGCCCTCGCCCACGCCGACCGCTCCCATCGGCAGCGAACGGCCTTGCGACTGGTTGAGCCGTTCAAACTGGTCGAGCGCCGCCTGGACCTTGGCGACCTCGTAGCCCACGATGTGCCGCCCCATCGGAAACGCCTGGCGATAGATGAACTCCCGGTGCGGCAAGTTCGTGTAACCGACGAGCGGGCTGCCCGAACAGTCGTCTTCCCGGCTGACGAGCACGGGCACGACGACCTCGGCGCCCGCCTCGGCAAGGAGTGCGGCGATCGGCCGGGGCCCGTCGGGAGCGTTTGCGACGGCGGCAAACAGCTCGGGCGTCCAAGCGGCGTCGGGAATCGCGACCACGCGGGCCGCTGGCGGCTTCCGCGGCCGCAGCAGCAGCCCTTCGCCATGCACCCCGGCGAACACCGGCCACCGCACGGCGTAAACGTCGACCGACGCCGAGCGGGCGATAAGACCGTCGCCGCCAAGTTTCGTTACGACTTCAAACCCGCCGGCCGGCAGCCGCGGGTCGACCGCGCCGATGATCGCGCGAAACCGTTCGCGGCGATGCTCGGCAAGCTGGGCGTAGCGGGCGGGACTGCCGCCCTCGATCCGCCATGCCGCGTCGCGCACACCCGGCGACTCGGCCAGCGCTCGCAGGGCGTACCGGCTGATGCCCTCGACCATGACCTCATCCAGCGGCTGGCCCATGACGAGCGGTTGCGTGCCGGGAAGAACCGCCGGCGGATCGTGCGCCGGCGCTCTCGGCGCCGCGACGGCCAAGGTCGCCGTGCAGCACAGGGCGATGCATCGTCGCATGGCCTAGACGACCTCCGGCACGACCCAGGGCGCTCGATACTCGCGTCGCAGGAGTTGATTCGCTTCCTGGTCGCCGACGAGCGTCTCGGTGGCCGCGTCGACGACCAGTTTTCTTCCGCCCAGGCGGTAGCTGATGTTGGCGAGCTGGCACAACAGCGTGCTGCGATGCCCTTGTTCGATATCAGCGCTAGGCGTCTCCCGAGTTCTGACGCAGTGCAGAAAATCGGCCAGATGCGCGTCGTCGGGAAACGGCCCGTTGCCTTGAGCGGCGATTACCGGCTGCCGATCTTTCGGTCGATCGAACACCTGCCACCCGCAGCCGTGCCGGCCGACGACCATCAATCCCGCGCTGCCATAGATTTCGATCCGCTCGGCGTTCTGCGGCCAGTACGGGAACATATCGCTGTCGCGCAAGGCCTGATCGCTTTTGATCATGTACGGCGTGTAAAGCGTCAGGTCGAACGCCATCACCAGGTCTTCGAACTGGAACACGGCCAGTTGCGTATCGGGCGACTCGCAGGCGCCTGGCTCGGCGTAACGGCCGCCGGTGGAATAGACGCTCTGCGGATACGCCTTGCCAACCAGCCAGCGGGCGAGGTCGATCTGGTGGACGCCGTCGTTGATGATGTCGCCGCCGGAAAACCGCCAGAAGTGGTTCCAGCGCCGGTGGAAGTTCTCGTTGTAGGGGCACTGCGGCGCCGGGCCGGTCCACATGTCCCAATCGAGGCCGGCGGGAACGGCGCCGTCGTCGACCGCGGGGAAATTCGGCCACGACTTCTGGTTGAAGACCCGCACGAAATGGACGCTGCCGAGCTTGCCGGCGTCGAGATACGCCTTCGCCGCGATGTTGTACGGAGCGCTGCGATTCTGCGTGCCGACTTGCACGATTCGGCCGTAGCGCCGGGCGGCTTCGACCATCTTGCGTCCTTCCCACGGCGTATGGCTGGCGGGCTTCTCGACGTACACGTCCTTGCCGGCCTGGCACCCCCAGACCGTGGCCAGCGCGTGCCAATGGTCGGGCGTCGCCACCACGATGGCGTCTACGTCCTTGTCGTCCAGCGCCCGGCGGAAGTCGCTCGCTAGTTGCGGCGCCCGCTGCTGGATTTGTTCGACCTCGCCGGCACAAGCAGCGAGCAGCGACTGGTCGACGTCGCAGACGTAAGCGACTTCACTGTCGCCGCGGGCCGCCAGCTTCCGCGCCAGGTGGCCGCCCCGGCCATGGATGCCGACGACGGCCAGCCGCACCCGGTCGCCGGCCGCCGCCGCCCGGGCGGAATCGCCGGCCGTGCACGTCGCGGCGGCGCCGATGGCGGTGGCGCCGGCGGCCGCGAGGAAATCGCGTCGATCGACGGCTTTCGATGCCATGGTTTCGCTGCCTCCGCTTAGAAATGCCCGCCATCCGAGCGTGACGGCGACCGCGGTCGCGTTTACGGCCTGTCGGGCGTCAACCGGACCTTCGCTAGGTAGACGCACGTTTTGCCTTCGTGGCTGGAGTAATAGCTGACCCACAGCAGATCGTCTTTCCAGGCCAGTCCCGGATAGCTGGTGTCGCCGCCGCTGGGCAGGGTGAGGATCGGCGTGAGCGTATGGCGCTGGACGTCGAGGTACGCCAGGTCGGTCGTCGGCCGGCCGTCGCGCTGAATTCGGCCGGCGGCGATCCACTGGCCGGCGGGGGTTTCCATCAGATTCGGCCCGCCGAAGTAAAGCCCCAGATCGTGCCATTGCCACTGCGTGTACGGAGGACGGCTTACGCCCAGAAACGCAGAATCATGCGGCGCGGCCCCGTCGCGACGCTGCAGGCAGTAGGCGGTTTCGTCGTCGGCGAAGCGGATCGCCGCCTCGGTCGGGTAGCCGGCGTCCAACAGCCGCGGCGCCGCTTCGACGAACTCCTCGCCGTCGTCGCTCACCAGCAGCGACGTAAACGGCCGGTCGTCCGGCGCCGCGTAGCTGATCCCATAAGCCTTGCCCTTGTGCCAGGTCGTCCGCCACAGCCACCGACCGGGTTTCACGACGACCCTTGGTTCGGTCCAGCGGCTGCCGTCGTCGGAAAACGCGACGAAGGTCCCCGTCGGCGCCGACTCGTCGTCCGCTTTGCGCGGCGCGGCGCCGCCGATCAGCATCAATCGACCGTCGGGCGTTTCCGACAGGCTGGCATCCCGCAGGTCGAGGCCGTCGACCTGCAACTCGGCGATCTTGCTCCATTGGGCGCCGTCGGGCGAGCTCATCACCGCGATGCGCCCGTCCGACGACACGTGCCCGCGGCCTTGCCGAAACGCGCAAATAAACTGATCGCGCCACAGGATGAGATCGGTAAACGCACTATGCGGGGCGTCGGCGGCGAGTTTCTGCACCTCGACCAGTTCCGCGACTGGCGGGGCGGCCAAGGCGGAAGCCGCCGAACAAGACAACAAGGCGCACGCGGCCAGCACTCGCATGAAAGGGATCTCCCAGGGACAAGCTACAAGAAACTCCATATTAACCGCGCGCCGGCTAACTGGCGAGAATGCCGCGCGACCGCAGCGCCGCTCGCAGGTCTGCGGCCGACGTGAACAGCACGGCATCCAGGCCGGCGGCGAGCGCGCCCTCCACGTTTTCCTGCCGGTCGTCCGTAAAAAAGACCTGGCCGGCCGGCACGCCCGCCCGGCTCACCGCGGCACGGTAGATTGCCGGGTCAGGCTTCATCGCCCGAACCTCGTAACTCAGCACCGCGTGCTGAAAGCGCCGCCTCAGCCACGGGTATTCCGCCGTGACGAACTCCCAGTCGATGGGGTTGGTGTTCGACATAATGCCCAGCCGATGCCCGGCCGACGCAAGCTCTTCGATCAGCACGTAGCTTTCGGGCAACATTTCGAAAATGTCCCGCGCGGCGGCAAATAGCTGGTGCATATCGGGCCGAACGCCAATCTGTTCGCAAAACAGCTCATAGACCGCCAAGGCGTTAATCTGCCCCGATTCGAACTGGCGCTGCAGCGATGGGCTGTGGCCGCACTCCATGAGGGCGTTTCGGATCTCCTCGGCCGCCACGCCGGCCACCGCGGCCATCTGGCGGCACATCCGCTCGTGGCTGAACGACAATAGCACATTGCCCAAATCGAAATACAAGAACGCAGGCTTCATCCGCCGGACTCCGGGCGCTTGTCTAAAATGGAGCGCAGGGGAGGTCTGCAAACTGTCGGCGCTCCGCCGTACTCGTACGTCTGTTATAACAGGGGCCGGCGTTACGATCATTCTCTTAACCACGCTCACCCGAGAGGCCCATTCGCTCATGTCCGCCGCGAGACTTGGGGTCGCGCTCGCCGCGCTGGCGCTTTCGCTCGCTCTTTCATGCGGGGCGTATGCCGCGTCGCCCGCTGTGTTCTCTCCACAGCGAGTTGAGGGAGGCGAACTGCGCTACGTCGAGGGCATTCCGGTTGCGGTTCTTAGCGGCTCGCCGGAAGCAATGGGCCGACAGCACGCCGAGTTGTTTGGCGCCGCCGCCAAGCCGGCGCTAGCGCTTCCGAAACGATTCGCAAAGGAGTACGGCCTGGAGGCGTTCTTCCCGTTCATCGCGCAAGCCGGCCGAGGCCTGGTGGCGCAGGCGCCTCAGCGGCACCAGCGCGAGCTGCAGTCGATTGCCAAGCACACTGGCTTTGGCGATGCGGAGATCGTCGTCGCCAACACGCTGCTGGAGCTTCGCCGCGTCGGCTGCTCGTCAATCATCGTCGAGCCGCCGCGGAGCGCCGCCGGCGGGCCGCTGCTTGGCCGCAACTTCGACTTCCTGACGCTCGGCGAGCTCCATCGCTACAGCGTGGTGACGGTCTACCGCCCCGAAGGGCTCCATGCGTTCGCCGCGGTGGGTTTTCCCGGCCTGGTCGGCGTGCTCTCCGGGATGAATGACGCGGGCCTGGCCCTGGCGACGCTCGACGTCGAAGCTTCCGCCGACGGCTCCCGACGATTCAACCCGGCGGGCGTGCCGCTGGCCTTTGTGTTCCGCCGCATCCTGGAGGAGTGCGACAACGCCGACGAGGCCGAAGCGCTGCTGCGGAGCGTGAAGGCGACGACGTGGATGAACCTGGCGGTGTGCGATCGACACGGCGGCGCAGTGTTCGAGATCACGCCCGACAACGTCGCTCGCCGCGACGACCAGGATCACCTGCTGTTCTGCACCAACCACTTTCGCGCCGAAGGTCTCACGGTCGGCGAAACGTGCCGGCGGTACGACGTCCTGCAACAGATCCCGGCCGGCAAGCCGATCGACGTGGCCGCCGTGCAGGCCCGGCTCGATGCGGCCAACCAGGGCGAACTGACGCTGCAGACCATGATCTTCGAACCTCGCGAACTGGCGCTGCACCTGGCGCTGGGCGAACCGCCGACGTCCGACGATCCGCTCGTTCGATTGGAACTGCGCGACCTATTTGCGTCCCCCGCGGCGCCTCGCTGACGCTTTGGCGCAGTGTACAAGCCGCCGATCATGGCGAACCTCGTCGTAATCGCCGCGGCTGCGGGCCCGTAGGCCGGATGCGAGCTTCGGTTTGGACGGAACCGTCGACGGAACTTCGCAGGCGGGTCGTGCGTCTAAACGGCGGCGGGAAGTTGTCGAGGGCTGTACGGCGAGGCTGGTCGCCCTGGCCGCTCCGGCCGCTCGTTGAGCGGCGGCTACTGCGTTGGGCCGGGGCGTGGACCAAGCCGAGCGGGGCCATGCAGCCGGATTGCTCCATAAAACCCCTCCGACGGGCGTCGTGTCGCGGCGGCACGCGGCGGGAAAAAGTTGAACCGCCCAGCGGCGGTAACTAGCATCGAAGTTGTCCCGCCTAACCAGTGCGCGACGCACTCGGTGCGGCGCCCACCGCCGCTCGTTTTTTTTGCCCTTTTAACCTTGCCTGCGTCACAAGGTACCGATTGATGAAGCTGCCGTCCTTCCTTCCCGCCGCAATTGCGGTCGTCGTAAGCCTGTCCGCCGCCAGCGCCGAGGCGCGGGGCATCCACCGGCCGCGCACCAGTCACTATCGGCCGGCCCGCCCGGCGATTCTCATCGAGCCGATGCACCGCCATCGGGCGCCCATCAGGTACTACTTCTACGACTATCGACCCTTCAGCGACCGCGACACGATGGCGTATGGCGAAGGCTGAATCGGCGTCGAGCCGCCCGGGTCAAGCGCGTCGCGGGAACTGAGCGGCCGCAGCGCGACGGGGTCCGGATTTCCGCTGCGCGGAGCCCCAGCGCGTCTCTACTCGCCGTACGCTGCATCCGACTCGCGGCGGTCGGCCACGTAGAGCGGCTTCTTGCCCGCGGGCTCGCGCGCCGTCTGGGCGGACGGCTCGGCAACCGCAGCGCCGCAATCACGCGAGCGTGATTCGACGACGCACGCGAACGCCGGCGATTCGACCTTGTACTCCTTCTTGACAAGTCGTCTTACGCTGCGGCACGGTCCGGGGCGTGGCATATCGGGACCGGCCGCGCAGCTCAAAGCGTCAACGGCGTCGGCGCACTGCGAACTGGGGCAGCCGATCGTCCAATTCCAGTCCCACTTTTTGGACGGAAACAGCGGGCAATAGTCTTCGCACTCGACGATCCACGCGTGCTTGGCGATCTTTTCCGTCTCGCAGACGACGCGCGCTGTCTTGCCGCATCCGCCGCAGCACGGCATGGCGTCGCAGCAGCCTGCGCGATCCTTAACGACTTCGCCGACAAACCCGGCCGGGACGGCCGTCGGCGCCTCGCCCCGCGCCGCCAGCGGGAAGAACGCCGTTACCATGCCAATTGCGAGTAACTTGTTCATCGAACTGCCTGATGGTGAAAGGACAGGGGGTCGGCACGCGCCCGGCGTAGGCGCAGGGGCCGCGAGCCGCTTCCGCAGCAATTACCAATCCACTTGCGCCCGCATTTGGACGATATGCATG
>QEVI01000209.1 GCA_003576855.1 Planctomycetota bacterium
GCGAACATACATAGCGCGCCGTCGGCGGCGGGCCGAGCAGTCGTTCGTTCTTCGGGGCCGCTCTGGAACGCCAGTTGCGTCGCCGGCCAGCTACGGGCATTCGCCCACCTAACGCGATCGGAAGCGCTTTGGATGAACCGACTTCCCGATTACGCCGAGCGGCTCGCTGCGCTCCACGCAGCGCTAGCGGACGACTTTCGCCGCATCATCGCCGACCTGCCGCTGACGGGCGGCGAGACGTGCATCGACGCCGGCTGCGGGGATGGTTTTTTCGCGGGCCTGTTGGCCGAGCGCCTCGACAACGGCACGACCATTGCGCTGGACAACTCGCCGGCGTATCTCGCCGTCTGCCGCCGGCGACTCGCCGCGCACTCTGCGGCCAGTCGCACTAGCGTCGTTGAAGGAGACGTCGCGGCCATGCCGTTCGATGCGGCAAGCGTCGACGCCGTGTGGTCGGTCCACAGCATGCAGAGCTATGCCGACATCCCGCGGGTGCTGCGGGAGTTCCGTCGCGTGCTGCGGCCCGGCGGGCTGCTGGCGGTGCTCGAGAGCGACAGCGTTCACTCGATCATGCTCTCCTGGCCGCCGGACCTGGAGCTTTCGTTGCGGCAGGCCGAGCAGCGGCAGATCGGCGACGAGGACAGCTACATCGGCGCGTATTTCCCCCGCTTTGCCCAGCGGCTACTGCGGGAGGCCGGCTACCACGACATCACGCGGCAATACATGTTCCTCAGCCGGCAGCGCCCCTGCGGCGCGATGCTCGAACGCTACATCGAGCTCTACCTGAAGGAAATGCTCGAGCAGCACGGCCCGGGGCTTAGCGAGCGAGCGCAAGCTCGGCTGGCGGCGTTGGCGTCGCCCGACGCGGCGCAATTCCTGCCGCGGCAGGAGAACTTCTTCTTCGGTTCGCTGCAGGTGCTGCTCACGGCGCGGGCCTAGCGATGCGCCACCCTCCGAGCGACGGCTCTGGTGCGCACGATTGCGCAGGCGCGCAGCGGGCGGTGCGCAGGCGCTGGCGAGCCGGTCGGCTTACGGCGCGAAAGGCCGCCGGATCACCGCAGCAGCGCCGGGGAATTCCCGCAGTTTCCTCGCGGTTCATGCGGTAGGCAAGGAGGGCACTTTAGCGTAAATTGAGCGGCCAACTGGACTCTCGCCAGGCATGGCGGTAACGAAAACGATGCTCATATTCAGCCCTAGCGAATTGGTCGCTGCGGCATTTCTTGGCGACGCCCCGCGGTTGGGCGGTCGCGCTGCACCGCAAGGTATGAAAGGAAGCGGCATGCAATTCCCACAATCCGGCGCGCTGGCGCCTTCGGTCGATAGTGAACCCGACGACCCTGCCACTGGCGGCGGCCTGGGGCGGCTGGCGGCGCGGCTGGCGCTGGCCGTCGCCTTGGCGCTGGTTAGCGCCGCGCCGCTCATGGCCAGCGAAGCGGACCTGGCCATTCCCGATCTTCATGCCGGCAAGTTCTTCGTCGATCCGGCTGATCCCGACAACACGGGCATCACGGCGTACAGCATCCTGTTATACGGCGCCCTGGTGATTCTCGGCACGCTCGGCATCAGCCTGTATCTGCGCACGCAGATCGCCGCCCTGCCGGCGCATCAGTCGATGCTGGACGTCGCCGAGATCATCTTTCAGACCTGTAAAACGTACCTCATTCAACAGGGCAAGTTCTTGCTGATGCTGTTCGTACTGATTGGCGCCGCCATGACGTACTACTTCATCGGCCTGAAGGAAGAAGAGCCCAGCACGGCCCTGTTGGTGCTGCTGTTCTCGATCGTCGGGATGGGCGGCTCGTACGCCGTCGCCTGGTATGGCATTCGGCTGAATACGTACGCCAACGCCCGCACGGCGTTCGCCTCGCTCCGCGGCGAACCGTGGGACGTGGTCAACATTCCGTTGCGGGCCGGCATGTCGATCGGCCTGTTTCTCATCTCGCTCGAGCTGGTGATGATGGTCATCATCCTGCTCTTCGTGCCGCGGGACATCGTCGGCTACTGCTTCCTGGGCTTCGCCATTGGCGAATCGCTCGGGGCGTCGGCCTTGCGGATTGCGGGCGGCATCTTCACGAAGATCGCCGACATCGGCTCCGACCTGATGAAGATCGTCTTCCGTCGCACTGATTTCGTTCATTACGCTGGCCGTGATGATGCTGAACCCGCAAGGCCAGATGGTTCCCAACGCCGACCTGCAGGCGAAGCTGATCGTGTGGATTTTCGCCATGCGGTTCTTGATGGACTTCATGTCGGGCGTCAGCTACTTCGTAAACCAGGCGATTTCCGAGGCCCAGTACCGCGGCAAGAAGGATTTCAACTTCGAAGCGCCGCTGACGCGGTTGATCTGGATCGCCTCGATTCTCTGCATCAGCACCTCCTTCGGCATGAGCTGGCTGCTGATTCGCGACTTGGACGTGCCGGGCGTTTCCTCGGACGTCACCGGGCAACTGTGGTGGCAGCTTGCCACGATCATCAGTTGCGGCACGTTGGCCGCAGTGCTGATTCCCGAGTTCACCAAGATCTTCACCAGCTCCCATTCGAAGCACGTCCACGAAATCGTCACCGCCTCCCGCGAAGGGGGGACGTCGTTGACGATCCTCTCCGGGCTGGTGGCCGGCAACTTCAGCGCGTTCTGGAAAGGGATGCTCATCGCCGGTCTCATGGCCGGGGCGTACTTCGTCAGCCAGCAAGGGCTGGACGACGTGATGAAGGTGCAACTGCACCAGCCGCGCTCCCTGGCGCTGGAGCGGCTCGACGCACCGACGCGGGAGAAGATCGAACGGGAGCTGGAAGCATCGCGCGAAGAGATCGCCGGGCTGCCGGCCAACGAGGCCGCTCAGCGAATCCCCACGTCCGAGACGCTCAACTCCTTGGACGAGCCGACGCGGACCCGCATCCAGGAAGACCTGGCCCAGGTGGACCTGGTCGGCGTGGGCTCGATCTTCGCCTTCGGCCTGGTGGCCTTCGGCTTCTTGTGCATGGGGCCCGTGAACATCGCGGTCGATAGCTACGGCCCGGTGACCGACAACGCCCAGTCGATTTTCGAACTGGCGCAGACCGAGAGCATTCCCGGCGTCAAGGAGCAGATCAAGCGGGACTTCGGCTTTGAGCCCGACTTCGAGCTGGGCAAGCACTACCTGGAGGCCAACGACTCGGCCGGCAACACCTTCAAGGCGACGGCCAAGCCGGTGCTCATCGGCACCGCCGTGGTGGGCGCCACGACGATGATCTTCGCGATCATCTTGCTGCTGGGCAAAAAGGGACTGCTGCAGCTCAGCCTGACCGACGCGCCAGTGCTGCTCGGATTCATGTGCGGCGGGGCCGTCATTTTCTGGTTCTGCGGCGCCTCGATGCAGGCCGTGACCACCGGCGCCTACCGGGCGGTCGAGTTCATCAAGAAGAATATGAACCTCAACAAGGCCGCGGCCGACATCAACGATTCGAAAACCGTCGTGCGGATTTGCACGCAGTACGCCCAGGCGGGGATGTGGAACATCTTCATCGCCCTGATGGCCATTACCTTGGCCTTCGCGTTCTTCGATCCGAACTTCTTCGTAGCGTACCTGGTGTCCATCGCCGTGTTCGGCCTGTTCCAGGCGATTTACATGGCCAACGGCGGCGGCGCTTGGGACAACGCGAAAAAGCTGGTCGAAGTCGATCTGAAAGAAAAGGGGACCGAGCTGCACGCCGCGACCGTCGTGGGCGACACCGTCGGCGATCCGTTCAAGGATACCACCTCGGTGGCGCTCAATCCCATCATCAAGTTCTCGACGTTGTTCGGGCTGCTAGCCGTGGAAATCGCGGTGGAGATGAAGGAGGCCGCCCATTCCAACGGGACGCGAGACATCACCGCGTACGTCGGCGCCGGCATGTTGGCCATCGCCCTGGTCTTCGTGTGGAGGTCGTTCTACGCCATGCGAATCCCTAAGGTGTAAGCCCGGGCAAGTTCCCGCGCAGCCCGCGCTGCGGCAGTTCACACGATAGCCCCGACCTAGCCAGGTCGGGGCTTTTTTATTGCCGTTAACCTTCAAACGCCGCCCAGCCGGTAAAGTCGCCGCTGACTTTGCCGTCGGCGGTTTCCCGCGTTAACGCCTGGGCGGCGTTTCGCCGAAGCGTCAGATAGAAGCGCCCGTGTAGCCCGTAGGGACGGGGCTGTCGAGCGCCGACTTAAGAAAGAAGCTGACGCATATGAAACGACGGGGTCTTTCATTTACAGTGGCACTGTGTCTACTCGCCGCAGGCTCCACTTGCGGAGCGGAGTCGCGGCACGAGGTGCGGCCGGCGGAGGACGTGGGCGAACCCGACGCGGCGCTGGTCACCGATCTGGCGGCCGACGCGTATGCCTGGGACGCCGTCGCAGCCGAGGGCGCCGATCCTGCCCGCGACGAGGCCATGGCGAGCTACCAGGTTGGTCCGGCTCGGCTGGCCACGGCGCCGGCGGCCGCGCCGGCCAAGAAGCCCGCCCCCAAGCCCAACCCCTGCGCGACGTCGCACAAACCGCTGTTTTACAACAACGATTTCAGCTATCTGAAAAGCGGCGGCGCGGATTGCTGTCTCGGCGACGCCCTGAAGCAATTGCCGGTTCGTTGCGGCGATTGGGGAACGCTCGATATCGGCGGCCAGCTTCGCGAGCGCTATCATCACGAAGAGGGCATGGGTCAGGACCTGGCCGGCCCGGGCACGTCGCGCTTCCAGTTCAACAACCACGACTTCGTGCTCACGCGCCTTCGTCTCTACGGCGACTGGAAGATCAGCGACCGCCTGCGGATTTATCAGGAAGGCATCTACGCGGACACGACCGATGACGACGGGACGTACCTCCCCCGCCTCATCGATCGCAACTACGGCGACTTTCTGAACCTGTTCGCCGACGTGGTGGTCATGGACGGCGCCACGCTTCGCGTCGGTCGGCAGGAACTGTTGTACGGCAATGAACGGCTCGTTTCGCCCCTCGACTGGGCCAATACCCGCCGCACGTTCGAAGGCGCCCGGGTGCTGATGAAGGGCGAGGATTGGACGTCCGACGTGTTTTACACGCACTTTGTGCCCGTCGTTCCGAACGAGCTGGACGAGGCCGATTACGACCAGCCGTTTTATGGGATCTATAACACGTATTCAGGCGTCGAGGACCTGACGATCGACGCCTACTACCTGGGCTACGACAACCAGTCTGTTTCGCACCTGCCCAGCGGCCAGAGCGATTTCTCCATTCATACGCTCGGCCTGCGGCTGAACGGCGCCCTGACCGACAACTGGCTGTTTGAAATGGAAGGCGGGCCTCAGTTCGGCCGGCAGAGCGGCTTGGGGCTGGACCATGAAGCCGCGTTCGTCACGGCCGGCATTGGCCGCAAGCTGGGCGACGTGCTGCCGTGGTCCCCCACGCTATGGGCGTACTACGACTACGCGTCGGGCAATAACGTCGGCGGGGATTTCAACCGCTTCAACCACCTGTTCCCGCTGGCGCATAAGTACTTCGGCTTCATCGACTCGGTGCAGCGTTCGAACGTGGAAGCCCCCAACTTGCTGTTGACCGCCACGCCCAGCAAGGACTGGAGCTTGCTGTTCTGGTACTGGCACTTCATGGCGAACCAGGAAAACGACGTCATCCCCGCCATCGGCGGCACGCCGGCGCAGAGCACGGCCAGCAAGGATTACGGCGACGAACTGGACGTGATCGTCCGCTATAACATCGCCCCGAGATCGAACGTGCTCGTCGGGTGGTCGCATCTGTGGCGCGGCAGCAAAATCCTGGCGCCGAACGACTCCGACTTCATCTATTCACAGTGGGAGCTGAACTTCTAGCCAGCCAGCCGGCGTAAGCAAACGGGAGCTTGTCCGACCACTGGCGCTCGTACGCCTGGTTGGCAAGCTCCCGATGCAAAGGCCGAGCCGCCGCCTGGCGGCAACTCACTGCGGCGCGGACGGCGCCGCGTCCGAATCGCCCGCGGCGTCGACAGGCGCCGCGGCGTCGGCGTTCTCGCCCGGCGGCGCGGCCGACGGCGGCGCCTTCTCAGTCGGGGTGACGCCTTGGATCGGCTCGACGGGTCGCGTCGAGGGAGGCGCTTCGGGCGCTCGCAGCCGCAGGGCTTGAACCTGGGCTTGCCGGCTGAAGTCAATTGATTCGCCCAGGACCCGCGCGGCCTCCTGCGGGGCATGGAATCCCAGCGAATTCTCGCTATTGATGAAATCCAGCCGCCACATCGCTTTCTTTTGCAGTTCGAAGATGGGCGCAAGTTGTTCCGGCGTAGCGCCGGCCGCCTCGGCGTCTCGAATCGCGTCGAGCATGTCGGTCATCGCCGCCGCGGCGACCTTGATCAGCCCGGTCGTCCGGCGCTGCGTGGTGATGACCTTCTCGCGCAACTCCGCCTCGGGCACGTTATGGCAGGTCTGGCAGGCGTTGTTGATGTTCAGCAGCGGGCTGCGCACCCAGTGGGTGCTGACCTTACGCGCGCCTTGCCGCTCATAGGGCATATGGCAATCGGCGCACGCCACGCCGCTACGGGCATGAACGCCCTGGGCCCACAGCTCAAACTCCGGATGCTGGGCCTTGTAGACCTTGGCGCCCGTCTCGCCATGGACGTAATCGAAAAACGGCGTCCCGTCGGGGAACTTGTGCGCTGAGAAGGCCGCCTCCATCTGCTCGGCCTTGAGGCCCTTTTGCCAGGGGAAGAACAGCGTCTCCTTCGACGAGCAGTAATACTCCACGTGGCATTGCGCGCAGACGAAACTGCGCATTTCCTGACGGCTAGCCTCGGCGTTGGCGTCGTACGGCTTCGAACGGTCGCCGCGGCGCCAGCGCTCGATGCTCGGCAGGTGCGGCAAGCGATCGTCGCTGGCCGCCAGCGCCGCGATGCCTTCGACGAATCCCGGCCGGGTGATGCGCACCCGCATGGTCTTGGGATCGTGGCAGTCGATGCAGCCGACCGGGTGGGCTTCGCCCATGGCGTGCGGGTCGGGCGCTGCGTCGTCGCCGTCGTCTTTCGAGTTCGGTTCGGGCGGTGCGGCAGGCTGATTGGCGGGCGTGGCGATCTCGGTGGACGACCCGCCCGGGAACAGCGGCGCATTCTCGCCCGGCGTTCCGTCGGGCGTCTTGAGCAACTCGGCGTGGGCGCTGGCGTAGTCCATCGCCGCCGCCAGTTTGAATCCTTCCATCACCGCGGGCCAATTGAAGTCCGCCGCCAAGGTTTCGGCGTCGGCTTTCTTGCCTTGCGCTTCCAGGCCAAGCCGCCGGTACATGGGAACAGCCGATGCGTGGCAGTGGAGGCAGGCGCCGGTTTGCGGTCGCTTGGTGACCCGCTCGGTCACCTCCTGGTCGTAGAGCATGTAGGCGTGTCCGCGGGCCTCGCGATAGTCGATGCTGAACGCATAGCCGGCGTACAGTCGCTTCAGCCACGGTTGTTCCTCCAGCTTGCTGGCGGGCATGGCGCTGGAGCCGCCGTACTGGGTTTCCGAATCGTCCACCGTGCGGCGATAGCTGTCGAACTCCGTCGCCCAGTTGATGCCCCAGGGGGCCGGATCGGTGCTCACCTCGTTGACTTCCACTAATCGCACGAACGGCGTGCGGGCTTCCTGCTTCCGTTCAAAAATGGAGACCAACAGCGCGATGACCCCGAACGTGGCCAGGCCGACGGCCGCCAGAATCGCGGCAAAGAGCGCCACCGTGCGCCCGGAGGGGCGGCCATGCGGCGGCGGGGAGCCGGCCGCCGCGGCCGAAGAACTGTTTTCGTGCTCTTTTGGCGGGGTCATTTCCTATCGCTCCTGGACAGCCTGTTTGCGTGTCGAACGCGGCGTGCCGCGTCACCGGTGAGCATGCCCGACGTCGGCATGGCAGTGGACGCAGGATGGCGCCTCGCCGGCTACGTCGGTTGCCTGCATCTCATGCACCGTCTGTTCATGGCAGTGCAGGCACGTGCCTTGGGTGACGCGGCGGTTCCGCGGCTTGATCTGAATGGGCTCGTGAAAATCGCCCAGCGTAAACGCCAGCGAATGGAAGAAGCCGTTGTCGCCCTTGGTGATCCACTTGCCGAGGGGATGGTGC
Organism: Planctomycetota bacterium; assembly: GCA_003576855.1. Classification (GTDB taxonomy): domain Bacteria; phylum Planctomycetota; class Planctomycetia; order Pirellulales; family Lacipirellulaceae; genus Lacipirellula. Next base: position 8,039 of record QEVI01000209.1, read on the forward strand.
GGCAGATGGCAGTCGTTGCAGACGGCCACGTGGCGGTGGCTGGAATTCTGCCACGAATCATAGTGATCCTGCATCACGTGGCAGTTGACGCACGTTTGCGGATCGTTGCTGAGGTAGCTCCAGCCTTTGCCGTAGCCAAACGTGAAGGCCCCTACCCCGGCGAGCAGGCCGAGCATCGCGGCAAGAATAGCGGAGAAAACCACGCTTCGCGGCAGCCGCACACGTCGCGGCTTGGGCGATTCAACCTCGTGGGCAGCGTCGTCCGCCAAGATTTCCTCCTGCGACCCGGCGCCCGGCCGCCGATGCGGATGAACTTGCTCGAAGCGGCCCATCCCTCGGCGTACTGGCGGCGCGAGCGTCGCACGCGCTCGATTGTCCTTGCTGAACGCGCCGGTTCAAGTGCATCTACGTAGCATCCGCACCCCAGCAAGGTGCGCAACGGACTCGGTTTCGCCGTGCTAGCGATTCCTCGAGTTCGAGCGCTGACGCCTGTGTATAACCACGTCGTTGAAGTAACTGATTCCCAAGCTCCGGCCGAGGCACGCGGTCTCCGCACGGCAACCTACCTCGTTGGACGACGCGAAGTTCATGGCCGTTCTGGAATGAATGCGACGTCGTAGACCTCTCTGCCGCCACGGACGAACTCGACGCCGCCGGTTTCCGCGCCGCTCGCCGGGTCGATGATGGCCACGCCGGCTCGTAAGGCGGGCCACCGTTGGCGCACCGGGGGCGCGTCCAAGATATGTCGCCTGCGAATCCGCGACAGCCCGACCGCCGCGCGGCCGTGGGCGAAGGTCAGGCCCCGGGTGAATCCCGCCAGGGCGGCAACTTCCTCTACGCCGGCGCGGCCGGGTGCAAAGGTGCATACCGCGCCTTCGCCTGAGTTGCAGAACCACCAGCGGCTCTCATGCCAGCGGGGCGAGTGCGGCATGTTCAGACCGTTGACGGCAATTTGCTCGCCCTGTACGTCGATGAGGATTCCGCTGGTAAAGCGTTCAGCCGTGCGCCATCCCGCCGGCACGCCGCATTGGCAGAACGCCGTAGCCATTGCCAGCCGCCCGTCACGAACGCCGATCCCGTTCAAGTGGCAGCTATCGCGGCGGACCGACCGCGCAACGAACCACGGTTGCCACGTTCGCGCGAAGTGCACACGGTCGCTCGGCCGAGCCGCACAATTGAATCGCGTGTTTGCGAACAGCAGCCCCTGCGAGTCGAACGCTAGGTCGTGCGCGTCCAGTCGGCCGGTATGGTAGGCCGCCTTAAGACGGCATTGCGCCAGATCGGCCGGGCAGTTTGCGGTCAGCTCGTACACCAAGACGTGATGCCGCGCCGCAATGGCCAGTAGGTCGTCCTGGATCGCCAGCCCCATCGGGCGAGGAAGCTTCCACACGTTCGCCGAAAGCGTGGCGCCGCGGGCCGAGAGGAGCGCCACCTTGCCGGAATTGTACGTGCTCACCGCCAGCGTCCCTCGAGAGGCGGCGAGCCAGTCGATGAAGTCGCCGTAGGGCCGCAGCTCGATTTCCCCGCCAGGCAGGGCGGGAGGGGGCGGGACTACCGGTCGGGGCGAGGAAGGCACGGACGCACCGAGGTTGCGTGGCGGTTGGGCGGAGATTGCACGTATTGTAAGCCGCTTGGCCCCCGCGCGTGTGAGCAGCGGCTGTCATGTTATGCAACGGCCGGCACGTTCAGTACACCGTATGCCCGCCGTTGACGGCGAGCGTCTGACCGGTGACGAATCCCGCTTCGTCGCTCGCCAGATAGACCGTGGCCGCCGCCACGTCGCTGGGCGTACCCCAGCGACTGGCCGGGACCTCGGCCAGGTAGGCGTCACGTTTTTCTTGCGGTTCGTCGGCGTGCCGTTCGACGGGAATCCAGCCGGGGGCCACCATGTTCACCGTGATTCCGTAGGGCGCCAATTCACGGGCGGTGCTCCGCGCCAATCCCGTCTGTCCCCCCTTGGCCGCCACGTACGCGGAGTACTGCGGCGTGCCGAGCGCAAACACCTCGCTGGTGACATGGATGATGCGGCCCCAGGCCTGCTCTTTCATGTGGGACAGGCAAGCGCGCATCAGCAGCACGGGGCTTTTCACGAAAAAGTCATGCATCCGCACGAAGAAGGCCCAATCGTACTGCTCGAACGCCCGTTGCGGCTGCGGGCATGTGGCATTGAGGACCAACACGTCGATGGGACCGAGCCGCTCCCGGATTTCTGCGCACATGGACTCCACGCTGCGGGGATCGGTAACGTCGCCGCGGGCCAGCCATGCATGCGGCGCGACGCTGCAGAGCTCGTCGTACGCCGCTTCCGCCGCCGCGCGATCGTTGGCGTAGTTCATGGCGACCCGCGCACCGGCCCGGGCCAGGTGCAGGGCGATTTGCTTGCCCAGACCACGCGTGCTTCCCGTCACCAGGGCAACCCGTCCATCGAGGCGAAATAAGCTGCCAGAGCCAGGAGCGGTCATCAGGTCGGTTCTCTTACGGCGATTCCCCCGGCCGACGCACGCGGCTTGATGCGCTGCGACGGCGCCGGGCTGCTACGTCTACAACAAGAGCGCTAGGCCATGATACTACGGATCGGCTCGACCGGCTCTACGCCGACCAGCTTCTGGTCAAGGCCGTGGAAGAAATAACTCAGCCGATTCGGGTCGAGCCCCATTAGGGCGAGCACTGTGGCATGCAGCCGCTTGAC